>CAYUFN010000029.1:0-25557 GCA_964443965.1 uncultured Hyphomonas sp. | reverse complement strand
AAGCATGCTCTGGCGAGTGGCCACTGCCAGTGACGATTTGCCAAGTGTGGCCAGCCATCTGAACCATGTCACCATGACTGAGCCTGCGATAAGCATCTGGCATCTGACTGATGCCTATACCATAACGTCCAAATCGGGACCGATAATTATCCAACGCCGCTTCATCCCAGCCAGCCCTGGTAAAGAAATCAATCGCTGCATCCGGCGCATCGCGTCCGGTGTCTGCACAAAGCATGCGGCATGTAGCATATTCCAGGCGTGACATATGAAGTGCTGCGCCTGTTTTTTTCTGAAGCCATCCGGCATTCCCAACATGGTCGGGATGCATATGGGTAACGAAGATACGATTTAATGGCTTGCCATCAAGTTTCTTCTCAAGAATCCATCGCCAGGCTGCCTTACCCTCTTTTGTTGGCATACCGGTATCAACGAGGCTCCAGCTATTTCCGTCATCAATCAGCCAGAGATTAATCCATTCGAGCGAGAAAGGTAACGGCATGCGGAGCCAATAGATGCCCTGCGCAACAGGAATGAGCTCATTAATCTCCGGCACTTGCTTACCGAATGGATAGGTCGGGCGCGGCCTGATCTTTGTATGGGCATCCAAATCACTCATAACGTGGCTATGACACGCTAGACAGGTATCGCCAATCACTTACGCTGCGCCATGCCTGTAAAATAGCAGCCCTTACCAGACACCTGCCGCTTTTAATGCAGCATCCAGATCTGCAGGAATATCAAGCGCGCGCTCACCGGATTTTAAATCGCGGGGCGCATCATGCGGCTTCAGATAGCGCCAGCCTTGAAAAGGCCGTTTAGGCTGTGCGTATGTTTGAAACAGTTTTGGATCAAAATGCAATTCGCAAAGAGCCCGCCCATCTTCGCCCTGCACTTTGCGAATATCAATTATTCGCTGGCGGAATCGGATCGCACGCTTAACCACCCAATAGATAGACCCACCATTGAGTAGCTCATCCGCCTGTTTAGGATAGGCTCGTGTGTGGTGAACCGGGTTAGGAAGTGTGCGCATTTGCCGAGTTTGCCAAGCAATCATATCATCGATACTTTCAGCACCGACACAAAGCTTTACCATGTGCATCGTCATGCCATCTCCCTAGCGCACATCTTGAGGAACATCATTCTTTGACGCTGCGCTTGTGGCAATAAAGCGCGCTTCATCTTCTGGAGTCGCAAAGAAGACTTCCGCTGAAAGAACCTGCATTCTGTATTGCTGGGTTTGCTTGCCAAATGCACTACCCGCAACAAATTTCAGTGTGTAGGCCGTAATCAAGGTCAAATTATAAACCGGATCATTTTGCAAGTAATAGCTTTGGTCATAAGCGAAGAGCCACCCGCCTTCAGGCCCCCTAACCGGCGAAGGTAATGTGTAATCAATACGCAGGAAACTGTTATCATCAGGAGACAACCAAGCTGTAGCATCAAGCTTTTCAGCCGCCCAGATGTCAAATGCTCCATCATTGGCGGAAGGTGTATGCTTGAATTGCAATTTCCAGGCTTGACCAAGATTTTCGATGTCTAGGTCCGCACCCAGGCTTGCGCGTAAATCGTCCGGAAAAATACGCCCGTCAGGTGCCTCTTCGGCACCCCATGTCGCACTAATTTCATCTAGATACCCATCCTCGCCTTCTGCAAGGTCCAGTGTCCACTCCTGGGCTTCATCAAGACGCGGGTCATAGGTAAAAATACGGACAGCCTCAGCACTCCGAAGCTCTACAGTAAACGCAACGCGCACACTTTTTGGCGCCTCTGTGGCACGCAGCGCTATCTCTATTGGATCAGCCAGCTGCAGACATGCATAAAGAATGAGCGTGGAAGGAATCATAGGCACACCTTAAGTGTATCCTAATTCAGGCAATTATGCGGCAGTAAATTCGCGAATACCAGTTTCTTCCTCCAGACACACTTCAAAGCTTGGAGGCGCCAGCTCATCAATGCTTGGCTTTTTGCGGGTGAGCTTCAACGCCCGGGCTATGGCGGCTTTACCGAACTGGGTCACCTGCCCATCATTTGCAATCGATGGATTAGCGCCGAGCTTGCGACGCATAAGGCCATTCGTATACATCGCATTTGCACGCAGGACCGATTGCATCGTCAAAAATTCACATGATAATGAGATATTTACAGAGTCCCCATTATCTACACGGTGGGGGGCCATTTGAGGCCATGTAATCATTTTCCCAGGTGTCAGTTCATAGCTTTTACGGCCACTCTCAAAATCCTGCCGGTAAGTGATCTCTTCCTCACACTCACCTAAAATAATGGCTTCGATCTGCTCATCGGAGGCATATGGCTCTCCTCCCGGATAGACGTGTAGGGTTTTATTGCCACGAATCTGCCAAAGAGAGACATTCGGGATATCCAAATGATAAAAGACACGCGCCTTTGGCGACGAAATCAGCACACCACAATCACGTCTGCGCGTTTTAAGGCCTGGCACGAATGCCTCCATCTCCCCGAACATTTCTTCACACAAGGCCTCATAGAGCGGCAAATGCTTGTTTGTTTCCCTGAGATTTAACCACAAACGCCCACGATAAATCGCTTCGAGAATTTCAGCGCCGCTTAAATCTCCCACGACACCGCGCCGAAACCCGTTTTCATAATCGGTCAGATCATCGTTCATTGTATAGAGATTAAATTGATCACGCGGATACTGATCGAGTAAATCAGCTAATCCCCTGTCCGTAAACATATCTCGCTCATGCAAGTTATGCGTCGCGACGACGGCCTCTTTACCAAAAGCCTCGGTCATCTCCTGTGTCCAATTCTTAAACACGCGTGTCATTCATTTGCTCCTAATGTGTACAGATAAACTGTAACCCATCTGAATCTTTCAGAGAACACTGATTTACACACCCAAATGTGCGAATGTGAGACGGTCAGCTCTCTTCTGAGGCGAGTTTTGCAATTTCAGTGCCTTCCGAAACTTGCATACCAACTTTTCCCGGAACCGCTTCTAAAACACCGTCACGCGGCGCGGCAAGGCTGTGCTCCATTTTCATGGCCTCTATAACGGCCACAACATCTCCTTTTGAAACCCGGTCGCCACTTTTATAGTTAAGCGAGAGAATTTTACCCGGCATCGGTGCACTTATACTATCCCCGCCCGCAAGCGCCTCAGCTTCTGCATCGAAGTCTGGCACAACGACAAGGCAGCTATCGCCGCCAGTCGTGACAGCAAAGCGTCGCTCAGAAAGATCAGTCACAAATGGGAGCGGGTTGTTTGCGGGTAAAGGATAGGCATCAGGGTCAAGAACGTCTGCATCATCAGCAATTGCGACAGGAGCAGTCATACGCGGCGCGGCATTCAGACGCCAACCATCCTTACGCGCCCATGGGTCAGCCTCACCTGTATCTTCCAGCTGAATATCACAAACCGCCAAAACCGAAGCAAGCTCGTGCGCGCTTGGGGGCACTGTCAGGGTGTCCCCCTCATCGGCGATCCAATTTACATGATGCTCCCCAGAGGCAAACATGTCAGAAGCCGCACAGCGGGCGAGAAAACCAATGTTCTCAGGCACACCAACAAGCTGTGTATGATGGAGCACCTCAACAAGATTCTGTGTGGCTGCTTCACGCGTATCGGCATGCACAACAAGCTTGGCAATCATCGAATCATAATTGGAAGGCACCCGGTCACCTGGCTCAAAGCCGCTCTCCCAGCGCAAGGTTTCTTCATCGATCTCCGCTAAGGGCCCAAAGGCCTCAATAAGACCAGCGCCTGGTCGGAAATTATCAGCTGGATCTTCGGCGCAAATACGCGCCTCAATCGCGTGCCCTTTCATTGTTATCTTGCCCTGAGTCAGCGGAATTTTGCCACCATCAGCAATCAGCAATTGCCACGCAACGAGGTCTTGCCCCGTAATCATTTCGGTGACGGGGTGCTCCACCTGAAGGCGCGTGTTCATTTCAAGAAACCAGAAGCTATCAATTGTTAGCGGGCCATCCCCATCTACGATAAACTCAACTGTTCCTGCTCCTTCATAACCAACCGCTTTGGCAAGCTCGACAGCAGCGCCGGTCATTGCGGCACGGACATCTTCAGGCATATTTGGAGCGGGCGCTTCTTCAATTACTTTTTGGCGACGGCGCTGGAGCGAACAATCACGCTCGAACAGATGGACAGCATTCCCATGGCTGTCTCCGAAAACCTGGACTTCAATGTGACGCGGGCGCTGGACGAGTTTTTCCAGCATAACACGGCCATCGCTAAATGCAGCTTCCGCTTCACGCACGGCACTCTCAAGCTGATTTGCCAGATCATCAGCTTTATCAACCTGACGAATACCGCGCCCACCGCCGCCTGCCACAGCTTTGATGAGCAACGGATAGCCAATGGCCTTGGCCTCATCTTTCAGGGTTTTAACATCCTGCGCAGCACCGCGATAACCAGGCAGGACAGGTACGCCCGCCTCTTCGGCAATGCGTTTTGCCTCGTCTTTAAGCCCCATTGAAAGGATTGTATCAGGCTTGGGACCAACCCAAATCAGGCCCGCCTCAATCACGGCTTCTGCAAATCGTGCATTTTCAGACAGAAACCCATACCCGGGATGGATTGCATCAGCGCCAGTCGCTTTGGCCGCTTCAATTACGCGTTCGCCATCAAGATAACTCTCTGTTGCAGGAGCCGCACCAATATGAACAGCCTCATCTGCTTCGCGCACATGCTTGGCACGCGCATCCGCATCCGAAAACACTGCAACGCTTTTGATACCAAGCTCCCGGCATGTCTTTATAACACGGCAAGCAATCTCGCCTCGATTAGCGATGAGAAGCGTCTTGATCATGCGGTGTTACCCCGTTTTGTGTGAATGAAAGCAACCAATACAAAGCTGATGATCATAAGCAAATACCAAGCCCCAAATTTTTGTATAGACACGATATGCCAGGTCTCGCCTTGTTCAGGATACGTCCATGCACGTGCAAACGTACCAATGTTCTCAGCAAACCAGATAAATAAAGCGACAAGACCAAAACCAATCACCAAGGGCATGGGGCGCTCAACCTGATCAGCGCGAAACCAGACAAGACACGGCCCGTATAATAGGACAGTGATCAAATAGAGAAACACGCGAATATCAACCGTATAATGGTGCGCAAAAAAATTAATATAGATCGCGATTGCCAAAAGACTTTGCGCCCAAAGCGGCGGAAATTTTGTAAACCGGAAATCGAATATCCGCCAGACGCGGGCAATATAGCTGCCGACTGCGGCATACATAAAGCCGGAAAAAAGCGGAACATCACCGATACGCAAGAGGCTTGCTTCGGGGTAAACCCACGAGCCTGCTTGCGTTTTAAAGATCTCCATAACCGTGCCAACAAAGTGAAAGACAAGAATTACCCTCGCTTCCTCCCAAGTTTCCAAACCCGCCCAAAGAAGAACAAGCTGCAACGTCACCGCCGCAAGTACCAGAAAGTCATAACGGCTCAAGTGCCCACCTTCAGGGTAGAAAAGGTAGGTGG
The DNA here is from genome assembly GCA_964443965.1 of uncultured Hyphomonas sp. Lineage (GTDB taxonomy): Bacteria > Pseudomonadota > Alphaproteobacteria > Caulobacterales > Hyphomonadaceae > CALLCD01. The sequence continues at coordinate 20,070 of CAYUFN010000029.1, read as the reverse complement.
CTATAATCAATCCCAGCAATGCGCCGCCAAAGAGACATGCCCAAGCCTGTTTGATCCCAAATGAGATAAACTCGAAGGTCCCCGCACTTAAAGGCCCCTTAACAAAGCCTGATCGAAGCGCCTCACGCCAACGTGTCAGCGCGGCAGAAAAGCGACCTACTTGGCCCAATCAGGTTTCCGTTTTTCAAGGAACGCTGAAAGGCCCTCTCGCCCCTCATCACTGGCCCGTCGCGAAGCAATGCGCTTAGCAGTCTCCTGACCCAGCGTATCTGTTATTGCACGCCCGGAAACATCATCTACCAGCTTCTTGGCATCAGCAATTGCGCCTGGCGCAGCGGCGAAAATTAAGCTGCCTATATATTCCTCAAGCTCAACCATCTCTTTTTCGGTCTGGGCAACGTAATGTACAAGCCCCATCTTTTCCGCATACGATGCATCAAAGCTTTCGGCTGTTACAAATAAAGCCTTTGCCCATCGCGGGCCAACCGCCCGAACAACAAACGGGCTAATGGTTGCCGGGGTTAGGCCAAGACGCACCTCAGAGAACCGGAATTTCGCAGAGGCCATAGCGATAACCACATCACAAGCAGCAACAAGACCTGCACCGCCGCCAATAGCCGCGCCTTGCACAAGCGCAAGTGTTGGCTGTGGAAGGTCGTGTAATTTGCGAAGCATCTCAGCCAGGCGAACAGCATCAGCTTCATTCTCAGCCACGGTGTAGCTAGCAGCTTCCTTCATCCAATCCAGATCTGCCCCTGCAGAGAAAGACTTGCCTGCCCCACGCAAAATTACCAGTCGTATGGTTGTCTCATGCGCGATTTTGTCAAATGCATCTGCCAACTCGTTAATTAAAACTGCATTGAAGGCATTATGCTTTTCTGGTCGATCCAGCGTTATGATGGCCACCCCATCGCGCGAGACATCAAAGTCAATCATTGTATAGAACGTCATATGCTTTCCTGCCCTTTTACGTTCTTTTATCGTTTTGCGCCTCACTATAAAAGCCCGTTTATGGCAGGAGCATGTCAGTCGATAAAAAATGGCACCTCAGGACGGACCTGAAGTGCCAATGATCTATGCATAAATCTTATTTAGCCCCCAAGGCCTTAAGAGCCAGCACCTTCACTGCTGTGTGTTTCAGCAGCCTCTTTTTTGGCGTAGGCAGCTTCTAACTCGACAAGGCTTAAGGCCCTATCATCGCCCGCTATTTCTGCAAACTTTGCCTGTGCTTCTTCTTCGGTATGTTTACCCGAACCAGTGGCGTATGTGACAAATTCCGCGACACTTACTAAGCCACTGGCATCAGTGTCCATAGCGGCAAATTTCTCGGCAACTGTACCTTCAGCACTTGCTGTGAAAGATCCACCGAACGCAATGGCCGCAATAATAGTTGGGACAAATTTTAGATAGGTCATAGATTTTCTCCGTTACGAGGCCGACGAGGCCCCCTCCTATGCGCCTTGCCAAAACAGCAAGACGTAGGCGGAACAGACCACTTTGCGACAGAGTTACAAATTAAGCCTATGTCATAATTTGGAAAGAAAAACCGGACATCCTTGTTCTAAATAACAAAAACGCCCGGCATTAAAACTTTGTCAGAAAAATAGCGCTTATGAACCGCCACCACCACCACCAAAGCTACCACCACCGCGGGGTGCGGTGCGTCTAGTTGGGCGATTGCGTTGCGTTGTACGCGTTGTTGTGCGGCGCTGTGTGCGCGCAACTGGGCCAGCACGATACTCGTTTAGAGTAATGCGATCATCATTTCCGGCCGTATTGTCAAAAGCGAAATTGGCCTGACGTTCAGTCGCGCCTTGTTGTTTCTGAAAAGCAATAAACTCTGTGCGGGAAATACTACCATCTCGGCTAGTGTCCATTGCAAAGAACTGATCTTCAAGAGGGCCAGCCATAGCAGGCGCGGCAAAACCAAAACCAGCGAGAGTTAGAGCAATAAGTGTACGTTTCATGTGGCAGGTATCCTTGGACTAACTTATATCAAAATCTTCAACGCCACTTCATAAAACATATTCACCGCTCACCTGCTGCTCACAAAGTGGTGAGTGAACAGATTGTGATCTGCCTACATTCTAAACACGCCAAAGCCCTTCTCGCCAAACGGAGCATTTAATGTAGCAGAGAGAGAAAGTCCAAGGACGCGTCGCGTATCGGCCGGTGCAATAATCCCATCATCCCAAAGACGCGCTGTGGAATAATAAGGGCTGCCTTCACTTTCATATTTTTCGCGGATTGGGGCTTTGAAAGCTTCTTCTTCCTCAGCACTCCAATCTTCGCCGCGGCGCTCCTTGCCATCGCGCGTCACTGTCGCCAGAACGGAAGCGGCCTGCTCACCACCCATTACAGAAATGCGGGCATTAGGCCACATAAAAAGGAATCGCGGACTATAGGCCCGGCCACACATACCGTAATTACCCGCGCCGTAGCCACCACCTGTAATAACTGTCAGCTTCGGCACTGACGCGCTGGCAACTGCAGTGACCATTTTAGCGCCATCCTTGGCGATACCGCCGGCTTCATATTTTGAGCCAACCATAAAGCCGGTAATGTTTTGCAAGAAGATAAGCGGTGTGCGGCGCTGCTCTGCAAGCTCAATAAAGTGCGCTGCTTTCTGGGCGCTCTCGGAAAACAAGATGCCATTATTTGCAAGTATTGCGACCGGCATGCCGTATAGATGTGCAAACCCGCAAACCAGTGTCTCCCCGTACAGCTTCTTAAATTCGTGAAACTCTGATCCGTCTACAAGCCGGGCAATAATCTCGCGTGCATCATATGGCTCCTTAGCATCGGCTGGGATCAGGCCATTTAGTTCCTCAATGTCGTATATAGGCTCAAGCGGCTCTGCCAATTCCAGAGGTTGCGGCTTGGGGCGATTAAGTGTGCGTACGATAGACCGCATAATCGCCAGGGCATGGTCATCATGGGCTGCATAATGATCAACAACACCAGATTGACGCGCATGCACATCGGCGCCGCCTAAATCCTCAGCTGAGATCACTTCACCCGTGGCCGCTTTAACAAGTGGAGGCCCACCAAGGAAAATTGTCCCCTGCTTGCGAACGATAATCGTCTCGTCTGACATTGCAGGCACATAGGCCCCGCCAGCTGTACAAGACCCCATAACCGCGGCAATTTGCGGTATGCCCTTTGCGCTCATATTAGCCTGATTGTAAAAAATGCGCCCAAAGTGTTCGCGATCAGGAAAAACGTCAGCCTGATGAGGTAAGTTTGCGCCGCCACTATCGACCAAATATAGACATGGCAAATAGTTTTGCATGGCAATTTCCTGCGCACGTAAATGCTTCTTCACAGTCATCGGATAATATGTGCCGCCCTTAACCGTAGCGTCATTACAGACGATCATGCACTCACGACCTTCCACCCTGCCAACACCTGCAATCAAACCAGCTCCAGAGATTTCGTCACCATACATGCCATTAGCCGCAAGAGCGCCAATCTCAAGAAAAGGCGTTCCTGGGTCTAAAAGACGTTCAACACGCTCGCGAGGTAACAGCTTGCCGCGGGAGACGTGGCGTTCGCGCGATTTTTCTGGCCCTCCCCGCGCGGCCATTGCTGTCATTTCGTGCAACTCTTCGAGTAGCGCAGCCATCGCACTGGCGTTCTCCGCATAAGCTTGCGATGCAGGATCAATCTTAGATTTTAAAACTGGCATGGTATGGTGTGGCCCTTACTTTATTGATCTCTGTTAAATCAGCTTTTTGTGAAATGAAACCGCCTAAGCTAACTATCTACTATTTGCAGATTTGTTTTAGGTCGACTGAAAACCCTCATATATAGTTAGAATCACTTTTTATATCGGTTTAGTCGTATTAAGAGAGTTGGCAGAGTACGGCACAGGCGGCATTATCTCATATGTCTATGGATTTAAGTTCAACTCTAAAACTGATACCCTTTCTAAAGGATGCGCCCGCGCGGGTGCTGCGCACTGTAGGCCGGGAAGCTTCATGGTATTCCCTAAAAGCAGGCTCTGCTCTTTTTGAAGCGGGCGACCCAGCGACCCACATACACTTTTTATTATCCGGATCACTGGGTGCATTTAAAATTCATGAGCTGGAAGACAAAGAATTTCTAGGGCATATACGCTCTGGCGAACCTGTCGGAGAGATGGCGCTGTTTTCCGGCGGAGATGATTTACCTGATGCACCACACACGAACGCGGTCTACGCCTTGCGTGACAGTGAAATCGTCAGCTTAAGTCGCGCCTGCTTTGACAAGCTGATAGATGCCGAACCGGAAATATTGGAAGACCTGATCAGGTTGATCCTATTGCGGCTGCGTCAATCTGGTCAGCGTTCGGCACGCGCTGAACCAAAAGTCTACACACTCGTAGGCACATCTCGTACAATTGACCTTCACCTAAGGGCGAGCCGCTTAAAGTCAGCGCTCAATCAGATGGGGTTACGCGCCGCTATTGTGGATCAGTCACAAGGTGGAGATAAGCCCGCCAGATTCTTTGACGAGCTTGAAAAACAAAACGACACCGTCATTTTGATATGTGAGCTGGATCAAAGCAATTGGTTTAAACTAGCGATTAGGCAAGCTGACCGTATATGGATCATGGCCCGCGCTGATGCGGTTCCCTCTGACCCTATTTTACCTGTTGATCACTTTCCAGCTCGCAAGTTTAAGCTTGTTGATGTGGTCTTAATGCATACAGCCCGCAAACGTTTAACCGCAACGCCTGGACAATGGCTCTCTGCCGCCGGCGGTACGCGCATCTTTCACTGGATCGGGACAAACACCACAGATTGTGAACGTCTCGCAAGAGTTATGAGCGGGCGATCTGTCGGACTGGTGCTTTCGGGCGGCGGCGCAAGGGCATTTGCGCATATTGGCGTTGTCCGCGCACTTAGAGAACGTAATATTCCAATTGATTTCACCGGTGGGACCAGCATGGGTGGGGTCGTAGCAGCCTGCGTGGCGATGGGATGGTCTGATGAAGAGATCGACCACCGTATCAGAAAGGGCTTTGTCGAGACCAATCCGCTTGGTGACTTTAATCTTCCCGTTGTCGGCCTCGTTAGTGGCAAACGTGTCGACAAACGCCTCAAAGAGCATTTTGGAGATGCAACGATTGGCGATCTTGAGATTCCGTTTTTCTGTGTCTCAACGAACCTGACAGATGGGGATAGCTTTATTCATCGCCGCGGCTATTTGCGTCATGCTTTGCGGGCTTCGATTGCATTGCCTGGTATTTTACCACCCATCATCAATGATGGCGATGTTCTGGTTGATGGTGGGGTGCTGAATAACTTCCCAGTAAACGTCATGAAATCCCTACACAGAGGTTTTATCGTCGGCTCTGATGTTTCACGATCACGGCGTGGATTTCCCGCTGATGAGTTTATATCGCCACCGGGCTTCCTTGGCTGGGTTAGCAAGCATGGCTTTAGCCGCACACCTCCAATCGCTTCACTCTTGATGCGATCAGCCACTGTCGGTGTGAACCCCTCCGCGCAAAAAGATCTGGCGGATATTTATATTACACCTGAAATTGTGGATCTGGAACTGCGTGACTGGAACTCATATGATGAAGCTGTACAAGCTGGCTATGATGAGACACTTAAGGCACTCGATCACTCAAAAGAGTCATTTACAAAGGTAAAAGCCTAAGCACCAGGGGCTAGTTCTGCCCGCGCGACCTGAAAAATAAGAATAAGGCAAGTAGAACAAAGAATGCGCCAAATGCCATTGCAGCAAAACTAAGATAAATATCCAGTTCAGTATCTCTTAAATTCACAGCGCGAAAATCACTGCGCAAATTGAGGACTCCTAGCCCTCCCAAAACAACACCAACAAAGCCAAGCACGGAAGCAAACATCCGCCGACTCGTTTTTTCCCGCGGCTCATCATTTGCCTTAGCAACAGCCTGGCTTAAAAGAAGAGGGTCAATCTCGGCCGGTTCGAGATCATCAATGACTTTTGTTGAAGCCGGTTTCGGCAACACTGCGTCAGCGTCAGCAATATCTTCACCATACTCAACCCCCGGCAATTTTGGCAGCTCTTCCTCGGCCTCAGTATCAAACGGTGGCGGGGTCATGGCCGGAGACACGCGAGCGTCATCTGATACTATGGCGGGCTCAATTTCAGTATCATTCTCAGGGTTTGCCAAGGCAGAAATTGCACGGGTAATTTCATCCGGTGTCGGGCCAGCTTGCGCATCTGATAACATAGAAGGCGAAGGGGCTTTATCAAAAGCCCGTAATTCCCGCGTTAAGCGTCCATCTGTTTGCGGTGGGCTAACCTCTTTGGACCTACTTGGTACAGGCGTGGTCGCTTTTTGGGGCTGTTTATGCGCTATATCAGCAATTGGTTTTACCTGTTCCTGCACATGCCTGATCGGACGAACAGCACACACGGCCCTGAAAAGATTAGACGGCGCAACTGGCTGGCCTGATGGGTGTTTCAGAAAGAGCGACTGTTCCATAACACGACGGCGAACAAGCGCGTCTACCACAAGCAAACGACCATTCACATGCGCTTTACGCCAACTTGCCATGGCATCAACAGCAGCAAGCGGTTGCCCGGAATTTAAATATGCCAGCATCTTAGACCGCAGGAACGCTGACTGACCAATATTGAAAACGAAAGATACAAGCGCATCAAATTCGTTCTGGTTGAGCGGCGCAAGCACAGCTTCTGATATAGCAAGTTCAACAGGCGGCAAATCATACTCGCGCAGCACAGCCTCAGCATCAGCACGCGTTATGCGCAGATTTTCACGGGCACTTTGGGTGTGACCATATCCAATCGTCCAACGCCCATCCGGTAGCGCTTTAGCGCGCGCGCGAAAGCCTTCAAAGCTCTTAATAAGCTCAAATCCGCTTTTAGATGTACGCATACGCTGCGTCATTATTGGTCCAATCCGAAACACACATCTCGTTCATGTGCTTGCTGTGCAAGATACACACCGAGCTTACATACCAATTACAACAAGAGAAGTGTGGCTAAACCAAGGAAGCTGAAAAATGCAATAATATCAGTGAGCGTAAGCACGAAAACTGATGAGGCTACAGCTGGGTCGGCCCCTAGTTTTTTCAACGTCAAAGGAACCAGAATGCCCGCCAGCCCGCCCCAGACGAAAGTGGCGAAAATGGCACTACCTATAGCAGCTGAAAGATATACATTTCCAAACCAGAACCAGGCGATTCCCGCCACACCGATCGCAAAAATAAACCCATTTGCAATCCCGGTTAAAAATTCGCGCAGTACCGCCCGCCGTGCTGCGGCCCCTTCCATTTCACGCTCGGCAATTGCACGCACTGTTACAGCCAGCGCCTGACTACCTGCATTACCGCCAAGCGCAGCAACAACCGGCATCAAGATCGCAAGAGCAACATACGTGTTTAATGCCACCTCAAAGAGCGAAATAATAGCCGAGGCGAGAAAAGCGGTAACTAAGTTTACAGCTAACCAAGGTGCCCGCGCGCTGACCGAATCCCAGACTGTGTCCGAGCCATCAGCCGAGCTAACACCAGATAGTGCGAGTAAATCTTCGGTATTCTCTTCTTGAATTACATCGACCATATCATCAATTGTAATCATACCTGTGATACGACTATCTTCATCAACCACAGGCGCAGCAATCATCGAATATTTCTGGAACAAATAAGCGACTTCTTCTTGATCCATAGTTGTTTTAATCTCTGCTTCAATATCTTCCATAATATCGGCGAGCTTTACATCGCGCGGAGTTCGCAAAAGCTGAGAGAGAGGAACGGCCCCAAGGACATGGAATGCTGGGTCCACAATATAAACTGAAAAAAATTGTTCAGGCAGCTCTGCACCTGTATTACGTGCATGATCAATCGTATGACCTACAGTCCAATATTCTGGTGCGGCCACAAATTCACGCTGCATTAAGCGGCCAGCAGTTTCTTCGTCAAACTCAAGGGCTTGTTCGAGCGGCGTGCGATCCTCGGGCGTTAGCTCTTCAAGAATACGTTCGCGGCGGGCTTCGTCAACATCTTCCAGAATTGCGGCAGCATCATCGGAATTTAGGTCCTCAATTGCGGCTGTAATTGCCTGATCGGAGAGCACGTCAACAGCGTCCTCGCGGTACTCATCACGCAGCTCGATCAAAATCTCAGATGGTAATTCACCGCCAAGCAAATCGACTATGCTGGCAAAATCATCCGTTGAAAGCTGCTCTAATGCGTCTGAAGCATCTGCAGGGTGCATACCAGACAAAAGTTTAGAGAGCCAATCACGATTATTACTTGCCAGCGCATCTTGCATATTGTTCACAAGGTTTGCCAACGCTTCTATCGCGTCAGCCTCAGAGGCATCATTTGTCTTGTTGATCGTGTCAGACATATCAGCCTCTTTCCCGCCAGCACATTTAGGCCTTTTATGCCGCATCGCCCTAGTCGTCACGTATTAAGATAACACAATGGCGAATAACCTCGACTATGCTAGGCTAAGGCAAAAGAACAAGGCATCATTTTGCGTGGATAGAATTAAAACAGGTGCTTTTCGCCTGCGACATAGATAGGGGTGGCATATTCACCTGCTTTATATAGACATATTCTAAATTCAGAAGGACACGCTCATGATCTTCAACGAAACACAAACCGCTATTCGCGACATGGCCAACCAGTTTGCCAGAGATGAACTTTGGCCGACAGCCGAACACCGTGATAAAACGGGCGAATTCCCACACGAACAGATCAAACAAATGGGCGAACTCGGCTTTATGGGCATGCTCGTACCAGAAAACTTTGGCGGCTCTGAAACCGGCGCGGTGGCCTATGCCCTCGCCCTTGAAGAAATCGCTGCAGGCGACGGCGCCTGCTCAACTATTGTCAGCGTACACAGCTCGGTTGGCTGCGTTCCAATACTGAGTTATGGCACCGAGGCACAAAAAGAAAAATACCTGCCAAAACTGGCCAGCGGCGAATGGATTGGCGGCTTTGCCCTAACCGAACCGCAAGCCGGTTCTGATGCGTCAAACCTGAAAACCACTGCCGTTCGCGATGGTGATCATTATGTCATCAATGGCGCAAAGCAATTCATCACCAATGGCAAGAATGGCAAGATGATCATTGTCTTCGCCGTCACTGATAAAGACGCCGGAAAGAAAGGCATCAGCGCCTTCATCGTCGAGACAGATACACCCGGCTATGAGGTTATCCGCGTCGAAGAAAAGCTCGGCATTAAAAGCTCCGACACCTGCCAACTCGCTTTTACCGATATGCGCATTCCTGCTGAAAACCTGCTCGGCGAAGAAGGCCAAGGCTACAAAATCGCACTCGCCAATCTGGAAGGCGGACGCATTGGCATCGCTGCGCAAGCTGTTGGCATGGCCCGCTCGGCCCTGAAATGTGCCCAGAATTATGCGCTTGAGCGTGAAGCCTTCGGCACAGCCATCTTCAATCATCAGGCCGTCAATTTCAAACTCGCAGACATGGCCACACAAATTGAAGCTGCCCATCAACTCGTCATGAATGCAGCCGAGATGAAAGAAGCTGGCATACCCTGCCTGAAAGAAGCCTCAATGGCCAAGCTGTTCTCATCTGAAATCGCAGAGAAGGTTTGCTCCGACGCCCTGCAAATTTTCGGTGGCTATGGCTATCTGGGCGACTATCCTGTCGAGCGCATCTACCGTGATGTGCGCATCTGCCAGATTTATGAAGGCACCAGCGATATTCAGCGTTTGGTGATTGCACGCACCATGAGCACGCCTGCCGTCTGACCTCTTATCAAAAAGGGTTTTGTGGCCCTCAGTCTGCATCTAAGTTAAATATATAGCAAAAGGACCTCGGCATGCGTTTTAAATTGATCATTGCACTTGCAGTCATCGCTGGATTGGCAGGAACCTTACCAAATGCAGGTGCAGACGTATCGCCAAACAGGTTTAAGGCTGCGCACGTGTTTGAACTCGAATACGCGAATGATCCACAAATATCCCCTGATGGCAGTATGATCGTCTATGTACGCCAATCTATGGACCTGAAAACGGACCGCATACGCGGCGATCTTTGGGTGATCGATATAGCCAGCGGAGAGCATCGCCCCCTCATTGATGGCGACGCATCTACAACAAGTCCGCGCTGGGCACCAGACGGCACAAGGCTTTTGTACGCAACAACGACAACTGATAATAAACCTGACCTGCGTGTATACTTCATGGACACAGGAAAAAGCTTTGCGCTTGCACAATTTAACAGCGCGCCAAGGCAAGCAACTTGGTCCCCCGATGGTCAAACAATTGCCTTTACACTTTTTACCCCCTCCAGGCAGCCAAGTTTCGCTAAGGAACCGAGCTTACCGCGCAACAAGGATTGGAACCCGCCTGTTCGCGTGTTTGATGACGTTAGATTTAGATCTGACGGCAGAGGTTACCTCAAAGAAGGCGCAGACCAAGTTTACACAATATCCGCATCAGGGGGCTCTATGCGGCGCATCACCAACGGCGAAACAGATTTTAGCACCCCCACATGGCAGAGCCTAGATACGCTTCTGGTTGTTGGAAATGATATCGAAGACAGTGAACTCGACCCAATCGAAAGTGAGATTTATGCCATTGATCTGGCAACTGGTGCGCGCCGCGCGCTCACATCTCGGGATGGGCCTGATACAGCGCCGACCGTCTCACCAGATGGAACCAAGATTGCCTATACTGGATTTGATGACGAGGTACGCTCATGGCAGCAAAACCGTCTATACCTTATGAATTCTGACGGAACAGGCAAACAAGAGATAAGAACAAACCTTGACCGACAAATACAAAACATCCAGTGGGGTGCGAACGGAGAACACCTATACGCACAAGTGCCGCGTGACGGTGAAGTAGAGCTTGTTGAAATTGCCCTTGATGGCAGCACAAGCGTATTGCTGACTGGCCTTGGGGGCACTTCGATAGGGCGCCCCTATGCGGGTGGCACATTTTCGGTATCTAAAACTCGTCTACCGCAATTTGCCTATACTGCTGGTTTTCGTGACCGCCCCGCTGAAGTTGCCATGGCTAACAAGAACGGCGAAAACCGCGTTCTGACACAGCTCAATGCTGATCTGCTCCCATTCCTGGACATGTCGCCGCTTGAAGAAATCAAAGTGAAGTCCTCGGTCGATGGGCGCGAGATAGAAGCCTGGGTGGCTTTGCCGCCGGGGTTCAAGGCGAATGGTAAAGCACCATTAATACTGGAAATACATGGCGGTCCGTTTGCAATGTATGGACCGTTCTTCGCAGCAGAAATTCAACGTTTCGCCGCCGAAGGCTATGTCACTGTTTATGTAAACCCACGCGGCTCAACGGGGTATGGTGAAGAATTTGCGCAACTCATTGATCTGGCTTATCCGGGCGATGATTATCATGATTTAATGGACATCGTATCTGCACTCGTGGACAAAAATTATGTATCAAAGGATCGTCTATTTGTAACCGGCGGATCCGGGGGCGGCATTCTCACAGCGTGGATTGTTGGCCAAACAGACCGCTTTGCGGCAGCTGCTTCAATCAAGCCAGTGATCAATTGGATGACCATGGCGTTGGCGTCTGACATTGCTGTGCTTGTTAAAAGACACTGGATACGCGCCGATCCGTGGAGCAACCCTGAGGCTTACCTCTCTCGCTCCCCAATCACGCTTATCGATAATGTTACAACACCCACGCTAATGATGGTCGGTGAAGCTGATTATCGCACACCTGCCTGGGAGGCTGAGCAATTTTACACCGCGCTCAAGCTAAAAGGTGTCGATACGGCTTTGATTCGAATTCCCGAAGCTCCACACCTGATTGCAGGCCGTCCAAGTCGCCTCATCGCAAAGACAGATAATATTATGGGTTGGTTCCGTAAGTACGACCCTGTAATTGAAAAATAAAAATAATAGGAAGGATATCAAATGACAGGCTATGAAGCTGCAGGCTTATGGATCGGTCTGAACGTTCTCTTAATGGCTCTCATAAAAGGTGCAGTCGGGCGAACACGTGGACAAACAAAAATAGATTATGGCGCTGGCGACAATGACAAAATGCAGCGAATGATGCGTGTGCAGGGAAATGCTGTTGAAGACGTCCCTATCGCCCTGATCGGCCTTGGCGCTTTAGCGTTCATGGCAGCTCCCATTATGCTGCTTCACGGGCTCGGCGGAACATTATTCCTCTCACGATTGCTACATGCCTTTGGCCTCGGCGGGAGTGGCGGTATCAGTTTTGGTCGTGTCGCCGGGACCATCGGGTCAGTCCTTGTGCTGTTGATAACAAGTGTCGCCTGCATATGGCTTGCCGTTACTTAAAGTGCCACAGATCCCAGCTGAGCAAGTAGATTGGGTCGTCTCTGATGGCCTCACCCCTTATACAACTGCGCTTACATTCATGGAGGCACGCGCACGTGCGATCTTCGACGGTACAGCGCCGGAGATGGTCTGGCTGCTCGAACACCCGCCTCTATACACCGCAGGCACAAGCGCGAAACGCGAAGACTTGTTGCAGCCTGAGCGTTTTCCCGTTTTCAATGCTGGGCGCGGCGGTGAGTACACCTATCACGGCCCCGGTCAACGCGTCGCCTATGTCATGCTAAACGTTGCCAAGCGTGGAAAGGATATTCGCAAATTCGTGCAGAACCTGGAACGCTGGATTATTACTGCACTCACACATTTCAATATTCACGCAGAAACACGCGACGGACGCGTGGGCGTATGGGTTGACCGGACGCAGCCGGGCGGCCCGATGCGCGAAGACAAGATTGCCGCTATCGGAGTCCGCCTGAAACGATGGGTCAGTTTTCATGGCATCAGCTTAAATGTGGAACCCGACCTCACACATTTTCACGGAATTACCCCCTGCGGTATTTCAGCAGATGGTCTCGGCGTCACGAGCTTGGTTGATCTTGGCTATCCTGTTGACATGGCCGAAGCAGACCTCGCGCTCAAACAAGCCTTCGAAAGCGTGTTCGGCAGCTGCACAGTAACGACGCAGTTGCCAAAGTTTATCGCCTAGCTAAAGATATCATCATCAGAGGCTTGCTGGCCGCCATCCATTGGCTCGCCGCCAACTGGTGGACCATACTTGTTTGCGTTTGGATTAGAATACATACGCGCAACAATAAGCCCCAAAAGACCGTTACTGACAAGCAATGAACCGATGCTGACATAAAGCACGCCTCGCTGTGAATCAACCGTGAATTGCTCCCCCAACGCAATCAACGCTTCCTCGTCCCCTTCCTGAGCCAAGGCCATGTATTGGCTCATAAAGTCACCAATACCTGGAATAAAGAAAAACGAACCAACAGCAATTATGATGTAAAGTAAAAGGAAGAGCAAAAACATCCACGCAGATTTATCACTATCATGCAGGCGTTTCCCGAAAACACAAAGGTAGGGATAAACCAATAGAAAAGAAATAAAGCTTTCGGCCCCTCCGAATGATATACCGACTAAACCGAGCACAACCAACAATAATTGTATCCCGACAAGTACAATAATACCCTGCCAGAACTGGCTCGCCTGAATGCGTCCATTCGGATTAAACAACACGCCCATAATGCCCATTTGTATATTCTCCGCAAAATTCAAAAATAAAGTCTAAGTTGATTTTCAAAGAATGACTAGGGGCTTTAACGCGGAATCCAGCTAACGACGCTGGCAATATCATCCAATTGTTGCCATTTATCTGGGCTGTAGTTCTTTGCGCGCAAAAGGCTTTCAGGGGTTTGTGTCGCCTCTTCTAACGCTGTAAACACCTTTATGCCATTCTTTATATATACATCCTTGACGCGACTAAGATGAAAGCGTGTGTAGCCTGGTGCCGTGTTTAAAAAATAATCAAAAACAAGGCGGCCACCTGTCACTGCAAGATGGCTTGCTGGACCATCAAACATGGCCAGTGCTGTTTCCATCGGTGCTGTTTTCGGATTCCAGAAGACTGTTCGCGTGTCTTCCCAAACAGGGGCACTAACGCGGCCGGTCATAACTAGCCGCTGACGTGCTCTTGGATTAGGCGTCACTGCATGGCTCTTCCGCCCAAGAACGATCACATCGCTGGCTTCAAGCCCTGCCTGAAAATAAGCCCACTCGGCTTCAGTTTTTAAACTATCAGGCATGCTGCCCGCAGCGTCCGCTATGCAGTCATTCTCACAAATGACCGCGTAGCCCACTATGTCCATCATTCAAATGTCACCATAATCGCATCTGCTGCGACTGTATCACCGACACTTACATTAATAGCGCTAACAACGGCATCTGCCTCTGCCCGAATAATATTTTGCATCTTCATGGCTTCAACGACACATACGCCCTCACCTGCCTTAACTTCCTGACCGATTTCAACGTCCATCGAAACGATCAGTCCGGGCATAGGTGAAACGATCAGCTTGGACATATCCGGGGCTTCTTTTTCAGGCAATCGCGCGTAAAGCTCGGCATGGCGTGGCGTGCAAATAGTTACGCGCTTTGCCACACCACGGTGGCGCACATATAGGCCTGATTTTTTATTCTCAAAGCTGACGGCAAAATCAACACCATTCAGGGTGCCTTTAAACAGGTTCGTTCCAGGGACCCAATCTGTAGTTATCTCGTACGTCTTGTCACCGAACCACATCGTTGCGCTTAATGCGTCACCATCATGATCAAAAGGGTCTTCCTGTATAAGAAGGCGGACGCTGTAGTGATCATTTCCATAAATAACCGTCCAATCTGTATTTCCAGTCCAGGCATTATTGACACGTTCTTCAAAGTGGGATGCTGCGCGCTCGACCTGCAAACTGTGTGCATAGGTGGAAGCCGCAAGGATATATTCAAGCTGCAAGTCTGTTGGCTCCATACCAGAGAACCCATCAGGGAATTCATCCTTGATATAGGCTGTCGTAATATCACCAGAGCGAAACCGCGGCTCATCCATAACAGCCGCGACAAAGGGGATATTGTCCTGAATGCCCTCAATATGGAAACGATCCAGCGCAGCTGCCTGCGTATCCAAAGCTATATCACGTGTTGCCCCATGCGTTACGAGCTTGGCAATCATCGGGTCATAAAACATTGAAATCTCGTCACCCTCGCGCACACCGCTGTCCATTCTGACCGTGCCGTCTCCGAGAGGCCCTTCGCCGGGAGGGTAAAAGCGTTGCAAGCGGCCAATAGATGGCAAGAAATTGCGATATGGGTCTTCGGCATAAACGCGGGACTCGATCGCCCAACCGTTAATTTTGAGATCTTCCTGGCTGATATTCAGCTTTTCGCCATAGGCAGAGCGAAGCATTTGCTCGACAAGGTCAACACCCGTAATCATTTCGGTAACAGGATGCTCGACCTGTAAGCGCGTATTCATCTCCAGAAAATAGAACCCTTTATCAGTACCCGATACAACAAACTCTACTGTACCCGCACTATTGTAATTCACAGCCTTGGCAAGCGCGATAGCCTGTTCACCCATCTTCTTACGGGTCACCGCATCCAGTAGCGGACTTGGGGCCTCTTCGACAACTTTCTGATTACGACGCTGGATTGAGCACTCACGTTCAAACAAATAGACACAGTTACCGTGTCCATCACCCATGACCTGTATCTCAATGTGGCGCGGTTGAAGAATGAATTTCTCAATAAATATACGGTCATCACCAAAAGCATTCTGCGCCTCTGCCTTCACCGCCGGATAGCCCTCTTCGACATCCGCGTCAGTATGTGCAACACGAATACCCTTTCCACCCCCGCCGGCAGACGCCTTAATCATAACCGGATAACCGATCTCGCGGGCGATCTTTACAGCTTCCCCGGTATCCTCAATCAGTCCCATATGGCCGGGCACAGTTGAAACGCCTGCTTCAGCAGCTAATTTTTTAGAACTGATTTTATCGCCCATCGCCTCAATGGCATGTGCATTCGGCCCAATAAAAACAATTTTCTCTTTTTCAAGGCGGCGGGCAAAATCAGGATTTTCGGAAAGAAAGCCAAACCCAGGATGTATCGCTTCAGCGCCGGTTTCACGAACAGCCGCAATTATCTTATCAGCGTCAAGATAACTTTCAGATGCAACAGACCCACCGATATGTACCGCCTCATCAGCCATTTCTACGGCCATCGACCCGGCATCAGCATCAGAATAAACAACAACAGTTTGTATTCCGAGCCGACGACATGTTTTAATAACGCGTACTGCAATTTCACCGCGATTAGCGATCAGAATTTTCTTAAACATAGCCGTTCCTAGCCCAGATGATTTTGTCACATGATTTAAAGCGCCCGTAAGAGCTTGTCCATGGTCACCTATCGTCAATCTTCCAGGTGTTCAGCATCTGAAGCAAACACTCTGACGCGCGCGGTGACACTCACAAGAAATGCTGTTGACCAGCCAATAAGCAAAAACCCATTTAAAGACTCAGCGGCACCCAGCATGCGCCAGTTAACCCCAAGCGTTACATCGCCAAACCCCACGGTAGAAAACGCTGAGCTAGAGTAATAAAGTGCAGGCTCCAACCCTGATAAGGCCCCAAGCATGAGATAAGCTACGGCATAAACCCAAACTTCAATTGCATGCAGCGCAAAGAGAGCAATCACCAGCGAAAGAATTGCCAGCCCCTGCCCCAGCAGTGTCGTCAACTTTGCAGGATGAGCACCAAGTCTGCGCATGCCAGCGCTTAAGCCAACAAGACCAATAAAGTGTATTCCAAATGTCAAAACGACAAGTAAGCTAGCGACGATTAGGTTCAAAAATAGCATCACAAGAGCTTAGCTGAGGAATACTTCAAGCGAAAGGCTCAGGCGGCCTTCACAATACCAACTGTGAAGCCGGGCGCTTCTTTCTTCAGGAAGTCAATCAGCGCGCGCTCAGCAGGATTAACATCCTTGTCCCAGCCCAGCCGGTTAACGAGCCAGTTTTCTTCTTCTGCATTGACCTGCTCTGCTGCGCGAGTTGCAGCCTCGCGCGCCGCAAGGCGCGCACTCTTGGCTTTGTTTTCATTATAGGCAACTTTTTCAAACCATGTTCCATCACCCAAGGACTTGGCAGCTTTTGCAAATACACTTGCAACGCCATCACTGCGCGCCTCTAACCATTTTTCACGCGAGAGGGCTTCTTGCTCTGTTTGTGGTGACGGATGCGCAGATGCCATCAAATGGTTTCCGATAGCCCGCGCGAAAAGATCATTCCAGCTGGAGTCATTTTTTGAACGCCCGACAGCATCGCTGAGATCAAAAAGGTAGGCCGCCTCTGCGCGCGTTACCCAAGTCGCGCCATCCCCATTGGGAGCATAGAGCGCACGTCGCAGTCTTTCAACGGTTACTGAATCGACGCATGCTTCTTTCTTGGCATGTTTGCATATCGCCTTAAGGGTAAAAAGGCCAAGCTCGTTCGGTGCGCCCTCTGCATAGCGCAGAACATCAAGCAGCAAATCAAGCTCAGTTTCGAGCGCAACCCGACCGTCGCGATTGATACGGCCAATAAGCCACTGGCTTTCTTCTTCAGTCACCCAGCCGACGGGAGGCTCAACAGTTAAAAGAAAATCCTTGATGACCTCACAAAAACGATCATCCCACAACTCATCGGCACCTGAAAGCTTATCATTCAGGTCGAACAAAGCGTCCGCTTCTGCGCGAGAAACAACGCCGTCATCATAAACCTCGTTGACAATCTGTTTTGCTTCTTGCGCCGAGACCCGCCCCAAGTCAGCAACCTTAACCATCAACCGCTCAAGTTCTGCATCCAACATAACTCTATCCCGCCTATTTCTCCGTAACAACGGCTACAGGAAAGAGGTTTAGGTTTAGTTATTAAATGTTTTATACCGCTTTAAAGGGGAATATTATCGTGTTTTTTCCAGGGGTTCTCCACACGTTTGTTTTTCAGAGTACGTAGAGCGCGCGCGATCCGGCGACGTGTGGAGTGTGGCATGATAATATCGTCAATGTAGCCAAGCTTGGCTGCGACATAGGGATTGGCGAAATTGTCTTCGTATTCCTTGGTCTTCTCCGCAATCTTATCAGCGTCGCCAATATCCTTACGGAAAATGATCTCAACAGCACCTTTGGCTCCCATCACCGCGATTTCAGCCTTTGGCCATGCATAGTTTACATCACCACGCAAATGCTTCGAGCTCATCACATCATAAGCACCGCCATAAGCTTTACGGGTAATAACAGTGACTTTAGGTACCGTGGCTTCTGCATAAGCAAAAAGCAATTTCGCTCCATGCTTAATCAGGCCACCATACTCTTGCTTCGTGCCTGGCATGAAACCTGGCACATCAACAAATGTTACGAGCGGAATATTGAAACAGTCGCAAAACCGCACAAAGCGGGCAGCTTTGCGAGACGTGTCAATATCCAGAACACCTGCCAGCGTCATCGGCTGGTTAGCAACAAACCCGACCGTAGCCCCCTCAATACGGCCAAATCCACAGAGGATATTTGCACCAAAATTTGGGCTGATTTCAAAGAAATCACCTTCATCTGCAACCTTTTCAACCAATTCACGCATATCATAAGGTTGGTTGGGGTTATCAGGTATCAGCGTATCAAGGCTTAATTCTTCACGGTCGGCTTTATCAAAGCTTGGTCGCACCGGTGCTTGCTCGCGATTGTTTAATGGCAAAAAATCGATCAGCCGACGCATTTCCGCAAGCGCTTCCAGGTCATTTCCAAAGGCCCCATCAGCAACACCCGATTTATGCGCATGAACTGAGGCACCGCCTAAGCTTTCATGGCTTACCTCTTCGTTTGTAACCGTTTTCACAACATCAGGGCCGGTGACGTACATGTACGAGGTGTCTTTCACCATAAATATGAAGTCAGTCATTGCAGGCGAGTATACGTCGCCACCTGCGCACGGCCCCATAATAACCGAGATTTGCGGGATAACACCGGAAGCAAGGGTGTTTTGTAAAAAGATATCAGCATAGCCCGCCAAAGATTCCACACCCTCCTGAATGCGTGCGCCACCGGCATCAAAAATACCAATAATCGGCGCCCCTGCTTTCATGGCCGCATGTTGTACCTTCAAAATCTTTGACGCATGCGCACCAGAGAGTGATCCGCCGAAAACCGTAAAGTCCTTGGAGAACAGGTATACCAACCGGCCATTAATTGTCCCCGAACCAGTGACCACGCCATCACCCGGAATGCGCTGCTCATCCATGCCAAAATCATTGCAGCGATGTTCGACAAACATATCAAACTCTTCAAATGACCCCTCATCCAGAAGGACTTCAACACGTTCACGAGCGGTCAGTTTACCTTTTGCGTGTTGACGTTCGGCGCGTGCTTTTCCGCCGCCTGCACGGGCGCGCTCGCGCCGCGCTTCGAGTGCTTCTAGAATATCCTGCATATCAGAGACCTTGCCTGTTGATTATGTCTAATGACTGCTTGATATAGCGCTCAGCGGTTAACGCAAGAGAACAGACCTTGTAAAAGCTATACGACGCGCGACGCATTAGGGTGCATAGCAAGTACAGCGTTGGCCCACTCATCCTCAAATGCCGATTTCACCAAGCAAACCACGCACCCGCCAAACCCGCCACCTGTCAGGCGCGCGCCATAAGCACCTTTTTCGACACATGTCTTTACAAGCGCATCAATCTCCGGCGTCGAAGCGGCAAAGTCTTCGCTGTAGGAAATATGGCTTTCATTCATTAAACGCCCCATCTGCGTTGCATCTTCGGCGCGCAAAGCTTCAATCGCTGCGAGCGTTCTCTTGTGCTCCGAAACGACATGTCTTGCGCGTGCAGACAGATTATCTTCCAATAATGAAATTCGGGAAATTTGTGCTTCATCAAGCAGACAAAGAAACTCTGCCCCTAAAACTTTCCGCGCGGCCTCACATTCCTCAAAGCGCACCTTATAGCGTCCATCTGAAAGTTTGCGGTGCACACCTGAATGCAAAATAACGAACGAAAAAGCATCGGGTATCTCAACCAAGTCAAAGCGCATACTTGCTGTATCTAAAGCCAGAGCATGACCTGGCGTAGTAAGTGCAATAGCCATCTGATCCATGGTCCCGCAGGGCATGCCGATATACTCATTTTCGACCGCTCTTGAAGCCATCGCCAAATCGACTGGGTCCAGTGACTTACCCGAAAGCTTACAACATGCTCGTAATACAGCCGC
>CAYUFN010000028.1:0-25571 GCA_964443965.1 uncultured Hyphomonas sp. | reverse complement strand
GCGCAAACTCGGTCTCGACATCCGTGATGAAGCCCGCTGAATAATTCTCGGACTCCAGCGCCTTGGCCGCATCCACCGTACCCTGGTCGATCCCGTCCTTAACGACCACTTCGGTGCAGTCGTCTTCATGCTCATCTATACCGCCGCAGCATTCCATATCGAGCTCTCCTATCCGGCTTTCCGTCTTGCCGTAATCTTCAACCACGCATCCGCCACTGCTTCAAAATCTTCTGGCGCGCTGTTCCAGCCGAAGCTGGTGCGGATTGCGCAAGATGCAAGTGCGTCAGATACGCCCATCGCGCTCAAAACACCAGAGGTTTTGACCTTGCCTGATGAACAGGCTGATCCAGCGCTGATGCAAATGCCCTCAAGGTCCATCGCCATAACTTGTGTTTCGGCGCGAAAGCCTTCCATCGCAAAGCAGCTTGTATTGGGCAAGCGCTCAGTTTCAGCTCCGAAAACCGTTGCGCCACCTTCAGCGACTAGAACCCCTTCCATCGCATTACGCAGCGCGGCGAGCTTTTCCATTTTTGGGATGGCCTGCACGCTCGCCTGTGCTGCCGCGCCAAAAGCCGCAATGCCAGGCAGGTTTTCTGTGCCCGAGCGTAGGCTTTTTTCCTGCCCGCCGCCAAGCATTAGTGGAATGAGCGGGGCTCCGCGTCGCATCCATAATGCACCAACGCCTGTCGGCCCGCCGCATTTATGGGCCGAGAGCGCCAGATAATCGACACCCAGCAGCATCACATTAACTTTAATTTTGCCGAGCGCCTGAACCGCGTCGCAATGGGTCAGGCCACCTGCCGCGCGCATCATAGTAGCCGCTTTTGCAACAGGTTGGATCACGCCGGTTTCATTATTGGCCAGCATTA
Source organism: uncultured Hyphomonas sp. (assembly GCA_964443965.1). GTDB lineage: Bacteria > Pseudomonadota > Alphaproteobacteria > Caulobacterales > Hyphomonadaceae > CALLCD01. The sequence continues at coordinate 24,702 of CAYUFN010000028.1, read as the reverse complement.
AGGCTAGAATGGGTGTGCCATCTGCTTCGGTCAGGTTTTCAAGCGCAAGGCCGAGGGCGGTCAGATCAATTCGACCGTTTGGAAGCACTGGGATTTGCCTGAGGGGCAAACCTGACGCGACTGCATTGTCTTTCACAGCGCTATGTTCCAGCCCAGTCAGGAACAAGGTCGCCTGGCCCGTAAGTTTGCGCGCGGCCCCTTGCAGCGCCAAAGCGCTGGCCTCTGTCCCGCCGCTTGTAAATACCAGATCCTGCGCCGCACCGCCAATGGCAATGGCCACCTGCTTGCGCGCAGTTTCCAACAGTTTGCGGGCTTCGCGGCCAGCCCTGTGAACAGAAGAGGGGTTGGCCCCCAAATCAAGCGCCGCCAGCATTGCGTCTCGTGCCTCAGGGCGTATGGGGGTTGTGGCATTATGGTCTGCGTAAATCATATGTTGATTTACCCGAGACTCGACAGTTTGTGCACAAAAACTTGCATTTTGTTACCCACATCGCCTATGCCCGCTTTTTAAAGACAAAAAATCAATACAGGTGACACAAAATATGGCTGAACTCATCATCCCCGGCCCGGCAGGCCGTCTGGAAGCACGCTACACTGAGCCACCGGTTCCAGGCGCACCGCTCGCTTTAATCCTGCACGCCCATCCAAATGCAGGTGGAACAATGCAAGACCCTGTAACAATTACGCTTTATAAAATGTTTGAGCGTCACGGATTTGGTGTTCTGCGCTATAACTCTCGCGGTGTCGGGCGGTCCCAAGGACAGTTTGATGCTGGTGTCGGCGAACTATCCGATGCGGCTTTTATTCTCGACTATATTGAGAACATTTCTGAAAGCCCGCGTTATGTCTGGGTTGCCGGATACTCTTTTGGCGCATGGATCACGCTGCAACTCTTGATGCGACGCCCGGAAATTGACGGATTTTTAGCCCTCTCACCACCAGCCAACCATTATGACCTGTCTTTCCTCGCACCCTGCCCAGCCTCAGGCCTAATTCTCTGCGGAGACAATGACGCTGTTTGTGCGCCAAGTGATATTGAACGGGCCTTGACCAAGGTGCGTGTTCAGACTGGCGAAGTTATCGAGCGCCAAACGATTGAAGGGGCCAACCACTTCTATCAGCATCACCTTGAAGAGATGGAGCAAGCCTGCGAGACATATCTGATCCGCCGCCTGGAAGAGGCAGAACAAAAGCTGCGCAAGGAAGCAGAGGAAGAATAAGAAAGTCCAGCCCTGCGGTTGCCTCACGGTTTCGTGAATGATCTCCCCTCTATACGCACTCGGCATTTCAGCTGATAAAACAGACAAAGTTCAGTTTTGGAGCCTCATATGATGATTAGATCTGCAACACTTGCCCTCGCACTGATCGCAACAGCGATTCCCGCCTTTGCCCATCACGACGAAAACCATGGCGCTGAAGCAGAGCTTGCTCAGATTGGCCCTGTTATTGACGCACCTGCTCCGCTGATTACGGCTGTAACAGCAGATGGCACTCAGCTGGAATTATCTTCTGTGGCCGGGTCGAAAGGCACAATCGTTTCCTTCGTTCGCTCCGCTGACTGGTGTCCTTTCTGTAAGAAGCAGCTGATTGAGTTGAATGGAGAAGCTGAAAACATTCTGGAAAGTGGCTGGCAGATTATTGGCTTGTCATATGACTCACCTGAAAAGCTGGCGACCTTTAGCGGCAAGTCGAACCTGCATTTCCCACTTGTATCTGATACTGGCTCAGAAACGATCAAAGCCTTCGGCTTGCTCAATGAAGAGGTCAATGAAACATCCAGGTCTTATGGAATCCCACATCCAGCATTGGTCTTTATCGACGCTGATGGCTTTGTAAAAGCGGTTTTACGTGAAGAGGGTTATAGAGATCGCCCAAGCATTGACCTCATCAAGGAAACGATCAACAATCTTGATGAAAACGCCAGCTAAACGCGCACGTACATAGGCTCTTCTTATCAGTAGCTTTTGGGAAGCCCTAAAACCCGCTCGGAAATATAGTTTAAGATCATTTCACGGCTGACGGGCGCAATGCGTGCAAGCATAGCTTCACGCATATAGCGTTCAACATGGTATTCCTTGGCGTATCCCATTCCACCGTGCGCCAAAACCGCAGCCTCGCAGGCCCGGAAACCAGCCTCTGTACCAAGATATTTGCTTGCATTTGCTTCAGCGCCGCAATCCTCACCTGCATCAAATAGCGATGCAGCTTTATAGGCTAACAGCTCAGCAGCTGATAATTCTGCCCAGCATTTGGCAAGCGGATGGGCAACGCCTTGATTCTGACCAATGGGCCGGCCAAAGACGACTCTTTCCTGGGCATAGGTGGTCGCGCGCTCTAAAGCGGCAAAGCCGAGCCCAATACTTTCAACAGCAAAGAGGACACGTTCAGGGTTTAATCCCTGCAACAGATACTTGAACCCTTGCCCTTCTTCGCCAATCAGGTGTTCTTTGGGAACATTCAAGCCGTCTATGAAAAGCGTATTACATTCAACAGCTTTGCGCCCCATTTTTGGAATCGGATTGGCCTCAATAAAGGCCCGGTCAAAATCAGTATAGAACAGAGACAAGCCTAAATAGGGCTTTGCACATTGATCCTTTGGCGTGGTCCTGGCGATAATAAGAATTTTATCCGCCCGCTGGGCACCTGTCGTCCAAATTTTGCGACCATTGATCGTATAGCCATTATTTGTGCGCTCAGCTCTTGTTTCAAGCGAGGAGGTATCGAGCCCGGAGTTTGGTTCGGTGACGGCAAAACACATCTTCTCTTTACCAGAAATGATCTTTGGAAGGTTTTCCTGTTTTTGCTCTTCGGTTCCAAATTTTTCCAATGGCTTAGGCCCAAAGATATTCAGATGGATTGCCGATGCCCCAGAATAACCCGCACCGGACCTAGTCACTGTTTGCATAACAATCGCCGCTTCAGTGAGACCAAGGCCCGCGCCGCCATATTCTTCAGGCATAGCAATGCCCAGCCAGCCGCCTTCGGCCATTGTCTTTGTAAACGCTTCGGGCCACTCACCTGTTGTATCGGTCTGGAGCCAATAGTCATCATCGAACTGGCGGCAAGTCCGCTCGACCGCATCACGTATGGCTGCCTGATCTTCGGTGATTGTATCAATTGTATGCATTTGAGGCTCCGTCTTCACCAACAGACTTATTCGGCTCATCCGCGCGCGTCCAGCGTCAGTATCGCACAGGGTAAATTTTGTTTGCTTGGGCGCGCGCACCATTTCCCTAGTTGCGATTCATTCTCAAACATGTTTTAAGTCGGTTTCTACTTTGAAAGGTCTTCCATGCGTATTTCATCAGCTCTGTTAATTGGCCTAACTGCATCTGTGATAGCGGCGTGTTCAGACCCGACATCAGAGCCTCCCTCCGCAACCAACACGCAGGCATCAGAAACGGGTCAGACTCTTAGCATTTACAGCACGCGACACTATGATTCTGACCAATTGCTCTATCAGGCATTTGAGGATGAAACTGGCATTCGCGTGCGTGCAAGAGAAGGTAAAAGCGGTGACCTGCTCGAAGCGATGAAAGCCGAAGGGGAAACCAGCCCGGCTGATCTCGTACTTGCCACAGATGCCGGAACACTCTGGCGGTTTCAAGAGCAAGGCCTCTTGCAAGCTGTAAAGTCTGAGACGCTGAACACGCTTATTCCCGAAACACTGCGCGAACCTGCTGGGCATTGGTATGGTGTATCACGCCGCGCCCGGGTGATCGTTTATGATCCAACACGCTATTCAGCTGAACAGGTTGGCCAATATGATGCCCTCGCTTCGGACACGTTGAAAGATGATGTCTGTATGCGCTCCAGCTCCAATATCTACAACCTTTCCTTAATGGGCGAACTCATTGAGCGCTGGGGAGAAACAGACGCAGAAAGTTGGGCAAGCGCTGTGGCGAGTAATTTTGCACGCCAACCTACTGGCGGCGATACAACGCAAATTGAGTCGATTGCTGCAGGCGAGTGTTCGGTTGCCCTTATCAATCATTATTATTGGGCACGGCTGATCAGCAGTAATTCGGACGACCGCCGCGCTATTGGCGCGGCAACAAAACTTATCTTTCCGGATGATGAAGACGGCACACATGTCAATATCACTGGCGCGGCTGTTGCAAAGCACGCGCCGAACAAGGATGGAGCCATTGCCTTCATCGAATTTCTTGCCAGCCAAAAGGGTCAGGCCATGTTGATTACAGAGACAAAGGAATTCCCGATCCGTGATGACGTGCCCCTTCCAGAGGGGCTCGAAACGCTCCCCGCCTTCACCGCCAGCACGGTGCCACTTACAAAATTTGGAGAAAATCAGGCCAAAGCGCAAGCGATCTATGACCGTGCAGGCTGGAAATAATCTTTCACGAGCATGCTTGGCATACTGAATCTTCGGCCCGGCATTAAACGGTTCAATATGAACGATGTGCCTGTAACATTGGCTGCGCTTGTAATTGGCGCCCCCGTTATCGGCACGCTTTTGATCGGCCTCTTTGCCGGGGGCGGCGATGTATGGGCGCACATCACAAAGACCTTTTTCTGGACTTACACAGGCAACACGCTGGCAATTATGGGGTTAATGGCGGTCCTGATGCTGATCAGTGCCGTGCCAACAGCATGGCTCGTGACAATGTACATTTTTCCAGGGCGAACACTCCTGACATGGCTGCTGATCTTACCTCTGGCTGTGCCGGGCTATGTGCTGGCTTATTCGTACGCAAACTTTCTCGGCGTTGTCGGGCCATTGCAATCTAGCCTGCGTGACCTGACTGGCCTGTCCGCAAGAGATTATTGGTTTCCAGATATCCGCAGCCTTCCCGGCTGTGCATTTGTTCTTTCAGCAGCGCTTTATCCATATGTTTATCTCTCCGCGCGCGCAGCTTTTGAAACCCAATCAGTCGGTGCACTTGAAGCTGCCCGGTCTCTGGGCGCGAATGCGCAGACACGTTTCTGGACAATTGCCCTGCCCGGTGCCCGTCCAGCTATTGCCGCGGGTTTGGCCCTGGCTTTAATGGAGGCGGCGGCTGATTATGGTGCCGCAGATTTTCTAGGCGTCCAAACACTAACGGTTGGCGTGTTCCGCGCCTGGTCGAGTTTTAGTGATCCAGCAGCCGGTGCGCGGCTTGCGATTATCCTGGTCGGGATATGCATGTTTCTGCAATGGCTGGAGCGACGTGATCGTGGCACAGCCGGCTATCAGACAAATGCCAGGCGCGCGCATGTGATAATCCGGACGCCTTTGAGCGGCTTACATGCCTTACTCGCAACCGGGTTTTGTACTCTGGTATTCATCCTTGGGTTTGGGCTACCGGTTACCAACCTCATATTGCAGGCACTAGATGTTCGCGATCAGACACCGCCAATCAGTCATGCATTTTGGAACTCGATACGGCTGGCTGCGCTTGGCGCAGCGGCGGCTTTCTGTGTCGCACTGACCATTGCCCTTGGCACCCATAGGAAGCGACCAATTGCGCGCGTTGCAAACCTCTTGACCGCATCGGGCTATGCCGTTCCGGGCGCTGTTCTCGCGCTTGGCGCGCTCTACACACTTGTGCAATTTGGACTACCGCTCACCGGAAGCGCAGCACTGGGATTGCTTGTTTGGGTGTATGTTTGCCGTTTTACAACCGCAGGTGCCCAGCCTATAGAGGCGGCCTTGAAGCGTGCACCAGACAGCTATGATCAGGCCGCACGCAGTCTGGGTGCAGGGCCCGTACGCCGACTCTTATCCATTGATTTGCCAATCATCATGCCGGGCGCATCGGTTGCTGCACTCATCCTGTTCGTCGAGAGCCTGAAAGAATTACCCGCAACGTTGATGCTGCGGCCGTTTGACTGGGACACGTTGGCTGTGCGTGCTTATGCCTATGCATCAGATGAGCGACTATCGGCGGCGGCTTTGCCTTCATTGGCGATTACCTTAGCTGGCCTTTTGCCTGTAATCCTGCTCTCATGGCGTCTGTCACACAACCGATCAGGACACCCCAAATGACCCAAGTTGCCGCGCTTACCGTTGAGGCTGTCACACGCCAATATGCTGGCCGCGCAGTCGTGGATGCCGCAAGCCTAAGCTTGGCACCTGGCAGCATTACTGCGCTGCTGGGCAAATCAGGTGCAGGAAAATCAACGCTGTTGCGGCTCATCGCCGGGCTGGAGCGCCCAGATCAAGGTACAATCAAAATTGGGGGCGAGTTATTATCTGATCCCAAGATAATGATACCTGCTGAAAAGCGCCGGATTGGCCTGATCTTTCAGGACTTTGCGCTGTTCCCACATTTGACAGCTCTGGAAAACATCCAATTTGGCCTCTCAGGTATTCCTAAAAATAATCGGAAAGCGCTGGCAAAAGATTGGCTTGAGCGAATCGGGTTGGGCACACGTTCAGTGGCCTATCCACACCAACTCTCTGGTGGTGAACAACAACGCGTAGCCATTGCCAGAGCCCTTGCACCTGAACCAGTTGCGATTTTAATGGATGAACCCTTTTCCGGGCTTGATCCTGCGTTGCGCGAAGACCTGCGGGATGTTGCGCTGGCGGCTGTACGCGCCTCGCAAATACCCGCACTTTTGGTTACGCATGATGCACATGAGGCCATGGTCTCTGCCGATCATCTGGCTGTTATGCGCGATGGGAAAATCGTACAGGAAGGTCCCCCTGAAACCGTTTATACACAGCCTGTGGATAAAGAGGTTGCCACCGCACTTGGGCCCCTTATCCTGCTTAATGGACGCGCTGAAGGCGATGAAACAACTGTCAACACAGCCTTTGGGCCTGTTGAAAAGCCTCGCAGCGGCGAAAAGCATATGATCGGCGTGCGCCCGGAAGCTGTTTTGATAGACCCGCTTTCACCGGTCAAAGCTATCATTCTGGCAAATCGACGAAGTGGCCCATTACGCCAGCTGCAAATAGAAGCCGGTGGGGTCAAAGCGGTGATCCTGGTGCCAGCTTCAGCTCAAGCTGCACCGGGACAACAGATTGGCATACGTCTTGATCCATCTGCGTGTACCGTCTTCTGATTTACTGAATGTACTTCCAAGCTGATTATCTGCAGCTATTATTCTGACATTTCCGTCATAATGCGGCTGGCAGGCTCGCCAAGAGGCCAATTAGGGCATAATCTTCTCTGTAAGTTGTAGAAAGTTGATGATGATGCGCCGATTATTCCAAAGCTTCGCGCTTGCGACGCTGATGCTTGCTTTGTCGCTCCCCGCAGCAGCGCAGGGCCTTTTAAGAGACGCTGAGATAGAAGCAATTCTACGCGAATACACAGATCCTATACTTGAAGCTGCTGGACTGGTTCCTGAAGACGTCGACATTTATATCGTCAACGATCCAAGTCTTAATGCCTTTGTGACAGGCGGGCAGAATATTTTTATTCATACGGGGCTGATTATACGTTCTGAAACACCCGGCCAACTAAAAGGCGTTATTGCCCATGAAACCGGGCATATCGCCGGAGCGCACGGAGCCAGGCGTGCCTCAGATCTGGCGGCCTCTTCAAGGCCTGGTTATATCTCTATTGGCCTTGGCATCATTGCAATTGCTGCTGGTGCCCCTGAAGTTGGCGCCGCACTTATTGCCAATGCCCAACAATTGACTGCGCTGAATTTCTTTGTTCACACGCGCGCTCAGGAATCTTCAGCTGATCAGGCTGCTCTGACCTATCTTGAGACGATTGGGGAATCCCCCAAAGGCCTCGTCGAATTTTTCGAAGCCTTTCGTTATCAAGAAGTGCTATCGCAAGCCCGGCGCTTTGAATATTTTCGGACACACCCACTTGCCTCAGACCGGATTGCACGGCTGAGGAGCCGCGCGCAAGAATCAGGGCTTCTGGATGTTCCACCCTCAGAACGTTCCGTACAACAAATGGCAATGATGCATGCCAAATTGATTGGTTTCCTGGAACCTGCTGTCAAAGTTTATCAGCGATACCCACCAACCGATACAAGCTTACCGGCGCGCTATGCCCGCGCGCACTCTGCTATTAATACACTCGATTTTGAACTCGCCTTGAGCGAAGCAGCACACCTGATCGAGGTTGAACCAAATAATCCGTATTTCCACGAACTGCATGGCTTTATCCTGTTTCAGAAAGGCGATATCGAAGAGTCGATTGAACCTTACCGAAAAGCTGTTGAAATGAGTGATGGGAACTCACAGCTGCTGATTAGTTATGCACGCTCTATGGTTGCCCGTGGTGAACCTGGTGATATTGAAGAAGGCGAGGCAGCGCTGCGCCGTTCAATTCTGACAGAACCTGAAAATGCTTTTGCCTGGTCAGAGCTAGCCAAGGCACTTGATAAGCAGGGCCGCCGTGGAGAAGCAGAGCTGGCAACAGCCGAGCGCTCCTATCATGTTGGCGACTATGCAGGTGCACAAGGGTTTTCGCGCCGCGCCATGCGAAATCTTGATCCGGGTACGCCCTTACATCGACGCGCTGAAGATATCGCCGCAGTTACCGATCCACGGTTAAGAGAAAACAGACGCTATTACAGGCGTCGACGCTAATCACTGGGGTTCAAAGTAAAATTTAAATACCCATTTACCCCTTCTCAGGCAGATAAGGCTTGAATGAAATAAATAATCGAAAGGTTTTCCCATGGTTCGCAAGTTTGCTCTCTCAGCGAGTCTCTGTGCCCTCACATTTGCGGCTGCCTGCGCCCAGGAAAATGCTGCGCCAGCTGATCGCGCGGCAACCGAACAAATTGTTCGGGAATATATCCTCGCCAATCCTGAAATCATTGAAGACGCTTTGATCGCCCTGAACGAAAAGCGTGAGCTTGAACAGGAAGCAGAAGCACGCGTCGCTGTTGCGGCAAACGCCGATAAGATTTTTAAAACGGCAGGTGACTATTCAATCGGCCCTGATGATGCGGCAGTTACAGTTGTTGAATTTTTTGACTATCGCTGCGGTCCTTGTCGGTCTTCAATGGAGACAGTGAACGCACTTCCCGAACGCTATGGCGGGCAAGTACGGGTTGTTTTCAAAGAGTTTCCGATCCTGTCTCCTGAAAGTCGCATAGCTGCTGTGGCGGCACTGGCTGCTGGCCGTCAAGGAAAGTATATTGAGATGCACCGCGAATTCATGAAATCACCCTCACAGTTTGCTGAGGCTGATATTGTGAAGATTGCCCGCGAGATTGATCTGGATATGAATCGCTGGATGAAAGATCGTCAGGATAAGGTACTTAGAGACCAGATCGATGATACCTATGAGTTGGCCCAAACCATTGGTGCCAATGCGACCCCAACCTTTGTAATCGGTGATACGCTATTTTCAGGTCTGAATGCACCAAAACTGGAAACGCTCATCGCTGAAGGTATCGCAAAAGCCGGTTAGTATCTCTCTGCGCAAACCTTGCTTTCACCTCGTTTAGCAGTATCGTCGCCCTTATACGGGAGGCTCTAATCATGCGCGCATGTACAAACCTTAAGCTGGCAGGCTTGATCCTGGCCTTAATCACTTTGGCTATGCCGGCTATTTCTCAAGAGATTGCACACGGAAATGGCGCTCTGGAGCTGTTTGACGCTGAAGGCATGGCGAACGCGCCAGACTGGGTTAAGGTCTGGATTGGTATTATGATAGGAACATTCCTCGTAGGTCTCGGTTTTGCCATCAAACGGGTTCAGGCGCGCTGGGTGATGGGTTTCATCGTGGCAGGCTTCATCACCATGGGGGTACTAACCAGTGGCTTTGGCGTGCCGCAAATTTCAGGGTTTATCGCCCTCATACACCTTATATTCTGGACACCCGCATTGGTCATCCTTCTAAGACAACGCACATTTTTGAAAGGAAGCACAAGGTTTGCCCGATGGACAGGACTCATCACCTTCGTGATACTCTTTTCATTTGTATTCGATATTCGCGACGCAGCCATTTATCTTGATCATGTGATGGGCCTTGGTTTGCTAAACTAAATCAACCCTGCAAGTGGCGAGCTTGGATCAGCATAGCGCTTCTTACCCATACGGCCCGCAAGATAGGCTTCGCGACCGGCAATAACAGCATGCTTCATGGCACGCGCCATACCAATCGGGTCTTTGGCCTCTGCAATGGCGGTGTTCATCAATACCCCATCACAGCCAAGCTCCATCGCAATAGCCGCGTCAGAGGCTGTGCCCACTCCAGCGTCAACAATGACCGGCACACGGGATTGTTCTACAATCAGGCGGATATTGACAGGGTTCTGAATACCAAGACCAGAACCAATAAGCGACCCCAGCGGCATGATAGCTGCGCAGCCAACCTCTTCGAGGCGACGCGCATAGACCGGGTCATCAGAGCAATAGACCATAACCTGAAACCCATCCTTTATCAGGCTTTCAGCCGCCTTTAGCGTTTCGGGCATATCCGGATAGAGCGTTTTCTGATCTGCAAGCACTTCAAGCTTTACCAGATCCCAGCCCCCTGCTTCTCGAGCAAGTTTCAGCGTGCGCATAGCTTCATCTGCGGTGAAGCAGCCTGCCGTGTTTGGCAAATAAGTATAGCGTGCCGGTGAGAGATGATCGCCCAAGCGATCTTCATCCGGGTTAGACAGGTTAACCCGGCGAAGTGCAACAGTCACCATATCTACGCTTGCCGCATCTGCTGCGGCTGCGTTTTGCGCGTAGGAGGCGTATTTGCCTGTTCCTATGATCAAGCGTGATTGAAAATGCCGTCCGGCAATTGTGAGTTTGTCATGCAAGACTTCTGAAGAGGCCGCCGTATTCTGATCCATTTTATTCCTTCCTACGCTGGCATTATCCAGACAGGTTCAACGGGTATAATCTCAGCCTTGATAACAAGCACCCCGGTGGCGCGAAAATAGATGTCCTGCCTATAGTGTCAACCGTGCGCCACAAATAAGGAAATAGCCCGCTAAATATCGTGTCATGACACGTTTTCACTTGGGTCTGTAAGGCTCTCAGCGTTAGCTTGCGCGCGCAAGAAAAGTGGAGCCCCCGACCATTTGCAGCCTTGTTGGCTGTCCAAGGCCTCCACAAAGCTACATACCTCGACGAGATCTCAGGGCCGTTGCCAGCGTCCCATCGTCCAAATGATCCAGTTCGCCACCAACAGGCACGCCGTGTGCCAGCCGGGTAATCTCAACCTGACAGCCAGACAAGCGTTCAGCTAAATAGTGCGCGGTTGTCTGACCATCTACTGTTGCGCCAAGTGCAATGATCACTTCGCGCACACCAGTATCTGAAGCGCGGCTAATCAAAGGAGCAATGCGCAGTTCATCTGGTCCAATTCCGTCAATAGCTGATAGTTCTCCCCCCAGCACATGGTAGCGCCCTTTAAATGCACCTGCCCGCTCCAGCGCCCAAAGGTCTGGCACATCGGCAACGACACAAAGTGCGCTTTCGTCCCGCCCGGTCGCCTGACAGAGTTGACATGGCTGGAGCGTGTCATAATTCCCGCATGTCTGGCAGGCCGCCAATTTACTTGCCGCTTCGGCCAACGCATCGGCCAGCGGCATGAGCAGCGTATCCTGGCGCTTGAGCAAATGTAACGCCACACGCCGCGCCGATCGTGGCCCAAGCCCCGGCAGTTTACCGATCATCTCGATCATTTTCAAAATTTCAGGGCCGGCTACACGGTTGGTCATAAACGTCTTCTTCAGGCAGAATCATTTTGCTGAATGTGCAATCTAGGAGGTTCGCGAAGGGAAGTCGAACCCTTAAAGTCTGCTTATCTCATTTGAGCACTCGTCCTTAAGGTAAGCTAGCAAACAGTACGCTGCGCTCCACATGCATTCAGAATACCGCTATAGTGCAACTGATTTTTAGAAAGGAATATTGGGTATGACCTCGAAAATCGTAATGGCCTTTGCATTGGCACCATTGTTTTCTTTAGCGCCAGGCTTTGCGCAGGAACAGGCCGAAACACCGCAAATTACCATCGGAAATGGCCAGGCAAATGCCATTCAAATTGAGGATATTGTTCGTCAGGAAGAAGAAAAAACCTTCTCTGAAGTCCGCGTGGACGGCACAAGCGTCTCAACCTTTCGTGCCAACACAACCGCAATTACATTTCCAGAAGTGCTGATTGAGCGCAATGGCTGGCTCGTTTTGCATCCTGTAATCGATGGGCGACCCAATGGCGATATGGTGTCTGGGTTTACGTATCTCGCTGAAGGCGAAAATAAGGATGTAACGATCCGGATCGATCACCCTGCCGACGCTGGTGATAAGTTCCTCGTTATGCTTCATGCCGACAAGGATGAAGACCGCGTGCTTGATTTCGTCTTTGTCGAAGACGGGGTTAATGTCGAGGACACAGCCATTTTTGAGGGTACGCAAATGATTGCCCACATTATCGCCCTGCCAGAATAGGCGCAGAACAGACCTCAGCCAGCCTTTGCCCGCTTTGCGACCATGGCCTGCCACGGAATGATGATGATGAGCACAAACTCAATGATCATACCTGTGTAGAACTGCTCTCCGGGATGCCCAACCGTCATAAGGGAATAAAGCCGCGCCAGGCCGCCAAGCACGATCGCCCCAATCAAAATGCGCAAGGGGACCGTGTGGCGTTCAATATTTGGAAGCATCCACCAGATCAGGACTGTCAGGCTAAGATAGAAAGTTGAAAGATATCGCAACTGATTATCGAGCGCGGCCGAAACCGCCCTTCCCTCAATGCCTGCCGCACCACCACTAAGGGCACCGTAGGCCACAACCAGCGGTATCAGCGATAGCAAGCCCAATACGATTTGTAATCCGCGCCTCATGAAACTCTCCGTCATATATCTTTGAAAGCATCTGCAATCGTTTGCGCCCGACGCATATGTACATCTGCCATCGCTTCATCCGTACTACAGACAAGATAACCACCACCAGCCTCAATCGTGTCCGCAATGTGTGGCCACATTAGATCTGGTGATTTTGCCTCTTTCCAACGCTTTGAAATAGCAGGGTCCATATGGCGTGGTCCACCAAATCGCCCAGGTCGCGCACGCGCGCCATCCCAGATATTTGTATTGAGCAATCCCGGACAGAGAATAGTTGAGGGAATACTCTCGCTGGCAAGCTCATTTCTGATCCCTTCAGCAACGCCGAAGGCCGCTTGCTTGGTGGCCGCGTAAAGCGTTAACGGCATATCAGGATCTCTTAAGCTAGCTGTTGAGGCTGTAAACCCAACATGTTTCGGGCCTTCGTCTTCACGCAGCAACGGCAAGAATGCCTGCGCCGTCCAGATCATGCCCAACACATTCACGCTGTATGCCCACTCAATAATCTTCGCTCGTCCCTCCGTAAGGCTAGCTCCAACGCCTGCCCCCGCATTCAGCCACAAAAGCGAGAGCCCGCCGCCGCGCGCACTGACAAGGTCGGCTGCATTCGAGAGCGCTGCCTGGTCGCTAATATCAGCCGTAATGGGAAAGGCACGTGGACCGAGTGCTTCGGCAACCGCCTCAGCCGCTTCTGCACGAATATCAAGCACACCAACATGCAGACCTGCCTCGACAAGTTTGCGCGCCAGCATTTCCCCAATTCCGTCACCTGCCCCTGTCACAAGGGCAGTTTTGCCTTCCAACTCCGCCAGTTTCATGGATTCAGCCGCCATTTGCGCCACCCGCCAGACGTGCGCACAAAGCGCAGACGGTCGTGCAAACGAAAGGGTTGATCCTGCCAGAACTCAATTTGATCAGGTATCAGACAGAACCCGCGCCAATGTGGCGGGCGCGGCACATCACCGTCTGGCCCGAACTGTGCCTCAACCTCAGAAAGTTTTGCCTTTAGCGCTTCGGGGCTTTCAAGTACCTGAGACTGATCGCTAGCCCAAGCGCCAATTTGGCTTTGTCTGGCGCGACTGGCAAAATAAGCATCAGCTGCCTCATCACTTCCCTGCACAACCGCGCCGCGCACACGCACTTGCCTGCGCAATGATTTCCAGTGAAACAACAAAGCAGCCCTAGGATTATCCTGCAATTGCGTGCCCTTGGCACTTGTCTCATGTGTGTAAAATGTGAGCCCCTCTATGCTCAGATCTTTGAGCAATACCATGCGGATATCAGGTAAACCTGCGGCATCAACGGTCGCCAGCGCCATCGCGTTCGAATCATTCAGTTCAGTTTTGCGCGCCTCAGCTAACCATGCCTTAAGCAAGGCGATCGGCTCATCGACATTAGGGATAAGGCCTGCTTTTGCTTCGCGCGTGTAATCCGTCGCACTGGGCGTCTGCGGAATAAGTGTTTCTTTCGTCATATCTTCCCTTTACAGCTTGGTGTGAGGAACACCAACCGTATTTGAGGAGGCAGCTATGGCAAAAGACACACATGCAGCCCCTTTACAGCTGGGCTTTGGGGCCACCGGGGCATGGGGCAAACGCTGGTTTTCAGTGCGGCAGGCTGAAAAACTTGTCTTTAAAGCACTTGAACTCGGTATCACTCATTTTGACACAGCTGGCTTTTATGCTGGTGGCATCGCCGAAGCGCGCCTTGGCGCAGCTCTAAAGCTGACATGCCGAGCACAGCTTGAGATCAGCAGCAAAGTCGGCACCCGTTACGGCGTCGGGGGTAAGCCGGTTAAAGATTTTTCCGTTGCCGCCATCCGGCGAGATGTGCATGCCAGCCTGCAACGCCTTAACAGAGACTATATTATATTCTCTACCTGCATGGCCCCACACCCGAACAGATCGACGGCACGCGAAATGTGATGTCCATGTTAAAGCAAGAGGGTAAAATCAAGGCCATCGGCGTATGCGGCGTTGGCCCGCAGCTGGCCCATGCTGTTGAAACCAAAAGCGTTGACGCCATTATGGGCCTTTATAATGCCTTCGATACACGCCATGGCGGCATCTTTAAAAAAGCAAAAGCCGCCAGCATTCGAACAGTTGGCATCGCTCCCTTGGGGCAGGCACTTTATCGGCGTGGATTTCTGCTACCAAAAACCCCGGCTGATTTATGGTATCTGGCGCGCGCGCTTGGCCGCAACAGGCCGGAGTTGAAGCATGCCCGCAAAACCGCAATTAATATTCTCAGCAAAGTTGAAGGACACAGCCCGGCGACAGCCATGCTAGGATTTGCGCTGGCCAATCCTGACCTGGATATCGCGTTAACAAATACAACGCGCCTGAAACATTTAGAAGAAAGCATAGCGACTACACTTGGCCCGGCGCTCAGTGAAGATGCGCTTTCCATTATGCATAAACTGGAACGAAACCACATTTAGGTTTAAGAGAACAAAGAGTCGCCTCAAAACAAACCTAAGCGGAGCCCATAAGCCCCATGTCGCACAATACATTCGGACATCTTTTTCGTGTTACCACATGGGGTGAAAGTCATGGGCCAGCCATAGGCTGCGTTGTCGATGGGTGCCCACCGGGCGTGCCGCTAACAGCAGATATGCTGCAAGTCTTTCTCGATCAACGCCGCCCTGGCACATCACGTTTCGTCACACAGCGCAAAGAACCTGATCAGGTTAAAATACTCTCTGGTGTCTTTGAAGATGACCGTACAGACGGGCCAGTCACCACAGGAACGCCGATCTCTCTTTTGATTGAAAATGTTGATCAACGATCCAAGGACTATTCAGAAATTCGTGACCGCTATCGTCCCGGTCATGCAGATTATACTTATGATGCTAAATATGGCGTGCGCGATTATCGCGGTGGCGGGCGCTCCTCGGCGCGCGAAACAGCTATGCGCGTGGCAGCAGGCGGCGTAGCGCGACAAGTCCTGGGGCGCAATATTATCATCCGCGCCTGCGTAGCACAGATTGGTCCCCACAAGGCAAGTGATGCACGAGATTGGGATCAGGTGAACCAGAATCCATTTTTCGCCGCTGATGAAAAGATTGTGCCTGTATGGGAAAGCTATCTAGATGAAACACGTAAGGCTGGATCATCAGCAGGAGCGATTATCGAAGTGGAAGCATGCGGCGCACCAGCCGGCTGGGGGGCTCCTATCTATGGTAAACTTGACAGCGAACTTGCAGGTGCTTTGATGTCGATCAATGCAGTAAAAGGTGTTGAGATCGGTGCAGGGTTTGGTGCAGCCACGCTCAGCGGTGAAGCAAATGCTGACCAGATGCGCGAAGGCAATGGTGGACCACGTTTTCTATCTAACAATAATGGGGGCGTCGCAGGCGGCATCTCTACTGGCCAACCGATTGTTGCCCACATCGCAATAAAACCAACCTCATCGATCCTAACCGAAGTCCAATCGATTACACGCGATGGAAAAGACATTAATGTTCGCACAAAAGGGCGCCATGATCCCTGTGTTGGCATACGTGCCGTGCCGGTTGCAGAAGCGATGATGGCTTGTGTGCTCGTCGATGCAAAACTGCGTCATCAGGGACAGTCAGGGCCCCGATAAGGTAAAATAAATTTCAAAATTCTAACCTTTTTGCACAAGCACCGTAAATTGGGTTTTGCTTTGGCACCTAAATCATCTATTTGAATGATGTGTGTAAGAATGTGCCAATCAGAAAGATACGGCACTTAGTAAGGAAGGGGGGGGGGCAATATGGCAGGCATTGTCGATCTTAAAAAAATGAGTATTGATGAATTGCTCATGCTGCGCGATCAAATAGACAGCCATCTGAGCAAACTTGTTGTTAGCGAAATGGAAGTTTTAGAAAAGCGTATGGCCCGCCTTGCCAATATCGCAAACGATGCCAAAAGCCAGTCTCAAAAAATACAAACCCTCACCTCGACACAGCCTCACAGCCCCCCCAGGAAACGTAAGGGAAAAAAAGCACCCATAAAATTTCGTGATCCAGAAACGGGAAATGCCTGGTCTGGACGCGGATTAACCCCGGTTTGGCTGCGCAATTATGAAGCCAATGGCGGCAAACGGTCAGATTTGGCCGTTTAGGCTTTCTTCCAGACCTGCACCTTGGTGAGGAAGGCAATCTCTGTGCGCACTAATTCCAGCCCCACCCCTTGCAAGACACCAGATAAATCAGCCTTTAAGTAGCCCTTGTAATACGGCTCATGAAAGCCTTCTGGAAAGTATTCCAAGATGGGGTCAAGCCCAGGCACATCGCCAAACTGTAAGCTATCTGCAAAAATAAAGCAGCCGCCCGGTTTCAACACACGCGCGATTTCAGCAAAAACAAGCGGACGTACACGCGGCGGTAATTCATGGAAAAGGTAAATAGCACTTAGCGCATCAAAACTTTCGTCATCAAAGGGCGTTTGCTCGCCCGCACCTTCAACAATATCAACCTGTGGCCAAGACGCGACGGCCTTGCGTGCCGCACCAGCATAATTAGGCGAAAGATCCAGCCCCACCGCGTTAAGCTTGGGATATGAACGCATGACCTGCGCCAGAAACCGCCCAGTGCCACAAGCCACATCCAGATAGTCAACACCGCGCTGATCGCGCCCTTTCATCTCTCGCGCTAACTCAGCCAGAACAGCCCGCCGCATAGCATCGGCTGCACCGGTAAAAAGTGTCTCAACTTGCGTGTCGTAGATGCGCGCACTTTCATCAGAGAGCCAACCATCGGACTGGTAATGAAAGTTCTGGCGGTAGTAAGTCGGGAAGCGGCCAATTCTGTCAGCTTGCGTCTTACGAACCTCGGTGCCTTTGCGCGCAACACGCCTGCGGTCAACCTCGCTGACATCTGCCAGAAATGCGCGTGAAGATTTCAAAGCGCGTGCAAGATCACGAAACCGGACGTCCTGAGGGGATCTGTAAAGCCCGGCCTCTACGTTTGCCCTGTCTTTAACAAAAAGGGCCAGAAAAGCACGTCGCAATTCTTTTGTATCAAGCGGCCCGGATTGTGGTTGAAACGGAGCTTCCCCCGGTCGGGTTAAAGCTGCCGAACGGCGCCGGGCCAGCAAATAGTGGGAGCCATACCATGTCGACCGCATCGCTTGCGCAGCTGCATATTTAGCGCGGCCGAAGGTTTGAAAAGTCGTATCCAGAATACTCATGGCTTTAAAGTGGCGCGTCAGATGCCGGATGTCCAATCAAAAAGGTGCATCAGAATGTAGCACGACCCGCTCTCCGCTTACCGGGTGTATCACGCCCAACGCGCAGGCATGAAGCTGTAATCGGCCTGCACCGGCTTTGCTTTGTAGTGTGCCATAGAGCTGATCCCCAAGAATCGGATGGCCTATCGCATTCAGATGGACGCGCAATTGATGGCTCCGCCCGGTTTCCGGCGAAAGCTCAAGACGCGCGGTTGCGCCCTCAACTGCAAGAAGATGCCAATGCGTTACGGAAGGCTTACCCTCAGCGTGATCAACTTTTTGCAATGGACGGTTTGGCCAGTCTTTTATAATCGGCAGATCAATACGGCCTTGCTGCTGGGCTGGCAGCCCGGCGACACGCGCAACGTATGTTTTTTTGACTAAACGGTCCTGAAACTGGGCCGAAAGTGCTTTGTGATTCTCAGAGCCACGCGCAAGCACCATCAGGCCGGATGTTTCCATATCAAGACGATGCACAATCAAGGCATCATTCACCTCTGCCTGTATCCGGGAAATCAGGCAATCTGCCTTTTCACGCCCGCGTCCGGGAACGGATAAAAGTCCGCTTGGCTTGTTAGCGAAGACGAGATGCCTATCTTTATACGCAATGTAGGATCCTGTATTTTCAGGAGGATTATATGGCATGCTCACAGCTACGGTTTATGGCGTGTGCTATTCAACTGCAATAAATTTTTACCCTTCAGCTTACATTCACCTAAAGCCACATATTTAGGCAATATAGTTAATTCAACCAACCAAACGTGGAGTTTATCATGCGCTATGTAACCATTGCTGCTGCCTTGGGACTTTTCATTCTTGGTGGAACGGGCAAAGCCTCTGCCCAGATAAACAATTGCAATCAAGGCAATGGTGCTGTTGGAACCGCTGTCGGCGCTGTCATCGGTGGAACAACGGGCGGCTTGATTGCAAAAAACTCAAGAGGTTTCCGGGGTAACCGTGGCTTTAGAGGGAATCGCGGATTCCGGCGTGGAAACTTCAGACGCGGCAATCAGGGCGTTGGAATTGTTCTGGGCGCACTGGCTGGCGGGCTTGTCGGCAATCAGATTGCATCAGCAAACAATAGAAATTGCTTCAGACAAAGGTCTGCCCATGGCGCGCATGATCTTGCTGGTGGCCCCATAGACTATAATGCAAGACGCTTGGGTGACCCGTATGGCGGGCAACGCGTCATCTCTCAACCACAGCATACCTATACCCAGCCAAATACATATAATGCCGCTGCCACGCAGACAGCACACACGACCAGCATTGTGACACAGCCTGTTGTCAGTAATGCTTACTGCCCACGCACAGATCCGCACACGCATAGTTCACCGGTTCAGCACCGCACCGTCACTAATGAGCAATTCCCGATTACCACACAACAACAAGGCCGAGTCATTCAGCAAGCACCGCAGCAGGGTGTCTTTCAACCGATTTGTCAGAATTTTAACCGCACGACAAATTTGCCGAATGGCCAGGTCATCAATGAGCCTATTGAGTATTGCCAGTTCAGTGCAGGTGGTGAGTGGGTCCAGCGTTAAAATAGAGTTTTAAAGTTTGCTGGTGTGGAACAGGCACTCCCTGTTCCCGTCCCCCCCAGCAATCGGGCTGGCCGTCCACCCCCGGATTGGCCAGCCCACCTGCTTTAGTCATGCTTTAAAATCATTTTTAGCCTCCCGCTTGAAACATAGGGGTGTTCAGGTTTGGCGTTAACGACCGCGCACCTAGCTAATCGACTTAAAAAGTAACGACACACAACCATGGGTTTGTCAGTGCTTACTCGCACATCACTCAAATTTGTCTCCCATTGCGCGCAAATTTCGCTATAAGAAAAGAATAAATAATAGGGACCCCAGAACATGACTCTCCGTTTGCTATTTGCCACTACTGCCTTGCTCACCCTGACAGCTTGCGCGCACGACACCGCTGCGACCGCACAAGCCACAGCCGAGGCTGTCAGCCCGCAAATTGAAAACCTGCAAACCACAGTCCTTGGCAGCGCAGGCACCTCCATTGGCACGCTGAAACTCAAGCAAAGCCCGCACGGTGTTTTGCTGCGCGTTGAGTTGGGCGAAGGCGCGCTTACCCCAGGGTGGCATGGATTGCACCTCCATCAGGTCGGCGATTGCTCGGATACAGGTGCTTACAAACGCTCAGGCGGTCATGTTGGAAAGGTCGCTGGTGGCCATGGTCTCCTAAACCCTGCTGGCCCTGAAGGCGGAGACACACCGAATATCTACGCAGCAGCAGATGGCTCGGCAGCCATGGAAATCATCACTGCACGCGTCACGCTCGCACAACTCACCGATGCGGATGGCTCCGCGCTAATCATTCATGCCGGTGAAGATGATCACATCACGCAACCGATTGGCGGAGCTGGCGCGCGTGTCGCTTGCGCAGTTATTGGCCGTTAGCCAAAAAAATTGTTCCTCTCAGCATTCACCTGCTCCACGTGGGTGCATACCCGCAGCCTTATAAATCGCATCAATCGCAGTCATGTTTGCCACCGCATCATCAGGCAGCAACATCGGTTCAGCCTCACCCGATAGGCAGTTCAAAAAATGGTCGAGCTGATAATGATATGTCGTCTCTTTGCTCGGCCCGGCCTCTGACACCACGATTGGTTCATCTGCCCCAACAGGTAAAAGTGTCACCCGATGACCATTATGCGGCGCTATCGGGTTTTCAATGCGCAAAACTCCCTCACTTCCGGTGACCTGTAACCAGGCAGCACGTTCAGCGCCTTCAGCCATAGACGTGGTGATCTGCGCCTTCACGCCACGATCAAATACCATCTCGGCTTGCATAGACAGATCAATACCTTCGCGCCCAATCACAGACTTGGCCGAGAGCACCTCCGGCTCACCTTGCAGCAACGTCCGCGCCCAGTGCAAAGGATAGCAGCCAAGATCCATGAGCGCGCCACCGCCAAGTGCCAACTCATGGCGCAGTTCACCCTCGCGCTGAGGAATTTCAACAGAGAAATGCCCCTCATATGTTTGCAAACGGCCCAGGTCTCCTCCGCAGACAATGTCAGCCGCCTGCGCGAAGACAGGGTGAAAGCGGTAATGAAAGGCTTCCATCAAGACTTTACCTGTGCGCTTGGCAGCTTCGGCCATGCGGATCGCCTCATCTGCATTCATTGCCATTGGCTTTTCGCACAGAACAGGCTTACCCGCCTCTAAAGCCATTATTGTCAGATCGGCGTGTCGATGAGGCGGCAGCGCATTATAAATTGCGTCAACATCAGGGCGCTTAATCAGCGCAGCATAGTCTGTTTCAATTGCAGCAATGCTGTGATCAGCAGCAAAACGCCTCGCCCGTTCAGCGCTGCGGGCCGCAATCGCCACCACTTCTGCGCCAGGATGGCTTTTCACTGGCGTAATAAGCGCACCAGGTGTTATCCGCGCAGCACCAAGGCATCCAAACCGCACCATATCTTTTATCCCTTGTTTCTATTTTAAAAAAATTAATCTGGACACTCATCACACGGCAAATATTAACAAAATTGGCCTTTTTGGTAACAGGTCTTTACAAGGTTTAACCACTTTTTTCGCACAAATGAACAAAAACCGTAAAATTGGTAACTTCTCAGCAATCCTTCTGACGGCATAAGTGTTGAACAGCGCGGGCGACTTGGTTTGCGTACCGAAGGGAGTTCATAGTTTATGCTTAAAAACCTTATTAGACACGTTGAGACCGAAACCGGTTTGTCGCAAGCTAAAGCCCGCGCTGCTCTAGGCATCTTGTTAAATGCCGCTGACCGCCAAGGCGCACCACTGGCGCAAGAATTATTTGCCACTTTGCCAGGCGCTCGCCCACTTGCTGCTAAAGTCGGTACAGAGATCGGGGCTGCTACAGGCGAGATTGCTCGTTTGATCGAAACAACGCCGGGCGGACGTCGCTATGTGACAACGCAAATGATCCGCTCACTACACAATATCGGCCTTGGCCATGATGCGATTGGTCAAATCCTGCCAGCTCTCTCAAGCTACATGCAAAAAACTTACGATATGTCAGATTTTGCTACTCTGGGCGATTTGTTTGGAAGCTCCTCTGCTGGTGCAAATTCCTCAAAAGAATCTATTGCAGCTTAAAAGCTGCTATCACAGATAACATTCTTAAAGATGCAAGCAGCGTCTAAGCGCCTGATTCTTATACCCACTTTTTTGTGAATGCTCGTGATTGGAAGATATGGCGCGTGGGGGCTATATGTTTATCCAACAGACAAACAGTCAGGAATATTTCAAACCTAAGCGTAATGTTGTTCCCTCATTCTTTACGTTCTCCTAGCATCATCTCCCTCCCCCTCTAGTGACTGCTAATTATGGTTTGAAATTTATGGAGCCGGTCCTCTTCCCCTTGGAGACCGGCTCCTTTTATTTTGCACTATAGCTACATAGGGCTATCGCGTAACTTCAGCAGATCTGGAAATTCTGGTTCGCGCTTTTCCATTTGCGCCATCATTGCTTCTTTCATGTGCGAGGCGGGCAACA
This sequence comes from uncultured Hyphomonas sp., assembly GCA_964443965.1. Lineage (GTDB taxonomy): Bacteria > Pseudomonadota > Alphaproteobacteria > Caulobacterales > Hyphomonadaceae > CALLCD01. The sequence goes on along the minus strand of CAYUFN010000028.1, from coordinate 2,297 downwards.
TGGACGCATTCCAAACACCGACATAATCGAGTGTATCCGCGGTTGAATGGTCCCGGCCATAATTGATCAGCACCTTAGAGCCAGTTACTGCTACAGGATTTTTCTTGGCAATCTCGCCAGCCACACCCATAACGTGGGCAAGCAAGTCTTCATGCGTGTCAAACACATCATTTACAAGCCCGATCTCTTTAGCCTTGTCAGCCTTTAGCCGCATACCAGTATAAGCCATTTCCTTAACCCAGCCCTCAGGGATATAGCGCTGCAGACGTGGAAACGTACCGACATCAGCTGTCATCGCGATATTAATTTCCTGAATACAGAAAAAGGCATCCTTCGTGCACCAGCGAATATCACCCGCTGAGATCATATCCATCGCGCCACCTATGACCCCGCCTTGCAACGCAAACAATACAGGCGCCCGCGCCTCTTCGAGGCAATTAAAGCTCGATTGGATTTGGCGGATATTGGAGCGGAACTGCTCAGCGGCAATATAGGGGTCGCGCCCTTGCGATGTCACCGCGCCATCCTGCGCAAAAACGGACAGATCCATGCCGGCTGAAAAATGCTTGCCCGACGATGAGACCACAATCACACGAGCCAGCGCCTCCCGGTCGATTTGATGAACGATCTCCGGCAGTTCATTCCATAAATCCCGCGTCATTGTATTGAGCGCATCGCCTCGGCTCAGTTGGATGTGGGCGATCTTGTTTTCAATCGACACATCAAAGCATTGGTAAGTCTTTTTCAGCATGGCTGCCTCCGCAAATTATCTTCCTGATAAGCCTAACATCTCATAGCTTTCAAAGCGAGATCACCTTAGGGCAGCCGCGCCTAGCGTGCTTGCTCACTAAGAAACCCGGCCACTTATTCGCGGGCATCAGCAGATTATACAGCATCATACCAATGCGCAATCGGGCCACGCAAATAAGCATTATCAAAGGCATGTTCGGCCCCTTCATAGAGATGTTCTTCAAACCGCTTGCCTGCGTCTAGTTCCAGATTGGCAAACACGACCTGACAGGGCACATGATCGACAACTGTATCGGCCGTGCCCATCAAAGCCAAAACATCGGGAAACTGATCCCAGCCATGCACCCGCGTGCGCGACCCGAGCCCGCAATAAGGATAGAACAATACAGCTCCTTTAATATCCGGGCGCGGACCATCATATCCTGCCAACCCAACCGGCAAACCCTCCTCTTGATCAAAGGTGAGATAATCCATCACCGTCCACGCCCCATGCGACCAGCCGCCCAGCACAATGCGCGCAGCATCTATGTCATCACGCTTCAAGGCGTGATCAAGAGCCACAAAAATATCCCCTGCCCGCTCCTGCCCCAGCAAAGCCTTGCCTCTGCAAACCTCTTCCAGCGAGCTTTGCTGATTAAACCCGCGCGGCGCATTCGAGGAAACAATCAGCGCGGCATAGCCTGCTGCATTGGCAATGTCTGCATACGATCCATGCTGGTTAATATTCATGCCGCCACAGCCATGCATCTGCACAAATAGCGGATAAGGCCCTGGCCCGGCGGTTTCTACATCGGGTAAACGCCAAACCATCTCCGGCACAAGCAGCTCAGTCAGCTCAACCTGTGAGCGCGTCTGCGTTTGGCTCGCCGCATAGGCAAGTGCAAGCCGATCCTTGAACAGATACAGCGCCCCAAGCACCAAAATGAGACCTAGCCCCAAACCCACAAAAACACGCTTCACCGCACACTCCTAAACCAATTAAGCCCCAGCCAAACCATGCACACACTTGCAAAGCAAGGGAGGCACTGAACGTCACGCTTAAGTTTTTGCTACGCCACCCTTGTTCGTTCGGTCAACCAAGCCAGTAATGCAAGCACGCTAAAAGCCCCTAAAGCTTGAGTTGCGAAAACTGTCATTGTGGGAACAGGGTTTGATGGTGGTAAATGCGATATCGCCTGCACCCCGACAAGGAGTATAAAAAACAACCATGGAGCAAACCGGCCAAACGCTGTGCACGGTTTGCTTGTCCAAACATAAGCAAGCAAACCAAGGAAGAGCAGCCCGATTTCGATAGATTGGCTTAGCCAAAAGTACCGCCAAAGCCCGAAGCCAAGCTTTGGGTCACCCGAGATAAGCGATAAATCCGGGACGTGCACGATAAGATCGGCCAGCCAATGGCTAAAGACAGCCAGGCCAATAATAATTGCGCTGATCAATGCGCCAGCCCTGCGTTTCCAGATGTAATAAAAGAAACCAAATCCCACAGACCAAATGATCGCAGCCACAAGGCTGTGTGTGTACGGCATATGATACAAATCAAGATGGCT
>CAYUFN010000027.1:11119-25758 GCA_964443965.1 uncultured Hyphomonas sp. | reverse complement strand
CAGGTGGCAACCCCTTGTAGGCCATTATATGCACCCCATATCGCAACACGAACCAATGTGCTTGTAATTGTAAGCGCATTACCTTACCGACGTGGAGCTGCAGGTGACTGGTGCTTAGACAAAGGCCATACAAAAGAAGTGATCGGCGGCAGCCAAAAGACAAGGAAGACGAAATATGGGAAAGATCATAGGGATCGATCTGGGAACAACCAATTCATGTGTTGCTGTTATGGAAGGCGGCACAGCTAAAGTCATCGAAAATGCTGAAGGTCAGCGCACAACGCCCTCTGTTGTTGCTTTCAACAAAGATAATGAACGTTTGATCGGCATGCCCGCACGGCGCCAAGGCGTTACCAATCCTGACTTTACTTATTACGCCATCAAGCGTCTGATTGGACGTCTCTACAAAGATCCAACAGCGCAAAAAGACAAAGAGATGTCGCCATTCGCAATCGTGGAAGGGCCCAAGGGCGATGCCTGGGTCAAAGGCCGCGACAAGGATTATGCGCCACAGGAAATTTCCGCTTTCATTCTGCAAAAGATGAAGGAGACTGCTGAGAGCTATCTTGGAGAAGAGGTGACACAAGCTGTGATCACTGTTCCTGCCTACTTTAATGATGCCCAGCGCCAGGCGACAAAAGACGCTGGCCAGATTGCCGGTCTCGAAGTTTTGCGGATTATCAACGAGCCGACCGCTGCTGCACTCGCTTACGGACTTGAAAAAGCTGAAGGCAAAACCATCGCTGTTTATGACCTTGGCGGTGGCACATTCGATGTTTCAATCCTCGATATTGGCGACGGTGTATTTGAAGTTCTCTCAACTAATGGCGATACGTTCCTTGGTGGTGAAGACTTTGATCTGCGCATTGTCGATTTCCTTGTTGATACATTTAAAAAAGACACAGGCATTGATCTCAAAGCCCAGAAAGATGCGCTCCAGCGTCTTAAAGAAGAAGCCGAGAAAGCCAAGAAAGAGCTCTCCTCTGCATCCTCTTATGAGGTGAACCTGCCATTCATCACGATGGATATGGAAACCAAGGAGCCAAAGCACCTGACCACCACACTTAGCCGTGCTAAATTTGAAAGCCTTGTGGCAGATCTCGTTAAGCGTACGATTGATCCATGTCAGAAAGCTCTCAAGGACGCTGGCAAGACAATCGATCAGATTGATGAAGTTGTCCTTGTTGGCGGCATGACACGTATGCCAGCGGTTCAGGCAGCTGTTGAGAAACATTTCGGACGTCCGCCGCATAAGGGTGTAAACCCGGATGAAGTTGTCGCTCTCGGTGCGGCTATTCAGGCCGGTGTCCTGCAAGGCGATGTGAAAGATGTTGTTCTGCTGGATGTGACACCGCTTTCGCTTGGTATCGAAACCATGGGCGGTATCTTTACCCGTTTGATTGATCGCAACACGACAATCCCGACCAAAAAATCTCAGGTCTTCTCAACTGCTGATGATAATCAGTCTGCTGTGACGATCCGCGTGGCGCAGGGCGAGCGTGAAATGGCCAGCGACAATAAAGAGCTTGGCCGCTTCAACCTCGAAGGTATTCCACCTGCACCGCGCGGCATGCCGCAAATTGAAGTGACGTTTGATATTGATGCTAATGGTATCGTCAACGTGTCTGCCAAAGACAAGGGCACGGGCAAAGAGCAACAGATCACCATTCAAGCCAATGGCGGCCTGAACGAAGATGAGATCAACGACATGATGAAAGATGCCGAAGCAAACGCCGAAGCAGACAAGCAGCGTAAAGAGTTGATCGAAGCCAAAAATAATGGTGAGGCCCTGATCCACCAGACAGAGAAACAACTTGTTGAATATGGCGACAAAGTTGACGGCCAGATCAAGACAGACATTGAAGCAGCCTCTGCTGAACTGAAAACATCTCTTGAAAGCGAGGATGTTGCCGACATTCAAGCCAAAACCCAAGGCCTGATGACAGCGGCTATGAAGCTTGGTGAAGCGATCTATGCCAGCCAGCAGGAAGAAGCTGCAGCCGGGGATGCCATGGCGGACGCAGCAGCCGATGCAGATGATGTAATGGATGCTGATTTTGAAGAAGTTGCAGATGACGAGCAGCAAAGCGCCTAGTCTCTTCCGCATTGAAAGATGAAAAGGCCCCGTTCGTTAAAAAATAGCGGGCGGGGCTTTTAATTTTATGAAAACTGGCTAGCTGACCTTTAAGGCTTGAGGCACTTGCTGGTTTAGTCTTTTTATCATATTTGCCAGCGTATCTGAACGGTCTAACTTTCCGGACCGTACCCTAAGAAGGGGAATGCCTGCCTGTTTGAAGGCATTATTGACGAAGGTGTCCCGTCTTTGACGTGCAGGCTTACTATGTGAGCTGTCGTCCACTTCGAGAGCAAACAGAATTTTTCCAATATGATCCATGATGACAAAATCCACGTGCTTCTGCGCTATTTTGCCAAAAGCGCGGCCCCATGCTTGGCGATCATCAGTGCGGTCAACTTTTAGAATATCAGCAATTCTTACTTTAGGACAGATATGCGCAGAGTTAGCAATATGTTGGCAAAGATACCTAAAAGCATCAGCCTCTGGCGGCGTTAGAAGAGCAGATTGGGCAACATACTCTGGCGCTTCCCTAAGTGTTTCTATACTTTCAGTGTTAGCTTGTTTGGTAGGCCTGACGACGGTCAGCCCAGAGTACAAGACAATCAAGGCAAAGAACAAACCTAATAACACCGCAATCATTTGTGCTTCCTTTTTTGGTGAGGGCACACTTATGACACACCGACCTTATCGGAGTGGTTAGGAATTACCTGAAATTGAATAAAGTTTTAGTCCTTTAGTAGCCCAAACCGTTTGCCCATGCCCTTATCAAGCAGGCGCTTGGGTAAGCGGCGGACCATGGAATAATTGCTGAATTTTTCCGGCCCGGCTGCATAATAGGCTTTTGGCTTTGCGTCGGTCAGGGCTGTCTCGATCAGTTCAGCAATCTTAATGGCTGGCCAACCCTTTTCACCTGCTTCCAGGAACATATTCGTATATTTCTTTTGTGGTTCTGCCCATACAGTATTGCTGTAGGGGGCTTTAGCATCCTGTTCTTCTGCCTTATCCCAGATGGGTGTTTTGATTGCACCTGGTGCGATTGTGATAGCGTCAACCCCAAACGGTAACAGTTCACGGCGCATGCTATCAGTCAGGCTCTCCAGTGCAGCTTTGGTCGCGCAATAAGCTCCAAGGAAGGGCGAGGGGATGCGTCCGCCAAAGCTGGAAATATTGATAATTCGCCCGGGGGCACCTTGTCGTCCCTCATCCATGCCCAGCAATGGCAGGAAATTCTGGCTAACCTCTATTGCTCCCAGCACATTAATATCAAAATGCATCCGAATCTCGTCCATAGGCTGAACCGGCAGTGGCCCCATATTCGCAATGCCAGCATTATTGATCAGCCCGTCCAGCGTGCGGCCCTCAAGATGTGCGCTGACTGTATGGGCAGCAGCGCGTATCTGATCTGCTTTTACAACGTCGATAATAATAGGAATAATATTTGGCTGTGCCTCTACCAGAGGTGCACCGTCGGCTTCCTTGCGCACGCCTGCAAACACCTTCCAGCCGCGACTGGCCAGATGTTCAGCGGTGGCACGGCCAATGCCTGTCGAGGCACCTGTAATCACAATTGTTTTCATATTGTCTTTTCGCCGGATTATTTCGGCGCTCCAAAATCGGTGACTTTAATTTCGTATAATTCAGGCCAGCGCTTACCCGTTACCCAGATACGACCTGTGGCATCATCATAAGCAATGCCATTTAAAACATTGTCAGATGGATCAGAACGCGCCGCATCGGGCGTTAGGCCAGTGAAATCTATCACAGCTCTCACATGTCCCGTTTCTGGGTCTATGCGTGCAATTAATTCTGATTGCCAGACATTGCTCCAAATCTCTCCGTTGATCCATTCCAACTCATTTATATTGCGTAAGGGTTTGCCGTTAAGCTTTACACTCAGTGTGCGTTCTATCTCAAATGTTTCAGGATTCAAAAAGCGCAGTATTGGTGACCCGTCTGATTGGATCAAATGCGTATCATTTGCCGTAATGCCCCAGCCTTCACCGGGATAGCCAAACACGTCCAGCGGGGTAAGGCTATCAAGATCAATCACAAAGCCTGTTCCTGCGCGCCAAGTGAGCGCGATAATTTTATCTTTCCAGCGCGTGATGCCTTCGCCGAAATATTCGGGCGGTATATCACGAAATGCGATGACGTCACCGGTTGCAATATTGGTTTTTCGGATTGTCGATTCGCCAAACTGGCCTGTGCTTTCATATAGAAAACCGTTCCAGTAGAAGAGCCCTTGTGTAAAAGCACGCGCGTCATGAGGGTGTGTGGCGATAATTTCATAAGATTGGATACTTGGTCGTAGCGCACCGATTGGTAAGGCTGGCGTAGCCGACGCGTCAGTCACAGCTTGGGCTTGCTGAGGTTTTTCTTCAGAAGGGGTATCTGTATTGGAACACCCGCTGGCAAAAAGGCATATCGCGATCAAGCTGGCAAATAGGTGTGTTTTAAATATCATGTACTTTTACCGCCCTTGATGACTTTGAAAATCGGTGAGGTCCCAGGTGCAGGTTGCTGTGTATGTTTTGTCTCGCCAGGGCGCAACTCGGAAGCCTTCATTAGTTTTGGCTTGGAACCTTTTGGTGGAATAGCTTTTGAAAGTGGCGGACGGGCGGGCGCCTCGTCAGGTTGATTATGTTCAATGTCATCATGAATATCGCGTTCGCGAGACTTATACGGCCTTTTGCCTTTGGTTTTGAAGGTGGACTTAAAGCCAGTGCGCTTAAACCCGCCCTTGCCACGGGACTTCTTATCTATCTCTTTTAATTTTATTGTCTGCAGAGCCGATAGCGGCTCATCTAGATTTCCCTTGTCAGGGTCAGCAAAGGCTGACCCATATTTTTCGACGCGAGTACCAACCTCTTCGACAAATTCCTTTTCCCAATCGGAAAGACCCGGCCCGCCTTCGGCCTCGGCCCGCTCTGCTGCCTTGCGCAGCTTGCGCAAGGCTTTGCGCTTTTTCTTGTCGTCGATCTCACGGGACATAATAGCTATGGTCCCCTGTTCGCGGGGTTAGATCAAGGTTTGTGCTTAAATTTCGCCCAAGGCGAGTAGATAGACATCCAGAATAGCTTCTTGTTCTTCGCGTTCTGCACGGTCGATTTTACGGATGCTAATCAGTTTGCGCAGCGCTTTAGTGTCATAACCAAAGGCTTTAGCTTCGCCATAAACCTCTTTAATTTGATTGGCGACTTCTGCCTTTTCTTCTTCGAGGCGTTCGATGCGGGCAACCGTTTGGCGCAGTTTTTCGCGCGCGGTTTCAGTAAGATTTGCAGTGGCAGCGTCTTCAGACATGGAAACTCCAGAGTTCAAGAATCAAAGCAGGAGCTTTACTGCGAGACGGCGCTCAAGGAAAGCGCTCTTATTGTCTCGGCAATCTCAGCGCCATGTGCATGATGGGGCATATGTCCGCCATTGGGGAGTTCAACAATCTCCAATTGCGGTACCTGAAGCTTCAGCTTGCCAGCATGCAGCTCCGGCTTGATCACTGTATCGCGCAGGCCAGAATAGAGGCTGATCGGCATTTTTAGTTCGCCATACCGACTTTGCTGCGCAGCCAGTTCCTCGCGCAGACTTGCCACATCGCGTGCATTGGCGCGAAACTCTGATGGGCGGAAGAGCAAGGTCGCTGCTGAATCTTCAAGATACGTCTCTGGTGCTGGGTCCGGGTGAAAGACACCGACAATCCCGGTTTCAAGCTGGCGCGGCCCAACTACTGGGACAAGTTGGCTGAACAAAGGCCCAAGCACAGGGCGTGCAGCTGCCTTGGTATACCAGGCCTGTGCATCTGTACCCCAGTCATGGCTAACGGGTGCAAGCAGGACGAGGCCTTTAACGATGTCTGGGTGATCCAGCGCTAGACGCAAAGCGACGCCACCGCCAAAGCTGTGCCCGACGATAATGGCCTGCTCACCGGGGGCCAAGCTCTTCAGGACACCCGCCATTTGCTGAGCTTGAACGCCAAGCGTGCGTGATTTTGCAGGACGTGAGGAATAGCCATGACCAGGCCGGTCAGCGATGAGCACACGATGTGTGGTTTCAAGGCGTGGAGCGAGTGTTTGTGTAAACTCTTGTGCATTTGCGCTTGCCCCATGGATCATGAGGACGACGGGCCCGGATGCGCCGCGTTTGATAACATGCGTCTTTACACCATCATTATCGACGAACTGGCCAGCAGGTGGGAATCTCTTTTCGACGCGTGAGGTATAGATCGCGCTATGCACACAAGCTGAAAGCCCGGGCAAAAATAATGCGAGGGCGATGATGAGTGTGAAAATTTTCATAAGGGTTGTCCATCTGAGCTGGAAGAGAGGCGGCTGACTCCGCGTTTTGCGGGTAAAAAATTGGGATGTAATGCGAGTACTTTTTTGTAAGCCTCGATGGCTTCTGCCTTTGAGCCGAGTGCTTCAAGAATACTGGCGGTGCGAAACCAGGCTGGGAAATGTCGCGGTTCCAATGCAAGAACTTCACTCAGATCGCGCAGGGCCTCAGCATAGTTCTCCTCTTGAAGAAATAGGGCAGAGCGCTGGAACCAGCCTTCGGTAAATGCTGGAGACAGAATAATGATACGGTCATACAGCTCGCGGGCAAGCTGCACATCGTCATTGCTCAGCGCGATATTGGCCCGCTCCATCAGTAAATCTGTGGTGCCTGATCCAGATTCGAGCAGCGCAGCCAGCACATCGGCTTCGGGCAGTGTTGCAGCTTGTTCATTCGGTGCACTTTTCAGCTTTTCAAACAGTGTGTCGCTGGGCTCTGCAAGCGCCTGAAATGGCAGTGTAGTCGCAATGAACGTGATCAGCAGTATGAAACGCATAAAGGGTCCTCAGTCAGTCGGTATTGTTATGGCCTGATTAGCTGATAAGATTCAATCGAATAAGGGCCGTTTCAAGACCTTGTGAAGATGTGAACAGATGCGTTTGCATCCCAATCTTCTCTGCCGCAGTGATATTGGCCTGACTATCGTCTATGAACAGCACAGTGTCTGCGCGTGGCTGTCCAAGCCGATTGAGGGCTATTTGATAGATTTTTTCGTCCGGTTTAATACATTTTTCGTCACCTGAAACAATGACATCCTGAAAACATTGTAGATAAGGAAAGTGCGTTTTCATGTCTTGCCAGGGATCGCTTGGCATATTTGAGAGCGCAAAAAGTGGTACATTCCGTTCTTGCAATTTGTCGATTAAAGTCGGCACACCCTCTATATAACCATCGAACATCTCGAACCAGCGCGCACCCCAGGCTTTGATAAGGCTTGCTTTATCAGGATAATTTTCAATTAGCTGAACTGCATTTTCCGCAAAGCTAAGGCCGGCATCATGGTTTGCGTGCCATGCCATATTGCAGATATTTTTTAGAAAGCTAGCCCGCACTTCAGCATCAGGTATCAGCTTTCGATACAGCCGTTCAGGCTCCCAGTCGAGAAGAACGCGGCCAAGATCAAACAGCACAATTTTGACAGGCACGTCATAATCTTGTGCCTTGTTCATGCTTTGGTTAAGCTTGTTTTGCTTTAAAACGAGGGTTCGTCTTGTTTATGACGTACACACGGCCACGGCGGCGGACGATTTTGCAGTCGCGGTGGCGCTCTTTAAGCGCTTTAAGTGAGGATCTAACTTTCATCGTGCAGCCCAGCCTTTTTGCGGGTAAAACTCATAAGAGCGCGGGAAATAGAGCACGCAACACACCAAGTCAATATCTATTGATGTGGTTTTAAGACATAGCAGGTTATAAAGGTAAGAGGACGACACAATGCGACTGAAAAAACAACGCATTTATCGATATAGAACACGGCTTGCCAGCTTTACGGTGGTTGCCGGCTTGCTTGGCGCATGCGCGGCAACGCCTTACCCGGAAGCTGTGCCGCAGCCGACCGATGGCCAGTTCAGTGGGCAGGTGGTACCATCAATCCCGCCATTTGCCAGCTCCGGGCATAATGCTTTTGATGCCTGGCGGGATGACTTTTCCAAGCGGGCACTGAAAGATGGCCGCAATCCAGCAGTGGTATATGACGTGCTACGCGACTTAAAACCCCTTGAAATCTATCTGCCCAAGAACCCGGTTGTGGATACAGCAAATAAAAGCGCAGTTTCTGAGCAGGCTGAATTTGCCAAACCTGTCTGGGAATATTTGCGCACAGCCGTTAGTGACACGCGCATAATAAATGGAGCAGACCAGCTAAACCAAAACCTTCCTGCATTTGATCAAATATCTGCTGCCTATGGGGTCGATAAGACTGTAGTTGCAGCCATTTGGGGGATGGAGACGAATTACGGCTCCTTTATCGGAAACTTTGATGGGCCTGAGACACTTGCCAACATGGCTGTGGAAGGACGCAGACGCGGACTGGCCGAACGCGAATTGTTGGCAACCATGAAGATCATTGAGCAAGGACTGGCCCGCCGCGACCAGCTTGTTGCAGGCTGGGCAGGTGCAATGGGACAAACACAGTTTATGCCGTCAACTTATCTTGCGTATGGTGTGGATCATTCCGGGGATGGTAATCTTGATGTCTGGAACACGCGGGCCGATGCTTTGGCTTCAGCAGCGAATTATTTGAGTGTGTCAGGCTATGTACCCGATGACCCCTGGGGGATCGAAGTGCGTGCGCCATCTGGCTTTGACTACGCTCTTGCTGATGGTTCAAAACGGTCTGCCGAAGGCTGGCGTGCGCTTGGACTAGACCCGATGACTGGCGGCGATTTGGCAACGCTGTCGGGTGGTCCTGATCGTCAGGCACGCCTTTGGTTGCCAGCAGGGGCCACAGGGCCTAAATATCTGCTCTACAAAAATTTCGATGTCTTTCTAACCTATAATCGTTCGAACTCATACGCACTGGCTGTTGGGTTGCTCGCGGATGCAATTGGCGGCAAGTCCGGCCCTGTCGCATCGTGGCCAAAAGATATGCCAACCCTCTCCAAAGCACAGGTGCGTGAATTACAGTCAGGGTTAAATTCACTTGGCTTTAATGCTGGCGCTGTTGATGGGGTTGCAGGCAGTGGGACCCGTGCTGCCTTGCAACGGTTCCAAAAGACACGTAGCCTTGTGGCGGATGGTTATCCAAATCGGGCTGCGCTTAATGATGTGCTGGCGGCTGTTGTAACGAATTAGGGTGCTGCATGTGTGGGCGTATCAATCACAAAAAAACGTGCAAAAATCGCCAGTGAGATGAGCATGCCTGCTGCCAAGGCAAAGGGCAGAGCAGGGTGGACAAATTCATAAAGAAATGGCCCGAAAAACGGGGATACGATAAATCCCATGCCATTTGCCGCGATAACAAGCCCTGCGACATTGCCTTGTAATTCTGGGCCAACGGCCAGTGAGGCACCGCTGGCAAAGCCAGGCCTGGAAAGTCCTTGCCCAAGCCCCACCAGAAACTGTGCTGTCACCAGGACAGCAAAAGCTTTTGTCGGAATAATTAACAAAGCCCCTGTCGCCAGCATTAATGCACCAACAATCATAAAATTCCGATTTGAAAGCTGAAAGCGTGGGATCAGTACAAGCTGAGCGAGCAGGGTGCCCATTGCACCAACCATGAAAGCGGGCGCTGTATATTGGTTTGCGGTAACACCTTCAACACCAAGCTTGTCGATGACAGCAAAAATAAAGCTTTGTGTCAGGACACCCGTAACAAGCGACAGACCCACAGCATAAATTAGAAACGGCAGTACTTTGCGATTACGCCATAAACCTTTGGCTCCTGGAATAGCGCGCGGCTTGGTCGCGCCAGAAGCCTTTGGCGGCGTATTTTCAGGCAAGTAACGATGAACAAGGAACGCCATGATGGCGGCCAGCCCACAGGCGAAAAATACAGGGCTTAAAAGTCCAAAAACAGCTGAAATTGCAGCAGCGAAGGCAGGCCCTGCGACTGTGCCGACAGAAAAGCCACTTGTGACCGAGGCAATCTCCTGGGTGCGCTCATTCGGGGATGTTCTGTCTGCAACATAGGCTTGCGCTGCTGGGCTAGTGCCCGAACCGATGAGACCAAAGAGTGAGCGCGCAGCAAGCAGGCCAATCAATGTCAGCATGACGCCCTGAATATATCCCTTTAACGCAAGCGTTGCGACAAGACCAAGCAAGCCCATCGATACCGAATAACCAAGCATACCGATGGCGATGACAGGGCGTCTGCCCCATTCATTACTTTTCCTTCCCCAGAAGGGGCTGCAAAAGGTCCATACAGCCGCTGATAATGAAAAGATTGCACCAGCCGTCCAGTCCGGCATCTCCAGTTGACGGGTAAGAATAGGAATAACCGCGGCGATTAGCATCGTATTGCCTGCGCCAATCGCCAGCAAAGAGGTAAATAACAAAGAAAAAGCGCCGCGACGATCCTGTCGCGGCGCTCTATTCTTAAAGGGAGTGTCCGTATTGGTCATGTCTTCTCTTCGGCTGTGCCGGGGAAAAGATCAAGCCTCGGGCAGGGGCGCTTTAGCCCTGGCCGCCAGCCTCAGCCACTTTGGGATAGCAATCCCCGCTCCAGGGCTCAATGTTTGTGTCCCGCATGGAGCGGTTTGAAAACTCGACGCAAGTGCGGCCGTATTCGACCACAGACTGCGTCACCTGATCTTCAGCCCAGGCATGTGCACAGGCGGCTTCATCAGGGGCTGTTGAAGACGCATCAGCTCCCGGACGGCGGTAAGAATTGATGAACTCTGTAATGCATGTGCCGTAATCAGCCACACGCGTTTTAAAGCCGTCACGCTCAGACTGGGCAGCTTCAAGTTCGGCAAGTGAATTAATTGCGCCTGGCGTAAAGTCAGGGCGAATAATTTTTCCACACGCGCTCTCAACAACAGATAACCCTTGCTGGGTCTGCGGTTGAGGACATGTACGGTAGTCATTGGCAGCATAAACCTGTGCAGAGGCAGATGCAGCACCAGAAATAAAGAGAATGGCGGCAAGCGCGGATTTCATAGGACACACTCCTGTCGTTAAAATTTGCCAGTCTTGTATTAACTAACAAACTTAATGTTACGTTACTAATCCAAAATCCAGCTGAATACCGGATCATAGAGATACATTTGCAAAGTCCACACCAAATTCGCTCCGTTGGAGAATCTTGGTGTTGATTTACAGCTTTTCTTCAGCCCTGATCGATCTTTTATTAACAGAGGCCCTTATCTCTCGCAAATAGGCTTTGCAGGTGACCTTGCTCAGAATGAAAAGAGCCCGCTGATAAGACCTTGTTTATAATCCTTGACGTATCTTAGCGGTGGAAGCTGTCCGGAGTGTACCCAAATGATACAAATCATAGGTTTTATTACGCTTTTGGTGCTGGTGTTTGGAGCACTTCTTGGTGCTGGAACAGGTGTTTGGCAGGCTTTGCCTTTTGAATTATTGCTGATTTGTGGGGCCGCATTTGGCACATTAATTATTGGCAATTCCCCAAAAGTTGCTGTTGAAGCGCTTGCTGGATTCGGAAAAGTCGTCCGTGGTCCGAAATGGAAACAGAGTGATTATCTCTCTTTGTTACAACTTTTATATGGCTTGATGCGGCGTGCACGTCAGGCTGGGCTTGTGTCCATAGAGGATGATATTGAGCAGCCTGAAGCTTCACTGGCGTTTCAAAACGCACCCCGAATAAGCGCTGATCAAGGTGCGCGTGGCTTGATCTGCGACACGTTCCGACTCATGTCGCTCGATCTTTCAAATGCGCATAAGGTAGGGGAGGCGATAGAGCGCAGTATTGAGCGTTATGTGGAGGCAAGGTTGCGGGCTGTAAATGCGCTTCATACGCTCGCAGATGCCTTGCCAGCGCTCGGTATTGTTGCTGCGGTCATTGGAATCATCCGGGCGATGGGTGTTATTGATCAGGCACCCAGTGTGATTGGAGCTATGATGGCGGCAGCCCTGCTCGGGACATTTCTGGGTGTCTTCTTGGCTTATGGCCTGGTTGGGCCTGTTGCTACGCGATTTGGCCAAATCATCGAAGAAGAGGAACGCTTCCTGCTTGTGGCTAAAACGGTAATGACCGCATACGGGGAAGGGCTTGCGCCGCTAACGGCAGTTGAACTGGGGCGAGCCGAAATGCCAACAGACCTACAGCTGACCCCTGATGCGTTGGCCCATGCCCTTCAAGCAACACGGTTTGAAGAGCGCCGATCTGCTGTGGCTTGAACGGGGCTATTGACGGGTCACCAGAAACGCGGCGAAATTTGGCTATGCCAAACATACGCATTGCCACCTTTAACGTCGAAAACCTCTTAATGCGCTGTGATTTCAATGCAGCGGGCATTAAAAACCTGCGCGAGCGCCTGACGAATATTAGCTCTGAAGAAGACGCTGCTTCGGTTTTGTCTGTTTTTAATGTGTTGTCCGAAGATGATCGCACACTAACAGCGCAGGCTTTGGCGGCAACGCGAGCAGACGTTTGTGCCGTTCAGGAGGTTGAGAACCTGGTCACGCTCACCACATTTCACGATAAATATCTGGCGCGCTGGACCGACCGGGTCTTGCCCTATCATGTGCTCTATGAGGGTAATGATCCACGCGGGATTGATGTGGGGCTTCTCTCCCGGCTAGAGGTTGTACGTAAAGTTTCACATGCCAATGCCAGCTTTGCCTCCCTCGACATAGCGCCACCGGAAGGTGTGCATGCCAATGAACGTGTTTTTCGACGTGATTGTCTGGAGGTAGATATTTTAAAGGGTGGCGCGCGCCTGACGCTATTTGTCTGCCATTTCAAATCTATGCATGGGGGGCGGGAAAAGAGCCAAAAAGTGCGCGATGGTGAAGCACGCGGGGTCAGAGCGATAATAGAAGCACGCTTTGCGAAACCGGCGGAAGAAAACTGGGTCATTTTAGGGGATCTGAACGATTATCTCGAAATTGATGGCGTCACCGATCATGCGCATGGCCTGAGTGCGCTACTTGAAAACGGGTTTGCGTATGACATGGCGATATTATGCCTGAAAGCGCCTAAAGAGCGTTGGTCGCACTATTATCCGGTTTTGAAACAGTATAGTGCTCTTGATCATATCCTGCTGTCACCAAGACTTGCAGACTTGAATCGAAAGGCTAGCATATCATATGTGCGTGCTGGGATGCCTTGGCGAGCGACACGGCATAAGGGCTATCGATTGGCTGGGGTCGGATGGAGTGATCCAAAAGCCTCTGATCATTGCCCGCTTGTCGCGGCAATAGAATTTTAACCAGCACAACAGCAAACTGTGCGTGAATTTAGACTTTCAGGAGTAATTATGGCGAGATTTGATGATCTCTTGGCGCGGGTAGATACTTATCAAACGCTTGTTGCGGAAAACTATAGCCGCATCCGAAAGCTCGCAGAGGACCTCAAAGATGGAATGTGTGATTATCTGGGATCAAGCTCGGGTGTGTGCGTCCATTTAGTCCCGCCCGCTGGGCCATTTACGCCTAAGGCACATGGTGATGAGGCCTTTTCCATGCCGCCGCGCGGGTTTCGCCAGCTTGGGCCAATTGCTTTTGGTCTGGCTGTACGTGTCAGCACCGGAACAGACTGGCTGCGCGTAACGCTGCAATGCCATAAATTAGGCGATACATTCACTGTAAATATTCTTGATGGTGAGAAGTATACTTTCCAGCTTCCATTGGTCGATAAAGATACTGAACCCTTCTTTGCGCACATATATGAACATGTTTATGGCTGGTTCGATGATCAAATTGAACGCTATAAGGACGGCGACAATTATAGTACGCGCGAAATCGGATTTGATTTTGCGCAAGATGATGACAAGGCAATGGTCTAGCCCGCTTATGCGGTGAGACTGACAGGACATACATATGTTTGAAACTCCCATATTTCTTGCTGGCACAGGCAGTGATACACTTATCCTGTCTGTGGCGCTTATTGGTGCGCTTGGTCTGGGCGCGCAATGGGTCGCCTGGCGCTTGCAAGCGCCAGCAATTGTATTGATGGCGCTTGCTGGGCTAACAGTTGGCCCTCTATGGGCCGCAGTAACCGGCCACCCCTTGCTAAACCCGGATGAAGAATTCGGAGATTTGCTGCGCCCGATTATTTCACTGGCCGTCGCCGTGATCCTGTTTGAAGGCGGCCTGGTGCTCAAGTTCGACAACCTGCGCGATGCTGGCCCGGCGGTACGGCGCATGGTGTTTGTCGGCGGGCCGTTGGCCTGGTTACTGGGCAGTTTAGCGGCGCATTATGCAGCAGGCCTTGATTGGGCGAGTTCTATTGTTTTTGCAGGGGTTATGGTTGTTACCGGACCGACTGTAATTATGCCTTTGCTGCGTCAATCCAAACTTTCCGGACGCACAGGTGCTGCCTTGAAATGGGAAGGTATCGTAAACGACCCGATTGGGGCGCTGTTTGCTGTTATTGCCTTTGAAGTTGTCCGTGTTGCCTCTGGTGGAGGCAGTATACTTGGAACAGCTGTTTGGATTATTAGCGCTGCACTTGTCGGCGTTATTCTGGGTGTTGCCTTCGGCATAGCGATTGCGCGTGCCTTTCGAGCAGGCTGGGCACCAGAATACCTGAAAGCACCGCTGATCTTTGCCAGTGTCATATTGTGTTACGCGCTGGCTGAAACCGTTGAAGGTGAAATGGGGCTCGTCGCGG
>CAYUFN010000027.1:4651-11093 GCA_964443965.1 uncultured Hyphomonas sp. | reverse complement strand
CGCTTACGGGATGACATTGGCCAATACTAAGCTTGCTGGCCTCGATGAATTGCGCAAGTTTAAGGAAGACATCGCCGTTTTGCTGGTCTCTGGTGTCTTCGTGATTTTGACAGCAAACCTGACAATTGAAACAATACAAGCCGCGATCAGCTGGCGCACACTGGCCTTCTTGGTTTGCATGCTTTTCATTGTTCGCCCAATCTCTATCTGGCTATCGACTTATGGTACGCTTGAACGCAATGAGGCGTTATTGCTCGGCTGGATTGCCCCGCGCGGCATTGTGGCTGTTGCCGTATCGGGTCTTTTTGGCCAACTTTTGATGGACCTGCAGGAAACCAGCCAGTACGCATTTACCGGCGCTGAAATGATCTCACCGTTGGCGTTCGCTATGGTATTTGCAACGGTCGTTTTACACGGGTTCTCTATTGGGCCGTTAGCGCGACGGCTTGGCCTTTCGAGGGCAGGCAAGCCTGGTGTGCTTATTATAGGCGTAAACCCATGGAGCATAGATTTTGCGCGTGAGCTAAACGCTGTTGGGGTTGATACAACTTTGGCTGATAGTAATTGGCGTCGCTTGAAACCAGCCCGTGATGCTGGGGTTGAAACCTTTTTTGGTGAAGTGCTTTCTGAAGAAGCCGAGCTGCGATTGGACCATGCAAGGTTTGATACATCCATCGCCTTGTCAGCAAACGAACCCTACAATGCCCTTGTATCCAGCCATTTCGCATCTGAGCTTGGTCGCCACAAGGTTTATCAGCTCTCGTCGAGTGAGGGGGAGGATGAAGACCCAAAAGGGATTAATGTTGAGGCGCGTGGGCGAACATTGATCAAGCGGGGACGTAGCTACGACTCTCTGTTGCGGGATCATTATCGCGGTTGGGAGTTTGCCAAGACGCAGCTAACGGCAAAATATGACCTCAAGCAATTTTCTGCTGATCGACCGGAATCAGATATTGTTGCCGAAGTGCGCGTAGACGGCAGCGTGTTGTTTATTGGCCCCAGCCGTGAAGCCAAGGGCGGGGAGGGGGTCACGCTCATCAGCTATGGGCCCGCAATGCCAAAAGCCGAAGCGACTGGGAAGTAAGACGCCCACCTTTTTTACCGAATATAAAACCCCCGATCTTGCGATACGGGGGTTTCTTTTGACACCTTAAAGGGGTGTGGCATCAAACTTAAGTCACAGTGACTGAGCCGCCTGAGGACTTTTGTTTCTCTACCTCGCTCGCGCCGCCGACGACCTTTACACTGGCACCGGATGAAGCGCTGCCATCAACCTGTGTCGTGGCGTGTGCACTTAGGCTGGACCCTGATGAAGCAGACGCTGTGACATTGCTACAGATCAGCCCGTCCGCATCAATTGATGATCCCGACGATGAAGACAGCGTCACCGATGAACAGCTGCCATAGGCATCAAGATCTGAACCTGAGGAAGCCTGTATTGATACAGTTTCAGCTTCAATGTTCTTAGCGTTCAGATTGGAACCAGAACTTGAGCTTAGCTTGACCTTATCACCCTTCATGCCTGTCGCGCTCACGCTGGCGCCTGAGCTTGCTTCAATACCTGAGATGTCCGGCGCGGTGATCCGAACAGTGTAGTTCTGACGGTTGCGGTTCCCGAACCAACCAGAGCTTTTTCGGCTGACAACAAGCGTATCGCCGCGCGTTTCCAGGATGAGTTTTTCGAAATTATTATTCTTGTTTTCAGCAATAATCGTTTGTGTCGCACCTGCTTCATATGTGACTTTGACGCCGGCTGATGCGGATATTTTTTGAAAACTTTCAAGACTATATGTCTTCGTTTCAGCAGATGCGGGCAGGCTGATGGCTAAGCCAGCTATGGCTGTGAGAAGTGCGATTCTTGACATTGTATCCCTCTATATTTGGTGCTTGACAGTAAGGTCTGTAAGGTGATTATTGATTTGCAATATTTAATTGTTGATAATCAATAAGGATATTAAATCATGAAGTCAAGTTATATAATTACAGCCGTAGGTGCTGCGTTTGCATTAGGTGGGTGTGTCGTCGCGATTGGGGGTGACCGCGACGGGCATAGCATTAGCTATACGACGGATGGGCAGGGTTATGGCTCGGTTTACGCGGCTGATGTTGATGCCAGGGCCGTCAGCTTTACAGTTAAGGATAATGGCTGCACGGATGAAAGCTTTTTCGATGTCGATGTCCGAAAGACTGGTGAGAACACTTTTAGTATTGGCTTGCAACGCTCCCGGGAGGATTATTGCGAGGCCTATAATGAAGCGGGTAAAAAGGTCAGTTGGTCCTTACGTGAACTGGGCATTCCAGATGGCGCACAGATTTCTGTTTTGAATGGTGTCCGGCGCTAAACCGGCACAACACATGCCGCATAAAAAGAACGCCCCTTGAAACCATCAAGGGGCGTTTAGTTTGTGGTGAATTTACCAGCCTATCAAGCGGCGAAGAAATCCCATGTAAAGTCTTCTTGGCTCAGACCCTCAAGATTGATGGTTGTACCCTGGAAATTTAAGGACAAGCCGTCATCGGTCTCGGTGATCCGTAGGCCATCCTGAATCTGCTCAAGGCTGAAGCCTTCAAAAACAAGAGAGTCCTCACCAGCAGTAAAGTCTGTGATCGTATCTTGGCCATCGCCGCGTTCAAAGACGAATGTATCATTGCCGTCGCCACCCGTTAGCGTGTCGTTGTTACGGCCGCCATCGAGAATGTCGTCACCGTCTCCACCATTTAGCTGGTCATCACCATTGTCGCCGACAAGTACATCGTCACCGTCACCGCCAGCTAGCGTGTCGTTATTCTGACCGCCATCAAGCTCATCATTTCCATCACCACCCTCTAGCCGGTCATCACCGTTCCCACCATCAAGCCTGTCATCGCCATCACCGCCGTCCAGCGCGTCATTGCCATTGTCACCGGCCAACCGATCATTGCCATTTCCGCCATTGAGCGTGTCGTCACCATTTCCGCCATCGAGACTATCATTTCCGTCATTGCCGTTGATTGTATCTTCGCCGTTCCTGCCATCAATGGCATCATCGCCTCTTCCACCATCGAGTGTGTCGTCACCGTTTCCGCCTCTGGAAATTTGCACAGGCAATGCAATAGGCGCTGTGGTTTCCGCATCAGCGGTGTTTGATTCCTCTATAACTTCCAGCCCAAAGAGCTCTGCAAGCCTGGCACCATTATCAATATCTGCCAATGTCAAACCGCTCAGTACAATGGTCAATCCCTGGAAGTTGAGTGTCAAACCATTCTGGCTTTCACTCAAGCGGACGCCGCTTTGGAACTCCTCAAAGGTAAAGCCGTCAAGCTGGAGAACATCTTCACCAATCGCGAAGTCAGTAATGGTGTCGCGGCCATCATTCCGGCCAAAGATGAAAGTATCTGCGCCATCGCCACCGGTTAGGGTATCGCTATTGAAACCACCATTGAGTGCGTCGTCGCCGTCGCCACCATTAAGGGTGTCATCGCCATTGTCGCCGATCAGGGTGTCGTTTCCTGCGCCACCGTTTAGCGTGTCATTATTATCGGCACCATCCAGCGTGTCATTGCCGTCATCGCCATTGAGCGTGTCGTCGCCAGTGCCGCCATCTAGATTATCATTTCCGTCGCCGCCATTTATAATGTCCTGGCCATCGCCTCCATCAAGATTATCATCACCGCTGCCGCCGCTTATAAGGTCATTACCAGTGCCGCCGAGGATGACGTCCGCGCCATCATTTCCGTTCAGCGTGTCGTTTCCATTATCACCGATGATCGTGTCATTGCCACCGTTACCATTGGCAACATCATCACCATTGCCACCATTGATCAGATCATCACCGCTACCACCGTTGAGCACGTCATTATCATTTGCGCCGATAATCGTTTGATTAGTATCATTGGAGGTTTCCAAATCAGAAGCAGATGTATCTTCTTCTGTTTCTGCTGTCTCGTCTGGTGATGCAGGGAGTTCAGATTGCGTCTGCTCTGTGGGTGTTTCCTCAGGAAGCGTAAACCCGAAGAGGGCGGCGAATCCATCTCTGCCGTCAAGATCAGCCAATGTAAGGCCAATCAGCAAAATAGTTGTGTTTTGATACGTCAGAAGTAAGCCGTTTTCTTCTTCGCGCAGATCAACATCAGACAGGAGATTGTCAACGGTAACGCCTTGAACTTCCAGAATGTCACTACCAAGTTCGAAGTCCGCGATAACATCATTATTATCATTTGCGTCAAAGACGAAAGTATCAGCACCAGCCCCGCCGGTCAGGATGTCGTTGCCATCTCCGCCATCCAGACGGTCTTGGCCTCCATCGCCGTTTAGAACGTCGTTTCCAATATTGCCGAGCAATGTATCATCGCCGCCGCCGCCATTGAGAACGTCCTGATCCGCGCCACCATCAATTGTATTGGCTTGATCATTTCCTGTAATCGTATCGTTTGCCGCGCCGCCATTAATAGAGACAATATTTTCCAGCACCGTTCCAGAGAAATCCCAAACTTCGGCATCATTTGTGCCGCCAATCGTGACAGCCTCGAAACTCTGACCCGAGATTAACTCAATCCCATTGTCGGCACCAAATCCATTGATTAATCCGATAACAGTGCCATCTTCGACTGCAAGAATCCTGTCGGTGCCACTTGTACCCGTATCGATATAGGTATCGACAAAACCAAGGTTTCCCAACCCGACAAGATAAGTGTCACTGCCTTCACCACCATCAAGTATATCAAAGCCGGCGCCACCTATAAGGATATCCGAGCCTTGGCCTCCATTAAGAATATCGTGCCCATTATTGCCAAAAAGGATATCATTCCCGGCATTACCGCTGAGCACATCCTGACCTTCGCCCCCATCAATCGCATCATTTTGCGTTGACCCGATGACGGTGTCGTTCCCGCCTAAAGCATTTATGCTAGATATACCGAACAAGCCCACTCTGGAAAAGTCCCAAACCTCGGCGCCATCAGTGCCGCCGATTGTGACATCGGCATTTCGTCCACCAGTGATAAGTTCAATACCGCTTGCTTCCCGGCTGAAACCGTCAGCCAGACCGATAACGGTATTGGCTTCGATTGCAGCAATGATATCGGTTCCGCTCACGCCGGTATCGGTGTACGTATCTACAAAACCAAGATCTTCCCGACTAACGAAATAGACATCGCTACCTTCACCGCCATCCAGAATATCATAGCCCGCGCCACCGAACAGAAAGTCGCGTGCATCACCGCCATTGAGCACATCATTACCGTCACCGCCAAGCAGGAGGTCTGACCCAAGACCGCCATTGAGAATGTCGTTACCCTCGCCACCATCAAGGCGATCCTGGCCCTCATCACCATTGAGAATATCATGGCCGGTCCCGCCCAGAAGGGTGTCGTTGCCACCACGCCCATTGAGCACATCCTGATCTGCGCCGCCGTCAATTGTATTAGCCTGATCGTTGCCAGTCACGGTGTCGTTTGCAGCCCCAGCATTAATAGAAACAATATTTTCAAGACGCGTTGTAGAGAAATCCCAAATCTCAGCATCATTCGTGCCGCCAATTGTTACGTTCTCAAAATCCTGACCTGAAATTAGTTCGATGCCACTGTCTGGGCCATATCCATTGATCAGACCAATGACTGTGTTGTCTTCGATCGCAAGAACACTGTCAGTACCGCTTGTGCCTGTGTCATTATAAGTATCGACAAAACCAAGGTTTTCTAATCCAACGAGATAAGTATCGCTACCTTCGCCGCCATCAGAAATGTCAAAGCCTGCACCCGCAAGAATAACATCATCACCATCGCCGCCATCGATCACATCATGGCCACTACCTGCATTGATAAGGTCGTTACCGCCCAGCCCAAAAATAAAGTCATGCCCTGCGAACGTGACGATCTCATCATCTGCATTGGTCGCAGTGATATTATCGTGGCCTTCTGTGCCACCGACAAAATTTAACATATTTAGCCCAACAATTTTCTATAATCAGAGGTATTTTTTTATGTTCTGAATGAGCTTATAGAACCAAAGTCTGTAAACAGTTATAAGGTGGGTCTGCCAATTTTTGCGGAATATTTAGCAAGCTGTTAGCCTTAATAAAATGTTGCGCATGGTTAAGGTCTATTTTGTGTCATATAAATGCTCTGAGACAGGGGCAGTTTACGCATTAATTTTCAGGGGATTCCAATCTGTATCCATGGGTGTGCGGGTTTCAAAAATATGTCACATATCTGAGCGGAGACTGTCATCAAATTAGGTCAAACCCATCCAGATCAATGGGTAAACCTAAGTGACGGAACCCTTTTGAGATTTGTTTTTTGCACACTATCGTGATCATAATCCGTACCGGCGGCGCGAGGCGAAAGAGGATTGGGGAAATGGGTGTAAAAACAATAGCGCTTTGCCTTACAAGCATGCTTGTGCTTGTTGCTTGTGGCCCCAGCGGGGCCAGCGATACATCGGTAAGCACAACAGGGGAGGCGA
>CAYUFN010000027.1:4113-4641 GCA_964443965.1 uncultured Hyphomonas sp. | reverse complement strand
CCGCCCCACCCGGCCCACGCCGGGGTGACGCAATCGGGCGAAGTGCGGATTGTCGGGTCATCAACAGTTTATCCTTTCTCGGCCAAGGTCGCCCAAGAATTCAAAAACAAAACCGGCTACAATGTTGTTGTTGAGGCAACCGGCTCTGGCGGTGGGCACAAATTGTTTTGTACCGGTGTTGAAGCGGGGACACCCGACGTGGCCAATTCTTCCCGTCGCCAGAAGATCAGTGAACTGGAAGATTGCGACGATAATGGCGTGGCCGATGTGGTTGAAGTCAAGATCGGCTTTGATGGTATTGTGCTGGCAAACGCGATTGATGCGACACCGCTGGACCTAACTCTGCGGGAAATCTATCTGGCCTTTGCCAAAGAGGTCCCCACTAGCGATAGGGACTGTCGCCTTCGGGCAAACCCATACACCAAATGGTCTGACATCCGTGCTGGCTTACCCGATGTCACAATCGAAGCCTATGGTCCGCCCCCAACATCTGGCACCCGCGACGCGTTTGTCGAGATCGCCATGGAA
>CAYUFN010000027.1:0-4103 GCA_964443965.1 uncultured Hyphomonas sp. | reverse complement strand
GCGCCAAAGAGGTCGCTTGTCTGGCCGAACTGCACGATGATGACAGAATAGCATTTACCGCAATCGCGCATGCATTGCGTGAAGACGGCAAATGGATTGATGCTGGCGAAAACGATAATGCTATCGTTCAAACACTAACAAACACACCAACAGCTATTGGCGTATTTGGGTATTCTTTCCATGATCAAAATACAGACCTTGTGAAAGGGGCCACAGTTTCAGGGGTAGCGCCCACTTTTGAAAATATCGCGGGCGGACAATACTCAATCTCGCGCTCACTCTACTTTTATCTGAAGATTGCGCACGCTCAAACGACACAAGGCCTGCAAGATTATGCGCTTGAGTTTACATCTGAAGAAGCATGGGGGCCGGGCGGTTATCTTGAAGAAATTGGCTTGGTGCCGCTTCCTGATGCTGAACGTGCAAAGTATCGTGCAGTGGTCGAAAATCTGACACCCTACCAACAATAAGTTTAGGGGCTGGCTACGCGATGACGCTTATTTTCATCTTGACACTGACGGCGATTATCGCGGGCGGCATGTTCGGAAGAATGCTGGCCGTTTCCCGGCTCTCGCTACATGGTGATGGGCTTGTAAAAGCTGCACAGACCCGCGCGCATTCTTTGCCGAGATTTCATGGCTATCTCATCTCATGGCATATTGGCATAATCGCTTTGGTGCTTCTACTCGTTCGGGCGTTTCGTCCTGATGTGATGTCTATCCCACTGTTAGTGGGCGGCATTGGGGGTGGGGCGCTTCTGGCTGCTTTTCATGGGCACCGCGTTATTACGCCAGCGTTTCGCTCACGCGATCATGTCGAACGCTATGTCCGCATCGCGCTGTTTTTATGCTCGGCTGTAGCAGTTTTGACGACGTTCGGGATCGTGCTCTCGCTCATTTTTGAAAGTATGCGTTTCTTCGAAAAAGTCTCCATTCTTGAATTCCTCACAGGGCTTCAGTGGTCACCTCAAACAGCGATCCGTGCAGATCAGGCAGGCCAATCAGGTGTGTTCGGGGCAGTGCCAATCTTTGCAGGAACCTTCATGATCATGGCCGTGGCAATGCTGATTGCAACGCCAATTGGATTGTTGATCGCTATGTATCTGTCTGAGTATGCTTCGGCCAAGGTGCGCGCCAGGGTGAAACCATTTATCGAAATTTTAGCAGGCGTGCCGACTGTTGTATATGGTTTTTTTGCTCTTTTAACCGTTGGCCCGGCCATTCGTAGCGTGGCCGATAGCTTGGGGTTTGCGGTGCCAACGCAAAGTGCGATTGCTGCCGGATCGGTCATGGGCGTAATGATTATCCCGTTTATTTCCTCGCTTTCGGATGATGTGATCAATGCCATTCCACAAAATTTGCGCGATGGGGCCTATGCGCTTGGTGCAACGAAATCTGAAACCATGACGCAGGTGACCTTCCCGGCAGCCTTGCCCGGCATTATGGGGGCGGTCTTGCTAGGGATGAGCCGGGCAATTGGCGAAACAATGATCGTGGTTATGGCGGCAGGCCGGGCGGCCAACCTCACTGGAAACCCTTTTGAGGCGATGACCACTGTAACGGTACAAGTGGTCGCTTTGCTAACCGGCGATCAGGAATTTGATAGCGCCAAAACGTTGGCTGCTTTTGCCTTGGGGCTGGTCCTCTTTATTATCACATTGGCTCTAAACGTCATTGCACTGTTGATTGTACGGCGGTATCGGGAGCGTTATGAATAATGTCTGAGTCCAAAATTTCCACGACACCAAGCATACATCAGTCGGATGCGGCGCATCAGCGCTTGAAAAAACGTCGTCGCCGTGAGCATGGTTTTCGTATGCTTGGCATATCGGCTATCGTCATGGCTATGACGGCGCTGGTCTGGTTAATGGTCAGCATTATCAGCACAGGCTACACGGCCTTTTACCAGCACCATGTGACCATCAAGGTCATGCTTGACGAAAGCACCTTGGACCCAACTGGTGCGCGTGAGCCTGATGCACTGCGCAAAGCCAATTATCGCCGTATCATACAAAATACCCTCTATCAGCGCTTTCCTGATGTCACTGAGCGGCGCGCGCGACAAGATCTGTTTAAAATTGTGTCTGCCTCAGGCGCGACAGACATTGTGCGCCAGATGGTTTATCAGGATCCGGGGCTTATTGGGCAGGCGCTTACGGTGAAAGTTCCTACCTCTGACGACGTCGATCAACTCCTCAAAGGCCATATCGATAGAAGCGCACATGAGGATCGGCGTAAACTCTCCGATCAACAGATAGGTTGGGTCGATGCGCTTGTGAACGCTGGAGATATCCGCGCGCAATTTAACTGGGCATTCTTCACAGCGACAGATAGCCGGGACCCGGAACTGGCGGGTATTGCTGGCGCGCTTGCTGGCTCATTCATGGCTTTGATGGTCGCCTTTATTGTTGCCGTTCCCATCGGTATTGGCGCGGCGGTTTATCTTGAAGAGTTCGCGCCAGAAAATCTGTTTACTGATATTGTCGAGATCAACATCAATAACCTTGCTGCAGTACCATCAATTATTTTTGGCCTGCTTGGTCTGGCTGTCTTCCTGAATTTTTTCGGTATGCCACGTTCAGCGCCGCTCGTGGGGGGGCTTGTGCTCGCCCTGATGACATTGCCGACAATTATCATTGCAACCCGGTCAGCCTTACGCGCCGTCTCACCCTCAATGATTGATGGTGCCCTAAGCCTTGGGGCTTCAAAAACACAGGCTGTCTTCCATCATAAAGTTCCGCTCGCTGCGCCCGGTATTTTAACCGGAACGATCATCGGCATGGCACAGGCGCTTGGTGAAACTGCACCGCTCCTGATGATCGGTATGGTCGCTTTTGTCACAGAAATTCCAACCAGCGTCACCGAACCAGCCTCAGCCTTGCCCGTGCAGATATTCCTGTGGGCCGATAGCGCCGAGCGCGCCTGGGCAGAGCGAACCTCGGCTGCCATTATTGCCTTACTCATTGTTTTGATATCTATGAACGCACTTGCGATTTTTCTGAGATCGAAATTGGAAAAAAGATGGTAGATGCCCGAGCCAACACGCCAGCCAGAACAGACCTTCAGATTGCACCTGCGGACTTGAAGTTTCATGCCCGTAACGTTTGTGTCGCCTATGGTGACAATGAAGTCTTACACGGCATTGATCTGGATGTCGCCAAAACCGGCGTGACGGCGTTGATTGGTCCATCCGGATGTGGCAAGTCTACGTTTCTACGCGTTTTCAACCGCATGAATGATACGATTCCCACGGCGCGCATTACCGGCAAAATTCTGCTTGATGGGGAGGATATTTATGGACCAAAGGTTGACCCTGTCTTATTGCGCGCGCGCGTTGGCATGGTCTTTCAAAAGCCCAACCCATTCCCGAAATCCATTTATGATAATGTCGCTTATGGCCCGCGCATTCATGGCCTGACGCGCAATGCAGCTGAGCTTGATGAGGTTGTTGAGAATAGTTTGCGCCGTGCGGCCCTTTGGGATGAAGTCAAAGACCGTTTGAAAGAGCAGGGCACGAGCCTGTCAGGTGGTCAGCAGCAAAGACTGGTGATCGCACGCGCCATTGCGGTTCAACCCGAGGTAATCTTAATGGACGAGCCAGCCTCAGCGCTTGACCCGATCGCAACTGCGCGCCTGGAAGAATTGATCGACGAGTTGAAAGCAAATTATTGCATCATCATCGTCACACATTCAATGGCGCAAGCTGCACGCGTGTCTCAACGCACGGCTTTTTTTCACCTTGGCCATCTGGTCGAGTATGATGAGACCGGCAAGATATTTACCAACCCGTCCGACGAGCGTACGCAGGATTATATTACAGGCCGCACAGGCTAGCTCAGCTGCGCGGTTGCCAAGTAGGCATTGTGCCCCTTCACAAAGTACGCGCATCCTGCCAGAAGGCGCTACAAATATACTTACACGGTGTTTGATCCCCTCTGTAAGCGGCAAGTGACAAGAGACAAAACAAAATGGCAAGACAAAGAAAACGCAAGGGCGATCCTGTCAATGGCTGGCTCTGCCTCGACAAGCCCCTTGAGATGACCTCAACACAGGCCGTCGGCGCGCTCAAACGCCTGTTCAACGCGGCCAAAGTCGGCCATGGCG
>CAYUFN010000026.1:25445-26068 GCA_964443965.1 uncultured Hyphomonas sp. | reverse complement strand
GCACAGGTCTTGGCGCATCCTGATCTGAGCGAAGAGCAAGCAGAGCACGTGAATATTATTCAGGATTCAAGCACAAGCCTTTTGTCACTGCTCAACGATATTCTTGATCTGTCGAAAGTTGAGGCCGGTAAAATTGTGCTCAGCCCGATTGAGGCAGACCTGCGCCATAAACTCAGCAGGATGCATAAACTGCATGAACCTACTGCTAAAGAAAAGAATATAGATCTTAAGATTTTCTTTGACCCGGATATACCGTCTTATTTAGAATTTGACCCTGTCCGCGTCCGTCAATGTGTCTCCAATTTGGTCTCAAATGCATTGAAATTTACCTCCGAAGGTCGTGTCGTAATTGCCGTAAGCTCTACGGATTTTGGGACTGAGCATGAAGTGAAGGTTCATGTTTCTGATACTGGTATTGGTATCCCGAAGCAAAAGCTTGATCATATCTTCGAGGCGTTTGAGCAGGCTGACGGGTCAACAACCCGCAGTTTTGGCGGCACCGGACTCGGGTTGACGATTACAAGACGGCTGGCGCGTCTGATGGACGGGGATTTGTCTGTTGTCAGTGAGGTAGATAAGGGGTCTATCTTTACACTGACGTTTAAGGCGAAAACACCAGATCA
>CAYUFN010000026.1:18987-25435 GCA_964443965.1 uncultured Hyphomonas sp. | reverse complement strand
TTGTGGACGATAATCTGATTAATCGCCAGGTCGCCCAAACAATTCTGAAAATTTATGGCTTTAATATTGAAATTGCTTGTGATGGGGTTGAGGCTGTAGCGGTTTCACAGGCGCGGAAATTTGATTTGATACTGATGGATATTCATATGCCGCGCATGGATGGCGTACGCGCGGCTCAAAAGATCCAGTCAGGTGCTGGGATGAATGTAAATACGCCAATTATTGCCTTAACA
The DNA here is from genome assembly GCA_964443965.1 of uncultured Hyphomonas sp. Taxonomy (GTDB): domain Bacteria; phylum Pseudomonadota; class Alphaproteobacteria; order Caulobacterales; family Hyphomonadaceae; genus CALLCD01. The sequence goes on along the minus strand of CAYUFN010000026.1, from coordinate 25,202 downwards.
GCTGATGCCATGTCTGGTGACCGAGAGAAGTATCTGGGCCAAAACATGCAAGGCTATGTTTCCAAACCTGTTCATGAACGCGACCTGATTGTTGAAATAGAGCGCGTTCTAGCTGATGACGCCAACGTTGGAGAGATTTTAGCACAGGCCGGTTAAGCATGGTTAAGCAGTCTAGCTTTCAGCCTCTTTGCTCTTGGCAGGGGCCTTCTTCTTAGCAGCTGGCTTCTTTTTAGCGGCAGCTTTCTTTTTTGGTGCCGCCTTCTTTTTCTTCTTCGGGCCTTTTGCCGCTTTGGCTGCAATCCATTCGATTGCCTGCTCTACTGTTACAGCATCAGGAGCAATCTCTTTGGGAATGGTCGCGTTGATCTTGCCATTCTTCACATAAGGCCCATAGCGCCCCTCGAGAACTTGCATTGGATCGCCATTGTCCGGGTGGTTGCCAAGTTCTTTTAAAACTTTCGCTGCGGTCCGTCCGCGCCCTGGATTGGCCCGTTTTTCTGCAATCAATGTAACAGCGCGGTTGAGCCCAACTTCGAACAATTCCTCAAAATTTGAGAGATTGGCATAAGTCTTCTGATGCTGAACATAGGGGCCATAGCGCCCTAGGTTTGCCACGATGGGGTCTCCGTCTTCAGGGTGCTTGCCAACTTCGCGCGGCAAGGAGAGAAGCTTCGCGGCCAGCTCTGCGCCAACTGATTTGGGATCAACGCCTTTTGGGATGGAAGAGCGCGTTGGTTTTTCCGCGTCTTCTTTTGTCATTTCGACATAGGGTCCAAACCGGCCCGCTTTCAACAGCATCATTACGCCAAAATCAGGGTGTAGGCCCAGCTCTTCTCCATCGGGGTTAATCACGCCATCCCCATCGCCTGTGGCTGAGAAAGAGCGGGTGTATTTGCATTCAGGATAGTTGCCACACCCGACAAAAGCGCCGCCGCGTCCCAGCTTCAAAGAGAGCTCGCCCTCATTACAAAGCGGGCAAAGCCGCGGTTTTTCTTTTACATTGCCCATCAACAGCCGGGAACACATATGTCCCAAGTGTTTCATTCAACGCATCAAGGACATGCGTGACGCGTAAATCCTTTGTCTCACCGATGGCAGAGGAAAACTCCGTCCAGAAATCCCGCAGGAAAACTTTCCAGTTGAGCTTCCCGTCTGAGATGACATCCAGCTTTTCTTCAAGACCGGCTGTAAAGTCATATTCTACATAGCGCGCGAAAAAGTTCTCCAGAAAAGCCGTGACAAGCCGACCTTTGTCTTCAGGGATCAGCCGTTTCTTGTCGATCCGCACATAGTCGCGATCTTCAAGTGTTGAGAGCGTCGAGGCATAGGTTGACGGACGGCCAATACCCAATTCTTCCAGACGTTTCACCAAAGAGGCTTCTGAATAGCGTGCCGGCGGTTCTGTAAAATGTTGCGACTTGCCTGCCTCGATCAGATCACAATGCTCGCCCTCTTTAACTTTGGGCAGGCGTGCTTCATTGTCATCATCGTCGGCATCATCCCGGCCTTCGGTATAAAGTTTGACAAAGCCGTCAAAGAGCATGACCTGTCCGGTTGCACGCAACGTTGCGCCACCATCTTTGGAGAGCAGGTCAATGGTTGTGCGCTCCAGACGGGCATCTTCCATTTGTGAGGCAACTGCGCGCCGCCAGATCAGTGTGTAGAGTTTTTTAAGATCACCTGCGCCATTATAGTTTTCCGGGCGCAAGTTGAAGTCGGTCGGCCGGATTGCCTCGTGTGCTTCTTGTGCGTTTTTAGCTTTGGAAGAATAAAAGCGTGTCTTCTCTGGCAGGTATTGCGCGCCATATTGGCTCGTAATGGCAGCACGCGCAGCATTATAGGCCTCTGGGGCCATATTCACGCCGTCTGTTCGCATATAGGTGATGCGGCCTTCTTCATACAATTTCTGCGCAGCCTGCATGGTACGCTTGGCACCAAAGCCGAGCTTGCGGGAGGCTTCCTGTTGTAGTGTCGAGGTGATGAAAGGCGGAGGCGGGCGACGCTTGACCGGCTTGGCCTCGACGCTGGCAACTGAAAAACCACCTACCTTAACCGCATCAAGCGCGGCTATGGCCGCTGCCTCATCAGGCAGGTCAAACTTTTTAAGTGGCTTGCCATCCAGAGCGTAGAGGCGGGTGTCAAAATCAATACCATCTGTTGCCCGCAGGCTGGCTTTAACTTGCCAATACTCCTGAGGTTTGAAGGTTTCGATTTCCAGTTCACGCTGACAGATAATGCGTAGTGCAACCGATTGCACGCGCCCGGCTGAGCGAGAGCCAGGCAGCTTGCGCCAGAGGACAGGCGAGAGATTAAAGCCCACTAAATAATCCAGCGCGCGGCGCGCCAGATAGGCGTCCACCAATTCATTATCGAGTTCGCGCGGGGATTTCATCGCCTCGGTCACAGCTGACTTGGTGATGGCGTTAAAAACAACACGTTCAACATCAACATCTTTGAGCGCGCGCCTGTTCTTCAGCGCCTCTAGTAGGTGCCAGGAAATGGCTTCGCCCTCGCGATCAGGGTCGGTCGCCAGAATGAGCTTCTCGGAGCCTTTAACCGCTTCAGCAATTTCACGAATCCGGGCGGTGGATTTACCGTCGGCTTGCCAGACCATCTTAAAATCATCCTCGGGATCTACAGACCCATCCTTGGATGGCAGATCGCGAATGTGCCCGTAGGAGGCATAAACTTTATAGTCTGCCCCAAGGTATTTGTTGATTGTTTTGGCCTTGGCCGGTGATTCAACAATAACAACTTTCATAGAGATTCATTCCTTCAAGGCACCGGAAACTGGTGTGTCACAGCAGGTGTGTCAATGGTGTTGCCTTATCCGTCCTCAAAGTATGCGACAAGGGCCAAGCACACGAAAACAGCAAAAAGCGGGGGCGACCATGCGGCGATGATTGCCGGAACATCGCCGGATGAGCCAAAGCTTGAACCGAGCTGATTGACAAAATACAGCATGATTGCCCCCCCTGCGCCAAAAGCAATCAAAGGGGCTGTCCGACCGAGGCGAACCATTCTCAGACAGGCCAGTGCACCAATCAGCGACATCGCAGCAAACAATACAGGCATGGCCAGTAATGACTGGTATCTCATCTTGAACTTTGAAGCATTAATACCGACTGTTTCGGATGCTTCGATATAGTTTGGCAAACGCCAAAACCCGATATGGGTTGGTGAACGAAACCGGTCAATAAGGGTTGCGCGTTCCATTTCAGTTGAAAATGAAAGCTGTTTCATCGGGGCACTTACTGCATTTGGTTTATATTCGATCACACCTTCAAGCTGCCAAAAGCCGTTTTCCAGCGTCGCCAGCTCTGCGTCCATGCGCCTGAGGAAAACAAATGCGTCCCCAAGATCGTTGTTAAAAATGCGCTCTTGTTGAATAAAACGTGCATTGCGCAGAACAGTTCCGGTCGTGTCTATGCTGTCTGCCTGAATAATGGTTTGCACAAAATCATTCCCATCACGCAACCAGATGCCTGTTTCCCCTCGGGCAATCTGTGCACTCTTCTGCTCAAGCAAATCGGCTCTGGCAGCATCATATCGTTGTGTCAGATTCGACCCGATCGGAGAGATCGCCATCATGGTGAAAAGGCCAACAATAAGGGCGAGCAGCATGCAGGGCATCAGAAAATTCCAAGCTGAAAGCCCGCTGGCCCGAAAAACAGGTAGTTCTGCGCGCCTACTTAAGCTGCGGAAGGTCAGCATTGCGGCAATCAAAAAGCCAAAAGCCAGGGTTTGCTCGATGAGGCTGGGTAATTTCATCAAAGAAAACCAAAGGGCGTCAAACCAGTTTATCTCAGCGCGTGTTCCAACTGAATTGATCTGTTCGACACTATCAACCAACAAGATCGCCAGGATGATCACACCCATAACCAGCCCAAGCGCGCGGGCGTTCTCAGCGAAAATATACCTTTGGATGCGAGTTAAACCCTTCACGTCTTGAACCCTTGACCTTCTGTCTGGCCTCGCTCCAGCCAGCGCCTGAGCACGGGGACTGGGTTTAGAGAAATATCTGCAAAATATCTTAAGGATAAGATGATGATCGCGCTGATTGGAATAAGCCATTGGAAGACGTTCACAATCGCTGCGTTCTCGGATTCTGAATGCGCCACGATGTGTAGCATAAACATCAGACCCACTAAAAGGCTGGCATTTCTGATACGCTTCCCATAACCAAGCTTACTATAATCGCCACCCAGAACAGCCCATAATGCAAACAAGATAACAGCGATGCTAATGAGAGGGCTCGTGAGCCTGTAATGAACCTCCGCTGTAAATTCTGTACGCGATTTGGCATCAACATAATTTGTTGGGTCAAGCCATATAAGTTCGGGCAAATAACGATCCGTAGACTTGTAAACAGTGTCGCTGTCTTCGCGAACCAATCCTGCCAGGTCATATTTGTATTGGTCGAGGTCCAATATGGAGAGTGTTCCTTTCTCATCGATCTGATGGATCTGAACGTCTCTTAAAACAAAGGCTGGTTTACCATCGATCGTAAGGAGTTTGCCACTTTGTGCAAGATAATCGACGGGCTGATCGGGTATGCGCGCATCGGTTATAAAGATGTCTATAAAGTCCGGCCCGCTGCGCTGTCTGGCGTAGAGGGTTAAAGCATCTGTTGTTGTAAATTCGCCCGGTTGAATCAATGAGGCGGCGAGGTTCGTGCGCGCCTCGATCAGACTTTCGCGAAGTTCACGCTGCGCAGTTGGTTGTCCCCAAAGATTAAGGGCCAGATGGATGGCGACCACACATATTGCGAGTCGAAAAAGCGGCGAGGCAATCTGCCAATTCGTCATCCCCGTTGCCTGTACAACAGTAATCTCCGCATCTTTGTGAATTCGGTTCAGTGACCAGAGACAGGCAACAAACACAGCAAGCGGCATTAGCAGAGCCAGCACTTTTGGCGCGCCCAGAAGAACGATTTTGAGGTAAATACCAATCGATTGCCTGTTTTCCTGAATAATTTCAGTGTATGATAGGCCCTGCGCCAAGAGCGACAAAACGGCAAGTGTACTCAAAATAATGAGGAGGACACGAATTGTGTCTTTCAATAAATATCTTTGAAAACTCAGCATCGTGTTTGGCAGTCCACAAATAACTCCATTTTTTTTTCGTAACGAGTTGCGTCGCCCGCGTCGATGCTTAGTTTGCCATCAAACAGGAGTTTACATATGAAAATCAAGTTTGCTGATAGTGCGAAAGCTGAGATTTCTGCATTTCTTATTGATGAAGGTGGCAAGTTGCCAGCACCTGCAAAAACACTCGATGCGGCGTGCGGCGGGCTATTAAGTGAGGCCCTCGGTGCAAAGAGCTTCACAGGCAAAACCGGGCAAATCGATGTCATTGTTCTGCCAAAGGGCAGTGCGGCCAACCGCGCCGGTTTGATTGGGGGTGGTAAACCCAAAGACCGTAAAGCGCGTGCATACGAAAAAATTGGTGGCAGCTTTGTCAAATCTCAGGCGATGAGTGGCTTTAAATCAGCAGCTCTCCATGTTGAGCAGGCCGAAGGTGCGGCTCACCTGGCGGCCGGTGCACGCCTGGCCGCCTATCGGTTTGATACATATTTCACAAAGCAGACGGAAAACGATCTGCCATCATTGGACACGATCACTTTGGTTGGCGCCGACCCAAAGTCTGCCCGCGCCGCTTTTGCCGCCCTAGATGCAACCGTCGACGGGACCTATTTTGCCCGCGACCTTGTCAATGAACCACCAAATATTCTTTACCCGGCTGAGTTTGCCAAACGGCTAAAGGCGCTTGAATCACTTGGCCTTGAGGTTGAAGTGCTGGGCGAAAAGGAAATGACGAAGCTCGGTATGGGGTCTTTGCTGGGCGTCGGGCAAGGGTCAGTCAAAGAAAGCAAAATGGCGATCATGCACTGGAATGGCGGCGGCAAAGACGAGCAGCCCATTTCGTTTGTCGGTAAGGGTGTAACGTTTGATACCGGCGGTATTTCGCTGAAGCCCGGTCCAGGCATGGAAGATATGCGCGGTGATATGGGCGGTGCAGCTGCGGTTTCAGGCGCAATGGTGGCGCTGGCCAAACGCAAGGCGAGGGCCAATGTTGTCGGCCTGGTCGGCCTCGTTGAAAATATGCCCGATGGTGACGCGATCCGTCCCGGCGATATTCTCACCTCCGCATCGGGGCAAACTATCGAAGTCCTCAACACAGACGCCGAAGGTCGCCTCGTTCTGGCCGATGTG
>CAYUFN010000026.1:17783-18977 GCA_964443965.1 uncultured Hyphomonas sp. | reverse complement strand
AACCGAGCAGGCGACAGCCAAGGCGCTGGCGAACGCCGGGGAAGCAACAGGCGAAAAAGTCTGGCCGATGCCGCTGGGGCCGGAATATGATCGCCTGCTGAAATCAAGATATGCCGACATGAAAAACATTGGCGGGCGCGCAGCTGGCTCCATCACCGCGGCCCAGTTCCTCAAGCGCTTCGTCAATGAAGGCATGGACTGGACCCATCTCGATATTGCCGGTGTGGCCTGGGTCAATGGTGAAAAAGAACCAACCGATCCAAGCTGGGCCTCAGGCTTTGGCCCGCGTCTGTTAAGTCAGTGGATTGCTGACAATTATGAGGGGTAAAGGTTGAGCGAACCGGCCACTTCAGACTGGTATTTCTACCATCTCGAACGCACCACGCTGGAGCAGGCGGCCGGCGCTCTGCTCGAAAAATGTCTTGAGCACAAAAAGCGCGTGCTCGCCATCAGCGCTCGCCCCGAACGCCGAGCGGCGCTGGATGAGGCGCTGTGGACCTATAATGACAATAGCTTCCTGCCCCATGGGCGGGCTGAGGCTGAGGGACTGGAGGCAGCGCGCCAACCGATTCTGATATCAGAGACGGCAGACAACCAGAACGCGGCCAGCTTTTGCCTCCTGATGGACGGTATCGACATTGGTGACGGGGCAGGGTTTGAACGCTGCATGGTGATGTTTGATGGCGGGGATCAAGCCACGCGCGATATTGCCCGCAAGCAATTTAAGGCGGCCAAGGATCGCGGCCAAACCGTGCGCTACTTCCAGCAAACGCCTAATGGCGGCTGGAAAGAGGCCGGAAAGTGAGGCCTTAGAGAGTTCAGCTTTCCGTTTTGTCAGGCCGTCCAAGCGTGCTTTGCAAAACGGTTAGAAGTAACCCGCCTACCACAAGCGATAAAAACGACTTCACCAACACTTCGGGAACGGCTGCATCCAACCAGATGGCGTAGATCGCCATTGCAGCTAATAGAAATGCCCCAATCAGGAAGATGGTTTTCCAGGTCATATTCATGCGTGTTCCCTCCTTATTCTCATCCTTTATAACATATAAGACTGTTTTGCAGCTATTTAAGGGATTGCAGGGCAAGCGACAGGGGGCTATAGCGCGCTCAACGCGTAATTACTGACCCTCAAAGGAGCCTGACATGGCTGTTCAACGTACATTCTCAATCATCAAACCAGACGCAACAGAACGT
>CAYUFN010000026.1:6623-17773 GCA_964443965.1 uncultured Hyphomonas sp. | reverse complement strand
GTTATCGAAGAAGGCGGTCTGCGTATCGTTGCTCAGCGACGCATTCACATGAGCCGTGCACAGGCCGAGCGCTTTTACGGCGTCCATGCCGAGCGCCCTTTCTTCGGTGAGCTTGTTGAGTTCATGACATCCGCGCCGGTTGTTGTGCAGGTGCTTGAGGGCGAAAATGCTGTTGCACGTTACCGCGAAGTGATGGGCGCAACCAATCCTGACGAAGCTGCTGATGGCACAATCCGCAAGCTCTTTGCCAAATCAATAGGTGAAAACTCGGCGCATGGATCTGACAGCGAAGAAAACGCTGCGCTAGAGATCAGCCAGTTCTTCTCAGAATCAGACATTGTTGGCTAATTCCCCAATCTGACGTCTCTTTGAAAGTCCCCTAAGCCTCGAGCTTACGGGGCTTTTTTTAGTGCTCAATCAAATTTCATCTATTTGCCAAACGTATTTTTAGACATGTCTTGATAATGGCTTCCACACGGGAGCTGCTTATGTATCGCATCGTTTATACCAGTACGTCTAACAAACTCATGAATGAACGAGACCTGCAGCGCATTCTGCGGTCGGCCCGCGCCAATAATGCTGCTAACCTGATTACGGGCATGTTGATCTATCATGAAGGATGTTTCCTGCAGGTGCTCGAAGGTGATCAGGAAGCTGTTGAGCGCTGTTATCAACACATTCTGAAAGATTATCGCCACTCAAATATTATTCGCATGTCAGCAGGCACTGTAACATCCCGTATCTTTTCTGACTGGTGGATGTCTTTTAAGAGCTTTGACAGTCTTTCGCAGCGTCAGCAAAAACAAGTTGTAAGTCTGGCCCAGATGGCCAAGCAAGTGCGCGATGGTGAGTTAACAGAAGACCAGACTACCCATGCTATCCTGCTCGCCTTCCTGTCCGGCTTCCGCGATTTGGGAATGACTGGATAAGCTTTCAGGCTGCTACATTAAATTATCCGGCGCACCAGGTAGCATTTTCAGATAGCGCCCGGCTGATGATCCGCCGTCTACAGAAATCTCTGCGCCTGTGATAAAAGAGGAATCATCGCAGGCGAGAAAAAGGTTTAGCCTGGCAACCTCTTCAGGTTCGCCCAAACGCTGCAACGGGTAATAGGTGAAGAGCGGGTTTAACACTTCAGCTGGCGCATCCATAGGGTTCGCAATCTTTGTATTGATTGGACCAGGATGAATGCTGTTGACCCGAATGCCGCGTGGGCCAAGTTCATAGGCGGCGACCTTTGTAAAGCCGCGTAAGCCCCATTTCGACGCTGCGTAGGCTCCAACGCCGTTTTTGCCTTCCAATCCTTCCGTTGAAGAGACATTCACAATCGAGCCTCCACCGGCCGCTTCCATGTGCGGGATGACAAACCGGTGCCCCATAGCCGGGCCAACCAGGTTGATACCAAGCGTGTGCTCCCAGACATCCAATCCCTGTTTTTCGATCAATCCCATGCTGACAATACCAGCATTGTTAATCAGGATGTTGATGCTACCAAAAGCCTCCAGCGCCGCTGCGATCACGCGTTCCCAGTCAGCTTCCTTTGAAACGTCATGGCGCACGAAAATTGCCCGTTCGCCCAGCGCCTTAGCGGTTGCTTTGCCTTCTTCTTCAAGGATGTCCGTGATAACGACAGTCGCGCCTTCTTCAACAAATAGCTTGGCGGTGACCGCGCCCATGCCGCGTGCGCCACCGGTAATGATCGCTGTCTTGCCACTAAGTTTTGCCATGGAGCTATCCTTTCAGATGAGTTGCGAACTGTGCCTGACCATAGGCAAAGACGGCCGCAGCATCCTCATCATTCTGTGCATCTTCAGAAGGAGCTTTAAACCGCATCAGGTGCATATAGTCACCTGTCTTTCCATCCAGGCATGGCGAGCACGCCAGATGGATAACTGGCCGGGCCGCTTTTTCCGGTGAGGGGAAAAACGCGTTCATCAAGCCTTTTACCGGGACACGAATAAGGGCGGGTGCATCGCGGGCAATGGAGGAATTAATTGGTCCCGGGCACATATGAAACACGCCAATTTCTGGCGTACCATCTTCAGCGGTCAGATTCTTGGCCAGCTGGCGGATCATCAAGGAGAGCGCAAGCTTGGAGTGCCCGTACTGTTTCATCGCGCCTGAAACCCCGTGTGATTGAAACTGGCCAAAAGTGTCCATATCCAGCGACGGCGCCGAGCGATGCGCTTCAGAGGAGCCAGCGATAATTCGCGCACCTTTGTGCTTGGGAACAAGCCCAGCTGAAACCAGGCCCATTGCCAGCCTTTGATTGCCCAGCAGATGCACAGCAAACATCAGCTCAAAACCCTGCGCTGATTGCTGAGCCTTTTGTGACATCAAGCCTGCATTCAGGATTAATCGATCGATTGTAACATTAGCGTCTGCCAGCCGTCCGATCAGGGCGTCCACCGTGGTCAGGTCAGAGAGATCCACATGCTCCATCGTGATGTTGGTGTTGCCGGTCTCCTGGCTTAATGTTTCGCCAACCTCTGGAATGCCGCTGCGCCCTGCCAGGATCAATGTTGCCCCGCGCAGCGCCAATTCTGTTGCAATCGCTTTGCCAAGCCCGGCATTTGCCCCGGTCACAAGGCAGACCTTCCCGTCAAGGCGCTCAGTTTTCGGTGAGGGCTCGATCAGACCCGTTGTGTCGCGAATATCGCGCAGCGCGGTCAAGGTGGCGTTAATCGGATTGGTCAGTTTACGTTTGCGGTTTTCAGTCATGAAGAAGTCGAGCCTGCGAATTGATAATATTCATAATATTGCGCGAAGGTTTTTTTGACGTGCTGTTCTGTCAGACCAAAATCAGCTAGCGCATAAACATGCTTTTTGCCGCCTGTATGATCGGGCCTGTTCTGGGCTGATTTTACAACCGCACTTGCCCCTTCGGCCCGCAGCGGCGCGCCGTGCGCCGCGTAGATTTGTTTGATGATGCTTGATGGATCTTTTATCAAGTCAGCATAGTGAATATCCAGAAATTTGCGATCTGGATTAGCTTTGCGTGCGGCAATCGTATTGCTGGCCATGACCCCACTTTTGCGCAGCCAATGATGGGCAATGGTCACCGCGTCGGGTGTGTCGGTTGAAAGTGCATGTGTATGCCACATCAAAGAGCTGCACGATGCGGTTGTCACCATCGGGTCGCGATGCGTGATCAGCGTTGTTGCCTTCGGGAAGATATCAAGTGCTGCACCCAACTGCTCGGCATGGTGGGGGGATTTGAGCACCCAATGCGTCGCGCGGCCTTTGCCGGGGCGCAACCATTGCAGCACTTTCATCACATCGCGCAGATAGGCATAAGCTGGCCGATGATCCTGACGTTCGAGCCAGGCGGAATAAGATGGTACATAGCTGACTGCCTCAGCCGTTTGCGACATCATAGTGAGGTCTAGCAAAAGAATGTCTTCCTCGGGCGCTTCAGCCGAGACCGGGTGGACGGCTGTAAAATCAGGTGCGAGCCATTTCATCACCTTATTGGCAGATCGTCCCCGTGCGATCCGTTTGGACGTGTCACCTGCCGGCTCGCCGGGTAAGGGGGCAGGTGCCAGCGCTTCCCATGAAGGCAGTGTCCGCGCACCTGGGTCAGCAGACAAGGCGCGGTGCAAAAATGTTGTGCCTGTGCGCGCAAGGCCTGCGATCAGGATCACATCAGGGTCAGGTTGGGCTAAGATGTCTGGATGCTTCGCCATTAACGCATCCAGTCGCAGCCTGTTAACCAGTAAACCTTTAAGGCGTGTTTGTTGGACAATGCGGCCAAATGGGGAGAGGTTCGCCTCGGCAATCAGGCTACTACAAAGCAGTTTCAGCGGCCGCATGAGCGGCGCAGAAGACAGTTCAGTCCCGCCTGCCTGTTTGCGTGCTTTTGCCATTAACAGATCAGGGTCGAACTGCTTATGCACGTTCCCCATGCCAAGCCCGTTCAAAATTTTGATCGGCAGGGGCCGATAGGGCTTTTTGTAATTGGTATTTGTCGAAAGCGCGGTCATGCGGCGAGGATATCTTTCAGTTCGCTGAATTTTACAACGCGCGCTTTTGGTTCAGGCTTGTCGGTGGCATGGACCCATCGCCAGCACATGGTTCCATTATCATGGCCAACAGTATTGATCCAGTTTGGATGCCCAGGATCGCTGTGCGCCACAATCACGGTTACAGATCCGTCCTCATTATAGGTCGCCAAATGCTTATTTGTGTGAATTTGATGGCGTGAGTAATCTAGCGATTCCATCCAGTAATTGTTCAGCTGAAAATTCCAGAATTCGCATTCGGGTGGCATTGCTTCAATCAACAAGGCTTCATCCGGGCCGAGCGCCCAGTGACTATGGTAATAAGCAATATTCGGGTCACCGCCAGCACGGTTGGAGACTTCATCAGAAAAACGTGGTAGCTGGTTTGAATGTTTTTGCATGCCGCGCGCCCAATGGGCAAACAGAAGCGGTGCACCCGCGACAAATGTCCCGGCAGACCTCAAGCCATCAACCAGTTTTTCCGGCGTCATATCCTGTCCGTCTGCATCAGGTCCATCAAGCCGTTCAACTTTCAGATCGGCGATAATTTCTGTCTTCCTGTCCAAATGTGTCTGCCGCACCATAAACAGCGTATAACCCGGCGCTGTTTGCAGCCAGTTCTGCGCCCCCTCTGGCTTTATCGGGCTAAGGATCATTTCAAATGTATCATCTGCATTAAAAACCATCTCGCTCGCATCAATCTCGCCGACAGGCGGCATCTCCCCGCCCTGTCCATAATGGCCGGACTTTGTGTTGAAGCTGAGATAGGCCACCGTTCCGCGCGTGCCGGAAACCTTATAAGTGTATTGCCCGTCCAGATTACAGCTTTGATAATAATTGTCAGGATTGTCCGCGCCGATTTTAATCGTCTCATGGCATAACCTGTGTAACTCCGGTTGTAGAACGTTGCCATGCTCGATAAACGCTTCAAGGCCTGCCCGTGTCAGGCGCGCCAGATAGCGATACCCCTCGGCCTGATCAAAGGCGTTTTGTGGTGTGCCGGGAAACTGTAGCGCTGCGCCAGCACTCTTCAGCGTGTCACAGAACTCATTCCATGCTTGGCCGGAGATGACCTGCTCAGCATAAATATCTGCCTCGGTACGCCCGCGCAGCTTGCGCCAGCCTAGCCTGATGCTGCGGAACAGATTTAAAATACCTCTGAAAATGTTACGCATTGCCTTGCCTCCATCGCCTTTTGCCTTGCTGACAATATGCGGATCACTTGTAAAGCACCATAACAGCCCTGTGTGAAATTTTCCTGCCTCGTGCAGCTCGAAATGATTGCCCCGGCCCCCGAGTCTGTCGCATAGTCCCAGCAATGAGCGACACAGATGACATGACCGCCCCAGACGGCCCGGACGATAAGACGTTTTCCATGTTTGGTGCAGCCGAAATGGGTACACCTAATGAAGGTTATCAGGTGCTGGCGCGGAAATATCGCCCGCGTCTCTTTGACGATCTGATCGGGCAGGAAGCGATGGTGCGTACGCTTTCAAACGCGTTTGAAACAGGCCGTGTCGCACATGCTTTCATGCTGACGGGTGTTCGCGGGGTCGGCAAGACAACCACAGCGCGCTTGCTGGCGCGCGGCTTAAATTACACCGCTGAGGGGCAGGATGGCCCGTCAATCAAGCTCGAACCGGCTGGCGAGCATTGCACTGCGATAATGGAAAGCCGTCACCCGGATGTGCTCGAACTGGATGCGGCCTCCCGCACCGGCGTGGCAGATATGCGCGAATTGCTTGATGGTGTGCGCTATTCGCCGGTCTCTGCGCGCTACAAAGTCTATATTATTGACGAGGTGCACATGCTCTCGACGGCGGCTTTCAACGCGCTGCTCAAAACACTCGAAGAGCCGCCAGAGCATGTGAAGTTTATTTTCGCAACCACGGAGATCCGCAAGGTTCCCGTTACGGTGTTGTCCCGTTGTCAGCGGTTTGACCTCAAACGCCTTGGCCCGGTCGAGCTGACTGCTCACCTTGCCCGGATCGCGCGGAAAGAAGGTGCAGATATTTCCGAAGAAGGATTGGCCCTGATCGCGCGTGCAGCCGAAGGCTCCGTGCGTGATGCGTTGTCTATTCTTGATCAGGCGCTGGTGCAAACCGTCGATGGCGAGGCTGTCTCTGGGGAAGCTGTCCGTGATATGCTTGGCCTTGCTGATCGTGGACGCTTGCTTGACGTGTTTGAAAAAGCCGTCAGCGGGCAAGCTAAAGATGCGGCAAGCGAAGTGACAAGCCAGTTGCACGATGGCGCAGATCCGCTGGTCGTCCTGAAAGATTTACTCGATATTTGCGCCGAGGTGTCTTCTGCTCAGGTCGCAGGTGACGATTATGTCGCAACGGGCCCGGCTGATTGGACAGATCGCACCCGGGCGCTTGCCCAGCGACTGACGGCTGCGCAGGCCGCGCGTTACTGGCAAATCCTGCTGGGGGGCTATCGCGATGCCCAAACTGCGCCTGATATTGCCGTCGCCGCGCGCATGGTGATCCTGCGCCTTGCAGCCGCTGCCAGTTTGCCAAGCCCGGAAGAGGCCGCCCGTATGATTGCTGAGGGAGGGGGCGCCGCTGGCACTGCGGGAAAGTCTGACGGGCAAACGGCACGCGCGCGCCCTGGCGCAGTGGCCAGCTTACAGGAGAACCCGGCCACTTATCACCCAGGCATCCCGCAAAATTTCAAAGAGATTGTCGCCCTTATGGATGAACATAAGCAGGCTATATTGTCCGGGCAGGTCGAGACCTATGTGCGCCTTGTCAACCTCCAGATGACGCGCCTGATTGTCGATATTAAAGACGGTGCGCCAGCAGATCTAGTGCTCCGTATGGGTGATTTCCTAATCGAAGCAACGGGCTATGAATGGGAAGTCTTACGCAGTGATGAGCAAGTCAATGTCGAAACAATTCGCGAAACCCGCGAGCGTACCCGCGCTGAGGAAATTGAAGCGGCGGCAAATCACCCCATCGTAAAGCAGGCGCTCGCCTTGTTTCCCGGCGCGCAGATCATAGATGTGTCAAAAGAAAACGGCGAGACGATCAATCAAAATCAAACAGACATCCCGCCGCCGCCACAATCAGCAGAGAGATAAAACATGAAAAACATGGCAGACATTATGCGCCAGGCTCAGGAGATGCAGGCCAAAATCGCTGAGGCGCAAGAAAAAGCCGAAGCGGTTGAAGCCGATGGTGTTGCTGGCGCAGGCCTTGTGAAGATGACGCTCAAGGGGAAGGGCGAAATGGTTTCACTGGAGATTGATGCCTCGCTGATGGGCGAAGAGCCGGAAATGCTCGAAGACCTTATCAAAGCTGCCCATAATGAAGCCCGCCGCAGCCTTGAAGCCGCTAGCGAGGCTGCCATGAAAGAAGCCACCGCCAGCCTCGGCGGCATGATGCCCGGTTTCAAAATGCCATTTTGAGTGCGCAATTGAGCTGCCTGAGCATTCACGGTAGACTTGAGAATGCACCAGCTCGATATAACTTCGCAAGCCTTCAAAATGAAACCGCATGCCGTGCTCGCAGACACGTTGCACCAGGCATCATTCGCGCGCACCAGGATACCGTTTCTGGGGCATATAAAAACGGCTCTCAGCCATGAAGCTGTCCATACAGTGCTCAAAGACACAGACAGATTTGCAGTCGATGCGCGCAATGCAGGTCATCGGCGCGCTTTCGGGCTCCGCTTCCTTCCGAAATCGCTCCGGCTATTGTCCGAGAACATTTTATCTTTAGATGATCCTGACCATCAGCGCTTGAGACGGCTGGCAGATACCCCGTTTCGAAGAGCTATTATTGAAAGCGGTCGGGCGCGTATTGCTGCACTTGTCGATAGCTATCTGGATCAGATCACAGTTAGCGGTGTGAACGAAGTTGATCTGGCCGAAGCGATTTTCCAACACCTGCCGTTGAAAGTCATCAGCCAAATGCTGGGCCTGACAGATGCCGCGCAGGATCGCTTGGCGCAGACAATGTCAGGCTTTTCCAGTGCATCCTCAACTTGGGGCATATTACGTGCGCTCTCTGGAATGGGAGGCATGATCAAACAATTGCGCGCCGAGATAGAACTGGCGCGGCTGAACCCGCGCCCCGGCCTGTTAAGCGATTTGATCGCCGCAGAGGCCGAAGAGGGTAAGATGACTGAGGATGAGCTGGTATCGCTCATATTGGTCCTGTTCGTTGCAGGCCACGACACCACGACAAACCTGTTATCGAGTGGGCTATATGCCCTGCAAACTGAACCAGGCGCGTGGGAGAGCGCAAGGCTGCTCGATGCGGCAGGGTGGCAGATTGCGGTCGATGAGCTGATGCGCTTTGCGATGCCTGTTTATATGACAAAGCCTAGATTTGTCGTTCAAGATACGAGCCTTGCGGGCGTTTCGCTCGCGCGTGGCGAAAAAGTGATGGCGCTGCTTGGTGCGGCTAATCTTGACCCCGGCGTATTTGATAACCCGCTTAAGCTGGACTTAAGCCGACGGCCCAATCGACATACAGGGTGGGGAAGTGGGCCACATATTTGTTTGGGCTTGCACTTGGCCAAAATGGAGGCGGAACTGGCGCTCTCAAAAATCGTCGCGCGCTGGCCTGAACTGACTTTGGGTGAGAATCTCAGATGGTCCAGACGTCTTGGCACGCGCGGCCTTGATCACCTGCCAGTACATTTGAATGCCTGACAGGAGCATAAGGTCCCAAATATATCCCTGGCTAGCGCACATCCTCATATTTTCGAGCAAGATGCTTCGGGGCGATGCCAAAGCCCCACATGGCCCCAACATAAAGATAGGTTAAATTGGCTTTCAGCGGGCCCCAGCTGGCTACGCGACGATCTGATGACCAGACCTTACGGTTAACCTGTCGCACGCGGCCGCGCCCTGCGCGCACCATACGCTGGCAAAGGTCGGCTTCTTCCATGATCACTTGCTTGGGGTCAAACCCATTGATTGCAGTAAAGTCTTCCCGCCTGCAAACCATGGCCTGATCACCAAAAAGCAGCCGCGTACCGCGCAAAAATCCCAGCGGGCGGAAGAGAAGCGGGGCATACCATGTCTTAATATAATTATGGGCTGTCGTCAGCCATCGGAGCTTCTGGCCGCGCATAATCGAAACAAACCCAGCCAACGCCACCTGCTTATCGGCGAGGGTATCTTTGGTTAGTGTCACGAAATCTGCGGGCAGCAATGTATCAGCGTGGAGAAAACAAAATTGGTCACCGCGCGCACCTGCTGCACCTTCATTCATTTGGCTGGCCCGCCCGGTTGGTTGGCCATGGATCACCCGTACCCCTGCCGCTTTGGCAAGCTGAACTGTTTGATCGGCTGATCCACCGTCAACGAGAATAATTTCATACGGTTGCGGATCAAGCTGTGCCAGATTGGCAAGGGTTGCAGGAAGCGCATCTTCTTCGTTCAGAGCAGGTATGATGATCGAAAGAGTCATATGCTTTGTATACACGACCGCTCGTTATTTGGATGCCAATTTCTGACATACCGCATCAAATTTATGTCTCAGGCCTGTTCTTCAGGTATTTTGACGAGGAAGTGCGCATGTAACGCGGCGACGGGTTTGGACCGTTCAGCCTGCCAGGCTTCACAACGCACATTTGCGATACGTCGACCAAGCTTGGTAATACGGGCCCTGGCGTAAAGGTCTTCGGCTTTGGCCGAGCGCAGATAATCAATTGTCAGATTAATCGGGCGCGGCGGGCGTTCCAGCTCGGTTTTCAGGAAGACCTGCGACATAGCGCAGAGTTCCAGAAACGACCCAATCGCGCCGCCGTGCAGGGCCCCAAGGGCGACCGAACCGATGAGCTTTTCCTGAAACGGCAGGATAGCGGTCATTTCATCGCCCTTCACATCGCATTGCATTCCCAGCGTAGCCACAAAGGGAATGCGCTCGAGAAACATATGAAGAGCATCTGCGCGTGCCGTCATGGCTTTCCTCCGGATACGCCCGGTTCACCGGTCCATTTGCTGGGCTTGTTCAGCGCGAAGGCGCCGGTTGCCGTAGCGATCACTTTTTCGCTGCCTTCATTGAAAGCTGTCGCGCGGATGAAGGCAACCGTACGGGTCACATGATAGCAGTCTGCTTGACCAATGATCCGTGCTCCCTTTGCCGCCGGGCGCATATAATCGATACGCAGATCGAGTGTGGCGGTTGATTTAAACTCATCAAGAGCAGAAACAACGGCCATGCCAGCCAAATTATCGAGCATAGAGGTAATCACGCCGCCATGAATGACGCCAGTGTCCGGATCACCAATCAGATGGTCACTCCAGGCGATAGCGCCACGTGCCTTACCGCGTTCAATAGCGATTACGTCCATGCCAATCTCTTTGGCCCATGGGACCAAAGCAATCGCCTTGGCCATGTTCTCGCGCATGGTTTTCAGGATTATCTCGTTCTGGCTCATAGCTTCCCTTTGGTGAGATGGACAAACGCAACATTAGCGGCGAAAGTCTTCAAAAATAAATTAGGAGGAGTCGGCCTTGGCATTCAATGGGCGAACGAAGAAAGACTTTAAAGCATGTATTATCGGTGCAGGCTGTTCTGGCTTTACCATGGCCAAGCGACTCAAAGACTATGGCCTGGCCTATGATTGTTTTGAAGCTTCTGATGATATTGGCGGGAATTGGTATTACAACAATCCGAACAAGCTGTCTTCTTGTTATAAGAGCCTGCATATTGATACGTCAAAATATCGCCTGGCCTTCGAGGATTATCCAGTGCCCGAGAACTGGCCAGATTTCCCCCACCACGCCCAGTTGCTGCAATATTTTCACAACTATGTTGCGCATTTTAATTTGCGAGAGACAATCACATTCAATACGCGTGTTGATGCTGCAAGCCCAATAGAAGGTGGGCGATGGATGGTAGCGCTCTCAAATGGAGAAACGCGCCAGTATGATGCCTTACTTGTGTGCAATGGCCATCACTGGGATGCCCGCACGCCCGATTATCCGGGTTTGTTTTCAGGCTATCAGGTCCACTCCCATCATTACCGTGATCCGTTTGAGCCATACGATTTTCGCGGCAAGCAGGTTATGGTCGTGGGTGGGGGGAACTCGGCGATGGATATCTCTTCTGAGCTTTCCCAGCGCCCGCTGGCAGATAAGCTTTTTATTTCCATGCGGCGCGGCGTTTGGGTGTTGCCGAAATACATGAA
>CAYUFN010000026.1:0-6613 GCA_964443965.1 uncultured Hyphomonas sp. | reverse complement strand
ACATGAATGGTCAACCTGCAGACAAGGCTGTTCTGCCTGCATGGATGCCTGCAAAAATCGGCCGCGCGCTTGCACGAAAGGTGATCAAAAAAGCCATCGGAAAGATGGAAGATTATGGCTTGCCCAA
Organism: uncultured Hyphomonas sp.; assembly: GCA_964443965.1. Lineage (GTDB taxonomy): Bacteria > Pseudomonadota > Alphaproteobacteria > Caulobacterales > Hyphomonadaceae > CALLCD01. The sequence goes on along the minus strand of CAYUFN010000026.1, from coordinate 6,486 downwards.
GCCCGACCATGAGCCGTTAAATGGGCATCCGTCTGTATCTGGCGAGTTCTTAACACGCGTTGGATGCGGTGATATTACACCCAAGGGCGCAATTGAGCGCCTTGATGATGATGGCGTTATCTTTACTGATGGCAGCCGGGAAAAGCTGGACGCTATCGTTTGGGCAACCGGATATAATGTCAGGTTCCCGTTCTTTGACGAACCTGCGCTTACGCCTGTCGAAAACAGATTTCCACTCTTTAAACGCATGGTCAAACCCGGCTTTGAAACACTGTTCTTCCTCGGCCTGGCTCAGCCTTTGCCTACGCTCGTCAATTTTGCAGAGCAGCAGTCCAAACTTGTGGCGGCCTGTCTGGCTGGCAAATATAGTCTACCGGGCCGGAAAGACATGGAAGCGATTATTGCCAAGGATGAGGAAACGCATCTGGGACATTTCTATCAAAGTGCACGGCATACAATGCAGGTTGATTTTAATATCTATGTCCGTGACTTACTGGCAGAAATAAAGCAGGGTGAAAAACGGGCAGGCGCTTTGGCATAGCGTATTTAGGGGAGAGAGTGAGGGAGTTTGTATGAGCTTTTCATGCCGCATATTAGGGATGCTTTGCCTGACTTTATTCCTGTCTGCATGCGCGACCAGCAGTGCGCCTATCCGTGAGGCGAGCGGGAGCGAACAAGGACCCCAGAAGAATCGCGCAGCTGTGCCAAGCGCAGTGCCCCCGCAAGGAAACTTTGTGCCTGATGACAGGTTCTTCGTCTGCCCGATCAGCGTACGCAATGCACCGCCCAGCGAGCGGGATGGCCGCATTCCACAGTATGGACAGCTTTTCGTCGTTGATCGCCTTGTGGCTTTGGCAACTGTGCCCGTAAATAGCGGTTGCTTAAGCTCAGGCTTTGGCATTCGCGGCAACCGTCTGCATAAAGGGATCGACATTAGTGCGCCGCGCGGTACGTGGGTTTACTCTGCTGCACCGGGCATTGTCCGCGAGGCGGGCTGGGGCGGTGCCTTTGGCTATTACGTTCTGATCGACCATGGCTATGACGTATTTACGCGCTATGCGCACATGGACACTTTCGTTGAAGGATTAGAGGTTGGCAGCGAGCTGGGCTTTGGTTGGCCGATTGGGCAGGTGGGCAACAGTTCATCCCAATCCGTTGGCGTGCATCTTCACTATGAGGTTTTGACAGGAAATTATGCCGGACCCAAAAAATCTTTTGGACTTCAGGGAAATGATCCGTTTGGCTATCCTGTTTATGTTCCGCGCCCGTCGAGTTGATCCATTTTTCTGAATCTGGCATAAATCCGCTTAAGTGAAGGGAAAATGTGATGCGCATCGTCGGTGTTCTCGCAGTGTGTCTATGTGTGGTCGGTTGCTCCAGTTGGGGCGCGTTGATGCAGGACGAACTATTGCCCGAAGAAACAATGGAGAGGGTAAAGGCGGCTAAGTCGCGGGCGGCCCCTACGGCGGCGCAAAAGGAGCATTTCGGCGTTTTAGCAGACCTTGTCGGCCGAACATTCCGTGGTGAACCAACCGATGCCAGCGCTGGTGCTGTTGCTGATGTGCAGCTGTGGCTATGGAGCGATGATGGCGAGGCTTTGATTATCAAACACCGCCTTGAAGACGGGTCATATGGTGGAGATTCCATTGTGACCAAAAACACGGAAACGGGAAAACTCAGCTACATTTATAATACCAATGCGGGCTTTAGTACCCGGGGTGATTTCGTTCTGGATGGTAAAGGGACCTGGGAAGCAATAGAAGAGGTGACTGGCAATAGCGATGTCACCAAAGTACGCAGCCGTGGCTATATTCGCGAAGATGGCGCAATGATTAGCAATTCTGAATACCTTAAAAAGGGTGAATGGGTGCCAGGTAACAGCTTTATCTACCACGAGGTTTGGCAAGATTTACCAAAATTGAAGACACCTGTGCAGAATTGAACCTGTGCGATATTCACAACGAATATGGACTGCATCCATAAAAAAATTGACGCCGTGTCACTTTTAGTCTCCTTCTATGACTTGATGGGATAAACGTTATGGCGGATTCAGATTTATCTGTTGGAACAGACGGTAAGCGCGAGCGTTTGAAAAACGCCAATCGCCAGGCCATTCTTGAGGCCGCGCGTAGCGTGTTCGCGCGCACAGGCTATGAAGCAACAACTGTGCGCGACATTATCCGTGAAACGAAACTCGCATCTGGCACTTTTTACAATTATTTCAAATCTAAAGAAGAAGTTTTTCATGCGATTGCCAGCTCTTCTGCCGCGCGCTTTCGCCCACATCTTCGCGAAGTACGTGAACAGACTGACGGGTTTGAGGCTTTTATTCGCGGCGCCTACAGGGCTTACTTTCAATTCCTCAGCGATGAAAATAGCGATGCGATTATGATGGGGACACCACACATGGCGTTGATCGGCGTGCGTGTGGATACACCCGAAATGCAAGCTGTGTTTGAAGAGATACGCGGACATATCGAAGACATGCTGGCGCTTAGTGAGACTGAGGAAATCGACACAGAATACCTAGCAGCTGCAGCCATAGGCATCGCCCGTGATGTGGGGGATCACATGTTAAACCGCCGTCCTGTTGATGTTGAGGGTGCCACAGAATTTGCAGCTGCGTTACTCTTATCAGGTATTACCGGACTGGTCGGAAAGGTCTCATAAAGGAAAACAAATGAGCTTGCAGGCAATTATCGCGAAAACGCTTTTGAAGCTACCAAAAAGCTGGCTGATAAAAATGTCGGGCGGGGCACCCGTTGAAATTGGTGGGCGTGTGCTTGACCCCTATATACAATTTATCGCTCATAATGCAGCCAATCAGCCGCCAATGTCCTCGCTTGATCCGGTAACAGCGCGTGCTGCCTCGGCTGAAGCCTTGGCTATGCTAAGTGCAAAACCTGAAGCAGGTGTACATTTTGAGGATTTTAAGCTCGACGCACCGGATCGATCTATTCCTGTCAGGCTTTACAAACCTGCCGCTCAGAATGGCGATATCCCTATGATGGTTTACTTGCACATGGGCGGCGGTGTGATTGGCGATCTTGAAATTTGCCATGCATTTTGTTCCATTCTGGCAAATACAACGGGTGGGCCAGTCCTATCGGTCGATTATCGATTAGCCCCGGAACATAAATTTCCAGCAGGACTTGAGGATTCAATCTTTGCTTATGAATGGGCCTTGAAGAATGCTGAAGCTCATGGCGCTCCGGCCGGACGGGCCTCTCTGGGTGGAGACAGTATGGGCGGAAATTTTACCGCGATTATTACCCAGGAGATGAAGCGCCAGCAAAAACCTCTTCCTGATCTTCAATTGATGATTTATCCGGCTACGGATATTGTGTCCAATTTACCCTCGCGTGAAACATATGGCCAGACATATCCCTTATCTACGCAGACAATGGACTGGTTCATGGGCCATTACTTACCTGAAGGACAAAATAAAGAAGATTTGTTAATCTCGCCAGCGTTCGAAACAAGCCTGAATGGACTACCGCCAGCCGTCTTGGTGACTGCAGGTTTTGATCCGCTGGTTGATGAAGGGGCTGCTTATGCCAAGCGGCTTGAAGCGGCGGGCGCGCCCACTGTTTATAAATGTTATGAATCACTGGCGCACGGATTTACGGCCTTCACAGCCATTACCCCGGTTGCAGATGCCGCATGCCGTGAAATCGCTGACTTTGTGCAAACTGTATATGCCAGTGACACTGTCTGATGAGAGCTTTTATCTGTGATACTTTGAGTGATAATCTATCTGGCACATCTGTGCGCGAGGTGGAACAGCCTGAACCGGGTGAAGGTCAAATCCGGTTGCGGGTGAAAGCTGCCAGTGTAAACTTTCCCGATATTTTGCTGTGCCAGGGCAAGTACCAATTAAAGCTAAAACCACCCTTCACGCCAGGTATGGATATGTCTGGAATCGTCGATTCTATTGGGGCGGGTGTTTCTGGTTTTTCTGTCGGTGATGAAGTGGTTGGTGGCGCGCGCTTTGGTGGATTTGCAGACTATGCGCTTGTCTCGGCTGCTGGTCTGCAAACCAAACCCGCAAGCATGAGTTTTGCTGAAGCCGCTGCTTATCCTGCGGCGTACCTTACCGCCTATGTAGCATTGGTCAGGCGGGCGAAATTGCAAAAAGGCGAAACCTTGCTTGTGCATGGGGCCACTGGTGGCGTCGGGCTTGCGGCGGTGGATGTTGGCAAGTTGCTGGGCGCAACTGTAATAGCCACATCCGCTAGTGATGAGAAGCTCGATAAGGTGATTGCGTATGGCGCTGATTATGGACTGAATGTGGGTCAGGGTTTCAAGGAGCGCGTCAAAACGCTTACGGGTGGTCGCGGTGCGGATGTTATTTTCGACCCGGTCGGAGGAGATGTTTTTGACGAAAGCGTGCGCTGCATCGCTTTTGATGGCCGGTTATGTGTGATCGGATTTACCTCTGGACGCATCGCTGACCTGCCGACGAATATGGCGTTAATCAAGGGATTTTCACTTGTCGGCGTTCGGGCAGGTGAATATGGGCGGAAGTTCCCTGAGCGTGGCGCAGAAAATATTCAGGCGATATGGAACTGGGCACGTGCAGGAAAAACCCGGCCCTACGTCTGCGCCGAATTCAGTCTTAATGAAACACGTCAGGCGCTCGCCATGCTTGAAAACAGGCAGGTGGTTGGCAAAGTTGTTGTCAAACCCGATCTGGACGTTAGTGACTAAGCAGCAGCCGAAACCGTCCCCAAGAGAGGGTGAAGTTAACGGGTATCTTTTGTGCTGTATCGCCTGCGCATCTCATCTGACACTTCCAGCGCGTCATATGTGTTCTCTTTACCAAAAGGACGTTCACCAGAGTTTACGATAATCTCGAACGATTGCACAATATTCGTTTGCTGAACATTTTTGGGGTCGATATCTCTCTGTCCGAGAATCTCATCTGGACGTGTGGTAGAAGGGCACCCCAAAACGCCACAATTGTTTCGAGCTTCGCCAGCCTCTCTGAACGGGTCAACGTCAAATCCTGAAAGACGCCTGTTTTCCACGCGTGAATAGTCTGTCACGACTTCAAACCAGGTCCCACCTTTTTGTATCGTAATGGTTGCTGCTCTTAATAGCGCCAGGTCACGCACACGCTCAGGAGACGAGGTGGGAGCCCCGCGATAAGTCACCGAATAACGCCGATCTGCAGGTTCTTCAAGTGCTTCTGCGGCACCGGCATCGGACACATTATAAGGGTCTGACACACATCCCCCAGCGAGGAATAGGGAACCAGTTAAGAGCAATAAAGATAGCAAACGCATAGCTGTGGTCCTTTATTCAATGCCCCCATTTACTCTGGAAATATCTTACACGGTTCGTTTGGCTTTGTCTTTGTTATTTGTCGCCATAATCGCTTCTTTTGCAGCTTGCCATTCAGCATCACCCCATGCGCCGAGCGCGCTGAAATTACCGCCCGACGCATTATACATGGCCCCATCAATGGCGATGGTTTGTCCATTTACATATTCTGCGCCCGGTCCCATCAGGAAGGTGGCGAGGTTAACCAGTTCGTGCATTTTGCCTATGCGTCCCATTGGGTTTGGCACGCCGCGCCCTTCGCCCATATCTTCGGTGGAGTCCGCTTGCGGCGCAAGGCGTTTAGTCATGCCTTCGGTTGGAAAAGGGCCAGGCGCAATAGCGTTAAACCGCAAGCCCTTCGGCCCCCATTCAACAGCCAGACTCTGTGTCATAACGTTCACACCCGCCTTAGACATGGCGGAGGGCACGACGAACGGACCCCCATTCCAGACCCATGTGGTGAGGATCGAGCAGACATTGCCGCGCAGGCCTTCCTTAATCCAGCGAGTCCCGATGTCATGTGTCATATAAAACGTACCGCGAAAAACGATATTAGCGATGGCATCAAACCCGCGAATAGAGAGATCTTCAGTGCGTGAGATAAAATTACCCGCCGCATTGTTCACAAGCCCAGTAAGGGGGCCATGCTCTGCCCAGATTTTGTCATTCATATCGCTGATCGCCTCAGCCACGCGAATGTCGCAGGCATGAGGAACGACTTTACCGCCATGGGCCGCCATCAGCTCTTTTGCCGTCTCCTCGCAGACGCCCCCGCGCCGCCCGCAAATGTGCACTTCTGCACCAAGCTTTAGAAAACCTTCAGCCATTTCTTTGCCAAGCCCGGTGCCGCCGCCTGTAATAAGAATGCGCTCCCCAGTCATGAGCCCGTCTCGAAACATAATTTGTGATGTGTCCATAACCTTTTTCCTCGCCTATATTTTCAAGGTGATCATAAAGGAATGCTGGCCAAGGGCAAATACCTGTTAACGTTCACGCGTATAAGCCTCGGACAGTTTCTGCTCCTTCGTGATACCGGGACGTACCTTCATGTGTTGAGCTAAATTAAAAACTTATCCCACACTTTCTCCCGCAGGGTATATTGATCCCTCTTCACACGAGCAAAGCGGCAATCGGACCGACCGGTTGTTCGTGTGAGGGCGG
>CAYUFN010000025.1:25707-26177 GCA_964443965.1 uncultured Hyphomonas sp. | reverse complement strand
ACCTTTTGCAAAGAGCGCATTGGCCGATTTTGCCTGCCCATAAGCCTGCCATTTATCATAATCATGGGACTTAAAATGCGGGTCATCCCAATGCACATCTGTCATAGCGTGAGCGATTGAAGAGAGACATACAAGGCGCGCACCATCTGCCCTCTGCATGCTTTGAGCCAGGCCCAATGTCATTGCCATGTGACCAAGATGATTCACACCAAACTGCGCCTCCCAATCAGGCCCGACGCGTGTTTCAGGGCACGCCATGATACCGGCATTATTGATAAGAATATGCAAGCTGCGGCCAGTATCAGCATAGTCACTGGCAAACTTTCGTACGCTGGCAATATCGCCAAGATCCATGCTTGCAATCTCGATATCTCCGGCCACATGCCCAAGCGCCGCTTCAGCCGCCTCAACCCGGCGGGCGGGCACAGTTACCTTTGCCCCCGCAGAAGCAAGCGCACGCACCGTTTCAA
>CAYUFN010000025.1:14048-25697 GCA_964443965.1 uncultured Hyphomonas sp. | reverse complement strand
GCCAATGCCAGAATATCCACCTGTCACCACTGCATTTTTGCCAGACAGGTCAACCCCCTCCAGGACTTCACTTGCTGTCGATTTGGCATGAAAGCCTGACCCGATCGGATTTTGCGCTTCTGCGGACATGTGGACACTCCTTATATTTGCATTTTTATACTATTCATGAACGTGGTCGCTCGCCAAGCCTGAATGGGCAGTATCAAATTTATGATGAGGCTATGGCCCTATGAAGAGTTCTATGCTGGATTACGGTTGAACATGAAAGAAGGGCCTTCATCATGAAACGTTTTACACTCGCGCTCCTTGCAGCTTTGTTCGCATTGCCAGTGGCTATGGCGGAAAAAGTTGCCCTGGTAGGCGGCACCATGCTGGACGGTTTGGGCGGCGCGCCTGTGTATGACAGTGTGATTCTGGTCGACGGAGAGAGGATTGTTGATGTCGGCACCGAAGATTCTCTACCCGTGCCGCAGGGATATCGGGTCATCTCAACAGAAGCGATGACCGTTCTTCCGGGCCTGTGGGAAATGCATGCGCACCTGATGCTGAACGGACATTCTGATTATGCCCATTGGGATAAAACCTATCTCAATCGGCTAGAAGACGAGATTATGCCAGCCTCGGCAGTGCAGCTTCTATTAGCCGGCATAACCACAGCACGCGACCTTGGCGCACCCCTGGAACCCTCCATCAACATCAAGCGCAAGATTGAAGCCGGGACGATCCCTGGCCCACGCCTGTTTGTCTCCGGTCCTTTTCTTCAAAAAGAAGCCTATCCTGGCACAGAAGCCTTTCGTTGGGGCGTGAATGGAGCCGCCGATGCCCGCACCAAGGTGCGTCGCCTGGCCGAAGCAGGGGCAGATGTGGTCAAGCTGATCGATCATGACCAGATGAGCCGCGCCGAAGCGCTGGCCATTGTTGATGAAGCCCATAAGCATGACATGCTGGTGGTTGGGCATTCCCACAAGCCCGACGAGATTCGCATTGGGTTAGACATCGGCATCGACAATTTCGAGCACACCGGTTTGACAACAGCGCCAGAATACCCTGAAGATATTATGACCCTGCTAAAGGAGCGCACAGCCAAAGGGCGCATCGCTGGCGGGCCGCTTTACTGGACACCAACTATTGAAGGCCTCTGGAACTTTGTAGAGACACGCGATAATCCTGAAGAAGTTGATAGTGACTGCTGGCATCGCGGGCTAAAAGAGGACACAATCGCTGACATCAAAGCCTCCATTCAGCACCCAAACCGCCTCGACTATTTCCAGCTAACCCCAAAGCGCAAGCCTACGCTGAAGCGCAAGTTCAGCCAACTGCGCGAAGCTGGTGTTGTTTTGCTGATAGGTACCGATAGTGGCATTCCGCTAAAGTTTCATTGCCAATCAACATGGAACGAAATTGATGTCTGGACTCGTATAATGGGAGTTCCATTTATGGAAACCCTGCAAGCGGCCACCTATTGGCCTTCCAAAGCCATGAAGGTTGAAACCGAATGGGGAACGCTGCAGCCCGGCCGCTTTGCTGACATCATCGCAATAGACGGTAATGTGGTGAAGTACCCTGCCTTGCTACAACGCGTTGATTTCGTGATGAAGGGTGGTGTGGTGTATAAGCAGGACGGTCAACCTGTAGAGGAAAACCTGCGCGGCAAGTAGGTGAGCCAGGTTCTTAGTTTGCAGGAAGTTGAGCGCGCCGTGTGACTTGGTCGTCCTACCACATCAGCGGATGCCGTTAATTCACGGATCAATAACGCCCAAGATGGCTAATCAACCTTTTCGAGACTGAAAACTGCAAGACAGTATGTTCTGACCTAGGGGATCAGGGGAGCACGCTGTTACTTCCTAGACTATCTTGACACGTGAAAAATCAAAACTGGTGCGCGAAACGTCTCCAAAACTGGGCGCCCTAATTTCTCAGCTCCTCATAAGATGCACATACCTCAGCGATAAATACCCAACATTAAAAGCCGAGCCTGCAACAGGTCACGCCCCCGAATATAGTTTTTTTAACTTCCTAATTGATCAAGACTGGCGAGCGTGCCATCGTTGTTTCATATGAAACCAGTCTTCTTTGAAGCTAATCACGGGACACCCTGACATGAAGCGATCTTCCTTGTTTATAACCGCCAGCGCCTTTGGCCTTTTATCGGTTTTCTCAACTGCCTTTGCACAAGATAAAAAGGACAAGGAAGACGATAAGCCAAAAACAATTGAGGCTTTCGTTAAAGACTTTGACAAAATGGACGGGCTGTTTCCGATTTACAAGGATGGCGAGACTGGCGCATTATATATGGAGTTTGATGCCGGAGATTTTGGGCAAGAATATATTTATCATGTGTATACTGAAAATGGCTCCCCGCAAATTGGTCTCTTTCGGGGCGCGTTTCGGGACAACCGCATCATTTCGATACATAAGCGCTACGACAAGATTGAAATTTCAGCTGAAAACACATCTTTCACATTCGATGAAGGCAGTGCGCTAAAACGCGCTGAGGATGCAAACATTACGCGGGCGCCTTTGGCCGTGTCCAAAATTGTTGCCAAAAGTGGCGCAGGTCAAACAGAGCGGTTTCTGATTGACTTTGGCGCTGTCGTCTCCTCTGAAACACTCAACCAGATTACGCCCTGGGTTTCGCCGGCCAGCAAGCCGGGGCAACGCTTTGCACTTGGCAAACTCTCCAAAGACAAGACACGCATCACGAAGGCACGCAATTATCCGGAAAATACCGATGTGATTGTTGAGTATGTTTTTGATAATCCGCAGCCTAAAAATTATGGCAACCCGTCAATAACAGATCCGCGCGCTGTTGCCGTAACCATGCAGCATACATTCCTTGCCATCCCTGAAAATGACTTCTCCTCACGCGAGGATGATTTTCGCGTTGGGTTCTTCACCGATCAGTCTACAAATCTCACATCCGATAGCTACACACCCTATGCCGATGTAATTAACCGCTGGAACCTGGTCAAAAAAGATCCCGGCGCAGCGCTTTCTGATCCAGTTGAGCCGATTACCTGGTGGATTGAAAATACAACGCCGGTCGAACTGCGTGAACTTATCCGCGCGGCTGCCCTGGAATGGAACACGGCCTTCGAAGCAGCGGGGTTTTCAAACGCGATCGCTGTGGAGGTTCAGCCAGATGATGCAGCGTGGGATGCTGGCGACGTTCGCTATAATGTATTGCGCTGGACATCTTCACCAACACCGCCATTTGGTGGCTATGGGCCAAGCTTTACCAATCCGCGCACGGGCCAGATTCTTGGCGCGGACATTATGCTGGAATATGTGTTTCTGACGAACCGTTTGAAATCATCCCAGATTTTTGAAGAAGCGGCCCTGCCTGCGGCTTTTGACGAGCACGCGTTCGAAAGCCCGGCACTGGCGCATCTCTCAGAGCAGTTCTGTCACGCTGGGGCGCATTTGCAACACCAAATGATGACAGGGAGCGCCATGCTTCAAGCGCAAGGGGCGACCGATGTTGAGGTTAGCGACATGCTTGAGGATGGGTTGCGCTATCTGATTATTCATGAGATCGGGCATACGCTCGGCCTGACACATAATATGCGAGCCTCATCGACAATTCCGCTGGACAGTCTGCCGGCTGCCCGTATTGTTGCTGGTTCGATTATGGATTATCCGGCGCTGAATATCGCAGCCGATGGAGAAACCCAAGGCGCCTACTCGCTGGAAACACCGGGGCCATATGACATCTGGGCGATTTCTTATGGGTATACGCCCTCAGACACGCAAGCAGAGGCCTTGCTGAGCCGATCAACCGAACCAGCTTTGGCTTATGGCAATGATGCTGACGACATGCGCGCGCCCGGACGCCATATTGATCCGCGCGTCATGATTGGCGACTTGTCAGACGATACAGTCGGCTGGGCGCGCCAAAGGGTTGATCTGATCGATGCAGCGCTTGAGAAACTGCCTGAGAGTTTCGAGACAAACGGGGAAAGCTATGATGCGCTTCGCACGAGCTATCTGATCCTGACAGGCTCTCGCGCAACGGCCTTCAATGTTGCCTCTCGCTTTATTGGCGGCGTTTACAATAATCGCGCGCTGATTGGGCAAGACGGAGCCAGCACACCGTTTGAGCCTGTGCCTATCGCCACACAAAAAGCTGCCCTTGGCTTTCTGGCCGAGAAACTGTTTGCGCCCGATGCGTTTGAAAAGGGCGAAGCGGTTGCCAACCGCTTACAGGCAAAACGCCGTGGCTTTGCACATGGCAGCACCAATGAGGATCCAAAACTGCACGCCCGGGCCTTGGGGATGCAACGTAATGTGTTCAATCACATTCTGCATCCTGCCGTCCTGACACGGATGACAGATGCTCGCCGGTATGGGGGCGACTACTCAGTTGCAACATATATGAAGGATCTGACAAATGCTGTTTTCATCGGTGATCCTGGCGGTAACGTGAATACGTATCGCCAAAACCTTCAGATTGAATATGTGAATCGATTGTTGAATATCGCCAAGGGTCAGGGCATTCCAGCACGGCCAACACCAACCGGGGGCACAGCGCCAATCAATTATGACTCGGTGGCGCGCTCAGCGGCACTTTCCAGCTTGATGAACATCAAGCAAAGCCTGCGCCGCCCGCGCGGTAATGATGAAACCCGCGCGCACCAACAGCACATCCTGTTTCTCATCAAGAAGTTCGAAGAAAACTAAGCGCACTTTTTCTGACACTTAATAAAAAAGCCGGGCAATATCTCGCCCGGCTTTTATCTTGGTTTGGCAGAGACCTAACTCGCGCTGACTTTGACAGCCGTGGCCTCAACATCCTTAATAATGACGGTCACCCCTTCGGCAAAATTTTCACCATTAAGAGCGTGAGCGAGCCACTCAGTATCACCAATCTTTACGCGGCCAGTCCCGGCAGCAAAGGTTGCGGTGACCAAAGCGCGGGTGCCAACCATGCTTTCCATACGCCTGTTCAGGAGCGGCTTATCGCTTTCCTGATTTCGCCAATCCCCGAACACGGTTCGTCCAAGCACAAGTAGAGCTATCGACGTGACGGCAAAGAAAAGCAACTGGCCTTCCAACCCGTCAATCGGCGCGGGCATGATCCACTTGAAGAGCGCGGTTAACATGGCAGCCGCGCTGATCCATAAAAGATCGATTGTGCCGAGTGCCAGTTCAAACCCTAAAATCACAAGCGCAAGTGCAAACCAGTGCCAAGCCTGTAGCGGTGTAAAGAAGTCAATAATTACTTCCATATATACTTCTCCTTTTCCAGAAGTGGCCCGGCCGCGGGAAGCCCCTTGTACGGCCGGGTCATGATCAACTAGCGTGTGGTTGGCGGGATGGCCCCATTGGCAGCCTGACCAGCCTTGGCCGCATCAGTGAGGCCTTTGACCCCTTCAATTGTGCCGATGAGCGATGAGAACTCAGCCGGTATGATGACTGTTTTCTGCTGCGGCGATGAGGCAAGCTTCTCAAATGCCTGGACATATTGCTGACCCAGGAAGTAATTGATCGCGTTCACATCGCCTTTGGCAATGGCCTGAGATACCATGGCTGTCGCTTTGGCCTCGGCCTCCGCTTCGCGTTCGCGCGCTTCAGCGTCACGGAAAGCAGCTTCGCGGCGTCCTTCTGCCTCGAGAATTTGCGATTGCTTGAGCCCTTCAGCCTTGAGAATGGCTGATTGCTTATCCCCTTCAGCGGTTAGAATCTCTGCACGCTTGAGGCGTTCAGCTTTCATTTGACGCGCCATAGCTTCAGTAATATCTGCTGGCGGTGACAGGTCAGCGATTTCAATCCGCGTGACCTTTACACCCCAAGGATTGGTCGCTGCGTCAATGACAGTGAGCAGGCGCGCATTAATATCGTCCCGGTTGGACAGGACCTCGTCAAGGTCCATTGAGCCAACCACTGTACGAATATTCGTCAATGCAAGGTTCTGGATAGCGTGTTGCAGATTGTTGACCTCATAAGCTGCCGCGACGGGGTCTATCACCTGAATAAAGACGATGGCATCGCACGACACCATGGCGTTATCTTTCGTAATGACTTCCTGTTGCGGCACATCAAGCACCGTTTCCATCATATTCATCTTACGCCCAATGCCTTGATAGATCGGCATGATGAAGTGCAGACCCGGCATGAGTGTTTTTGTATATTTCCCAAATGTTTCGACAGTGTAAGAGTACCCTTGTGGCACGACTTTAAGTGTTTGCAGGATCAGAATAATCGCGACAACCGCCGCAATTGCAAAAACAATAATTGGATCCATTATTTACCCCTTCTTTTATGCTCTATGACATAGATGTAATAATTACTTTCCGTTTTTCAATATCTAAATATCGAAAAACGGCACACCCAAAGGATGCGCCGCTTCGATTAATTCTTTGTTTATTTTGTAAAATGCTGAAATATTACAGCATTCAAAGGAATGCGCGCTAAAGTTGGCCCAGTAAATATTCAGCGCTGGAGACTTCATACGCCCCGCCCTCTTCAATATTGAGTTGTTTGACGACACCATCTTCAACCAGCATCGCGTAACGTTGAGAGCGCGTACCCATTCCAAAACCTGAGGCATCAAGTTCCAGCCCGATCGCTTTTGTAAAAGCGCCATTCCCATCAGCCAGCATCTGGATTTTGCCCTGCGCGTGTGAAGCTTTGCCCCACTCATCCATCACAAAGACATCGTTTACAGACAGGCAGGCAATCGCATCGATACCTTTGGCTTGTAATGTTTCTGAAGCATCTCGAAAACTTGGCAGATGCTTGGCAGAGCAAGTTGGCGTAAACGCCCCCGGCACAGCAAATAGAGCAACCGTTTTACCCGCAAAAACATCATTTGTAGATAGCGGTGCCGGACCATCGGCGGTTGGGCTCATAAAGGTAGCTTCTGGCAATTTTTCGCCAACTTTAATGCTCATGGATCTTTCTCCTGATTGATTTAGCGCCACACTACCTATCTGATCAAAAGGATCAATTTGTTTCTGCCCCTTGCCTATCACCCTCCAGTGCGCGAGCATTGAAAAATGAAGCCGGACCACTCAACAGACGATATCGATCTGACAGGAAAAATCCTGATTGCCATGCCGGGTATTGGGGATGAGCGGTTTGAAAACGCTGTTATTCTGATCTGCGCACATGCCGAAGATTTTGCGATGGGGCTGGTGCTGAACAAGCCTATGCGCAAGCTCTCGCTGAGCGAACTCCTCGAACAGCTTGATATTCAAACACAAAAACCCCTGCCTGAAATGAATGTGCTCGATGGCGGCCCCGTTGGGCGCGATCGCGGGTTTGTTTTGCATTCGGAAGACTTCAATTGCGCAGAGGCAACGATGCAGGTCGGCGAGAATCTCTGTCTGACAGCGACACGCGACGTTCTACAAGCCATTGCTTCAACCCAGCCCCCCGCGCAAGCTATCCTCGCGCTTGGGTATTCAGGCTGGGGGGCCGGGCAGATTGAGAATGAGTTGTTACAAAACGCCTGGCTTGTGTGCGAGAGTGATCCGGAGCTTGTTTATGCACAGAACCATAAGGACAAATGGACAATGGCACTTGAGCGCCTTGGCATTTCACCGGCCTTCTTGCAAAGTGATGGGGGCCACGCGTGAAGCTGGCCTTAGATTTCTGATTCCAGAAATGCGAGAACAGCGCCCTCTTCCATAGGCCGGGACAGCGCAAAACCCTGAATATATGTAAAGCCGAGTTGGCGTAACCTCCCAATCATGGCTTTGTCTTCTACCCCCTCAGCCGTGACCGACATGCCAAGACGTGAAGCAAGCAGCGTAATCGCCTCAAGAATATGCTCGGTGCGCGTGTCACCGATTCTTTGGGTTAAGCTTGAATCGATTTTGAGGGCATCAGCGGGCATATCAGCCAACCAGGCAAAACTTGAATGGCCTGACCCAAAATCATCAAGCACCAAGGTGGCACCGACAGCCTTGATGGCTTTAACAGTTTCCAGCGCGCGCTCCATATCGCGAAGGGCGGCCTGTTCAGTTAGTTCGATACGGATACTGCCACTGGGCAAATTATAGCCCGCAACAAGTTCCCCAATCAGATCGGCAACATCTGCAGTTGCCAGATCACGTGCGGTTAGGTTGACCTGCATAAAAAGGTCTTTCCGGCTAGTGGCTTTATGCCAAACTGACAGTGCTTGGGCCGCATGGATCAACATGTTTGTGGCCAGCGCAGGATCTTCAAAAGAAGCGTCGGTCCCGCCCGTCCAACGCGCCAAGGCCTCAAAGCCTGCTGTCTGTCCGGTATGTAGTGAAATAATCGGCTGATAGACTGGCGTCAGCACCGGGCCAGGTTTTGCTGTTTTGTTTTTTTCCTTGCTCTGCGCCAACACGCCTTCAGCCAGGCCTGTGGTATCAAACTGGCCCAGCAATTGTACGCGACGCCCATCAGATAAACCAAGTGCACAGGAGATATTACCACTTGTTGCCTCCAGCGTGCGGCCAAGGCGTGACCTGCTCAGCCCATCAAGCTGAACACTAAAAGCTTCCAATGTCCAAATACCGCCAAGGTCTTGCAGTGTGCTATCTGGTGTCGGTTCCAGCGTTAATTGCTGCGCACCGGCGTCCCATTTCCATGTCCCGAAAACATCTGATGAAAGAGGCGCATGTTCGCTCATAATGTTTCTTCTTTACGTGACTCAAGGCGCAATAGTTAATCCGTATAGCATATGGTCGCGGCGTTCACCTGCAATTTGCAGATAAGACTGCGCTAGCCCTTCCTCGCAAAACCCGCAGCGTTCAAGGACTTTACGGGAGCTTAGATTTTCGGGCATCGTACTGGCTTCAATGCGCGCAAGGCCAAGTCTTTCGCCTGCCCACCTGCAAGCATAGGCGACTGCTTCTGTCATATAGCCATACCCGGTTGCCTTGCTATCCAGCCAATAACCGAGCGTTGCAGTTTGTGACGCGCCCCAGCGTATATTGCTCAGAACCAGCCCGCCAAGCATCTCCTGGTGTTCTTTTTCAAACAAGAAATAGGCATATATACGCCGATCTTTGCGGCCCTTTCGCCACACGCGCATGCGCAGGCGCCATTCAGCGCGCGAATTGGCACCTGCGTGCCATAAAGGCTCCCAAGGCTGCAAATGTTCATGGTTAGCACGGCGCAAGCTCTGCCATGTTTTGAAATCGCGGGAACTTGGTGGCCGCAGGAATAGTCTTGGTGTTTCTATACCCTTCGCCTGATCCATAATACTGGCCTTTTATAAGGTTCCCTATTTTAACCTGCCGCGAATAAAAGCTGCAACCGCTCCTGCATCGTTGGGCAGTGTATCATAAATTTCTGTGCGGCTGGAAATGTCATCACACCGCGCAGGTAAAGGTGCATCACGACCCGTGGCATCTTTGACTGTTTCAGGGAATTTTTCTGCAGCGGCAGTTGCCAGAACAACACTTGCGACATCACCGCGCGGTTGATGGCGCGCGACAGCTGTACCTACAGCCGTATGCGGACAGACCAACCACCCTGTCTCGTCCAGAACACGTTCCATCTCTGTCATTGTTTCTGAATTTGTGACGCGCACTGCAGAGAATCCAAGTGCAGAAAATTTGGCAACAATTTCATCGGGCAATGTCACATCACCTGATTGGGCATAAGCTGCATAGGTCTTGCGCACAAATTCAGCATTCCGGCCACAGGCTTCAAACAGGACGCGCTCGAAATTCGACGGAACAGAAATATCCATCGCAGGGCTAGGCGTAGATACCGCTGGAGTGCGTTTCATCTCACCAGCTCCAAGAATGCGGGCCAGCGCATCATTTTCATTGACCGCGCAATGACATTCCCAGCCACCATAAAGCAGGCCACACTTTGCCGCGACAAAGCCTGCCAGCGCATCGCCCATATTTCCGCTGGGCACGATAAAGCGGATTTTTGTATCAAGCTTGCGCTGGACCGTGGCATAATAAACAGCCTGAGCCACAATGCGAGCCCAGTTGATCGAGTTGACGCCGGAAAGCCCAACTTCCCCAACAAATATTTTGTCAGC
Organism: uncultured Hyphomonas sp.; assembly: GCA_964443965.1. Classification (GTDB taxonomy): domain Bacteria; phylum Pseudomonadota; class Alphaproteobacteria; order Caulobacterales; family Hyphomonadaceae; genus CALLCD01. The sequence goes on along the minus strand of CAYUFN010000025.1, from coordinate 15,721 downwards.
AAACAGACTTTTGACAATCGCCTGACAGTCATCAAAGTCACCCTCAATGGCAATATTGTGGACATTGCTTGCGCCCGTCGTTGTCATAAAGCGACGCTGGACCGGGCTGATGCGACTATCTGGGTGAAGGATGTAAAGATCAGCATGGGCTGCGCCTGCAAAGGCGGCGGCCGCTGCGCCGCCTGTATCTCCAGACGTGGCGCAAATAATAGACAACCGCTGCCCGGACTTTCCAAGAGCGTAATCATAAAGCTGCGCAATCAGTTGCATCGCCACATCTTTAAAGGCCAATGTTGGGCCATGATGAAGTTCCATCATCCATGTGTGGCGGCCAAGCTCAGTTAGCGGGGCAACGCTATGATGAGAAAAACTTGCATAAGCGCGTTCACACATTCCCAGAAGGTCAATATGAGGAATGCTTTCTCCTGCGAAGGCTGACAGGATACGCGCCGCGGTGACATGGTAGGGCTCGGCAGGTGCATGTTGTTCAATCTGGGGCCAGTGCTCTGGCATATAAAGCCCGCCATCAGGCGCCAGGCCTGTCAGGCATGCTGTTACAAAATCAACCGGTTCAGCCTGTCCGCGTGTGGAAATATACTTCATGCTTTTTTCCCGAATTTTAAGCGCCCGACCCCGATATGATAGACCAGATATATAATTAGCAGACCTATGGCCATCCCCCACCATGTCAGCGCATAACCAAGGTGGCGCGCAGGTGGAAGCGGGTCGGCAAGTTTCGGATCAGCGTATGGGTTTTCTATCTCGCCAATATCACCAACATCATCGCGCACTGTGATCAGGCGTGGTTCATAGATTTCAGGGCGCAGCGAAGCGGCCAGTGATGCAGGCAAGCGTGCGCGAATAGCCTCCAGATCGTAAGCAAAATAGGTGTTTCCATCAGGTTTGGGAGTGATCGCACCCGGTTTAGAAGGGATCAGGAATACCCCATCTTCAGAATCAAATTCATCTACAGTCGGTAAACTCTCTGCTTCGGGCGGAGTGATCTGGAAGGTAATGAAATGAGTGGCTAAAACGTGGCCGCCGCGCTCAGTGTCTTCAAACAGGCTGACATGTTTCCAGGCAGAGCGCCCATTTAAAATTGTTGATACAAAGAACACATCGCCATGACTGGCTGTTCCGAAGAGGGGTTCCCAAGCAACTGCAGTGCTGACAGCCTCCTGCTTTTCGCCATAGCGCTGCCACTGCCAGTTTCCTAGCATAGCGAGAATGACAAGCGATAGCACCACGCAGACCGTCATCACTGGCAGCGGGCGAAAGCTCATATCAAACCAGATCCTTTACGCCAGACAATCAGAGGTAGCCGATATGGCTCATACCACTGCGCGCGGTGTTTTAGCCGCCTTCGAGGATAAGTTTTGGCGCGACATAAACAAAGGCAAAAAGGAAAAGCCAGACCACATCGACAAAGTGCCAATACCAAGCTGCAGCCTCAAATCCGAAATGCTTCTTCGGTGTAAAACCACCAGCCATAAGACGTAAGAGGCAGACCGCCAGGAAGATGGTTCCGATCAGAACGTGAGCGCCATGAAAGCCCGTTGCCATGAAAAAGGCAGACCCATAGAGCGTGCCAGAAAACGTAAAGCCCGCTTCGGCATATTCGATTACTTGCACCACGGTGAAGAGCGCGCCGAGCAGGATGGTTAAAACAAGTC
>CAYUFN010000025.1:0-14038 GCA_964443965.1 uncultured Hyphomonas sp. | reverse complement strand
ATGCTGAAGGGCGTGGTGGGCCCATGTGACAGTTGTCCCAGACAGAAGCAGGATCGCCGTATTCAATAATGGCAAGTGAAAAGGGTCAAACGTTTCAACACCGGGAGGCGGCCAAGAGGCCCAGCCTTGCAAACCTTCATATAGAACGTTGACGCTATCGAATGTGTCGCCCGCGCGCGCGCCATGGAAGATTGTCATTTCAAAGAAAGACCAAAACCAGGCAACGAAGAACATTACTTCTGAGGCGATAAACATGATCATACCATAGCGAAGGCCGATCTGAACGACGGGGGTATGATCGCCGCCGCGGCTTTCCTTGATGACTTCCCGCCACCATCCGAACATAACAATGGCAACAAAGGCAAAACCAAACAGCATTAAACCGGTGCTCCCGGCAGGCATGCCGAACAGACCTTTCATATAGGTGACACCACCAAGGGCCAGTGTGGTTACAGCCAATGAGCCGACAAGCGGCCAAGGTGATGGATTTACCAGATGATAATCGTGTCTTACGTCGCCAGCCATGTCCAGGAATCCCCAGTGTTATTCGTTAGTTTTATCTCTTTAGCCCCAGCCGTTACTATTGTGCAACCACTGGAGTGAGCGCGGCTGATTTCGTCGCACCCTTAAAATTGCCTGTTTGATAGAAAGTGTAGGATAAAGTGATGGTTTCAACCGTGTCCATAAGCGTTTCATCGGCCATTTCCGGGGCAACAAAAAATACGACGGGGAGTTTTTTAGTTTCACCAGCCTTGATGATTCGTTCTTCAAAACAAAAGCATTCCAGCTTGTTGAAATAGCGCCCGGCCGTGTGCGGGGTCACATTATAGCCCGCCATAACCGAAATATCCTGCGCAGACGTATTGGTCACCTCATAAGCGGCAAGGCCATGCGCGCCAAGTGGTAGCTTGTGGCTTGTCTTCAAGGGACGAAAAAGCAGCGGAGCATCGGAGACATTAGCGTCAAAGCGAACTTCAACCTCCCGGTCGAGCACCTGTGTTGGCGCGGCTGTGGCCACACGTGTTGTCCCGCCAAACCCGGTTACACGACAAAACGTATCGTAGAGTGGCTTGGACGCAAAGGCCAGCGCGAGCATAAACAGGACAACGCCACCTGCAATAAACGCAATTGTAGAGGATTTCAGGTTCATGGCTGTGTATCCTGGCTTGTCATACTTGGCGATGAAGCATTAGCGTTGGCATTGCGCTGGATGTTTTCTTTAAGCTGCAAGGCCGATGTCAGGCCAATAAGAATGACGAACCCGAAAAGAGTAAGCGCGAGCCAGACGCTGCGTTTTTTTTGCGCAGCAAGCCGTTCAGCTTCGCTGATCGGAGCGTGTTGAGGTATCTCCACAGGTTTATCCACAGGCTCCTCCGTTTCCATTAGCCCAGCCCTACAGGGACATGTATGCCGATACCAACATGCTCTACAACTAAGGCGGCAAACAGGATGAAGAGATAAAGTATGGAGAACAAGAAGAGCCGCTTAGCATTTTTCAGGTCTCCGCCCGGGGCACCTTCGTCTCCGGCTTTGCTGCGGTAAACGACAATTGCACCGTAGAGAAACGCCAAACCAAGGCCACCTGCGACAGTGGCATAAACCCAGCCCCCCAGCCCGGTGAAGACAGGAGCCAGGCCAATCGGCACGAGTAAAATTGTATAAAGCAGAATTTGTAGACGTGTCGCCTTTGCCCCGTGCGTCACCGGCAGCATTGGAACGCCAGCTTTTTCGTATTCCTTATGCGCGAGCAAAGACAGCGCCCAAAAATGTGGCGGGGTCCAGAAGAAGATAATGCCAAACAGGATCCATGCATCCAGCGGAGTGGTGCCTGTGACCGCAGCCCATCCGATAACGGGCGGAAAAGCACCTGCCGCACCGCCAATGACAATATTTTGCGGCGTGCGACGCTTGAGTAGCATGGTGTAGAACCACCCATAATAAGCAATCGACAGCGCTAGAAGACCAGCGGCCACCCAATTGCTCGCCATCCACATTAGCAGCACAGATACACCCGACATTATCAACCCGAGCGCCAAAGCTTCGCCGCGCGGGACAGCACCAGATGGGATAGGCCGGGTTGATGTGCGCGTCATAATCGCATCAATATCAGCGTCATACCACATATTGAGCGCACCCGCCGCACCAGAGCCAAGCGCGACAGCCAAAATAGCAATCGTGGCCATGATCGGATTCATATAGCCAGGCGCGGCGACAAGCCCGGCAAACGCAGTAAACACAACAAGCATCATGATACGCGGCTTCATCAACTGCACGTAGTCACCCGCCGTAGCGTAGCGTCGTTTCTCAGAAGAAAGTGTCTGGTCTGTCATCGGCGGCAAATGGCTCTTTTCCATTACGAATACGGCGTGAGATAGCCTCAAATAGCGTGATAGCAAAGAGGGAGACTGAAATCAGCGTGACATAGTAGCCGATCGAGGCACACGTTTGTATACTTTCATAACTGAATAACCCTCCCTGAAAAATCAGAGAGGGTCAATTCACTTACCAGATGACTGCCTTAGTGATCGTCAGTGTCTTTCACACGCGGCAGTGTTGAGTATTGGTGGAAAGGCGGTGGCGAAGACAAGGTCCACTCCAGCGTCGTTGCCCCTTCGCCCCATGGATTAGCCTCTGCCTTGCGGCGGCGGATCAGCGCTTCAGCCATAGCAAAGAAGAACAGAAGCGTCGCCACAAGAGAAACAGCATAGCCAACTGAAGAGACATAATGCCAATATTCAAAGGCCGGATTGTATTCCACGTAGCGGCGCGGCATGCCGTTCAGGCCAAGGAAGTGCTGCGGGAAGAAGATCAGGTTCACGCCGATGAACATCAAAAAGAAGTGGGCTGTACCAAGGAAGGCATTATACTTCACCCCGAACATTTTTTCGAACCAGTAATACCAGCCCGCAAATAGTGCGAAGACGGCACCAAGTGAGAGCACATAGTGGAAGTGGGCAACCACGTAGTAAGTGTCGTGCAGAGCATGATCGACACCAGCATTGGCCAGCACGACGCCTGTTACGCCTCCCAGAGTAAAGAGGAAGATAAAGCCAATTGCCCACTGCATCGGTACGGCAAAGGTAATTGAGCCGCCCCACATGGTCGCAATCCATGAGAAAATCTTGATGCCGGTCGGCACCGCAATCACCATTGTGGCTGCAACAAAGTATGCCTTCATATCCACTGGCATGCCAACGGTATACATGTGGTGTGCCCACACAATGAAGCCGATGACACCAATCGCCACCATCGCGTACGCCATACCGAGATAGCCAAAGATCGGCTTCTTGGAGAAGGTTGAAATGATATGGCTGACAATGCCAAAGCCTGGCAAGATCATGATGTAGACTTCAGGGTGACCGAAGAACCAGAACAAGTGCTGGAACATAACCGGATCGCCACCGCCTTCAGGTACGAAGAATTGCGAGCCGAAATTACGGTCAGTCAACAGCATGGTCAGCGCACCGGCGAGCACTGGAAGCGCGAGCAAAAGTAGCGCAGCCGTCACCAGGACAGACCAGGCAAAGAGAGGCATCTTGTGCATTGTCATGCCTGGCGCGCGCATATTCAAAATCGTCACAATAAAGTTGATCGCGCCAAGGATAGATGCGATCCCCGCCGTATGCAGAGACAGGATGACAAGATCCATCGCAGGCCCGGAATGGCCCTTCAACCCTGAAAGTGGCGGGTAAAGTACCCAGCCCCCGCCAAAGCCAAGCGCGTCAAGGTTACCGCTCGGCGTGAAGAAGGAAACCATCAACAGAATGAAGGCCGCTACCGTTAGCCAGAAAGAAATATTGTTCATACGCGGAAACGCCATATCCGGCGCGCCAATCATCAGCGGTACAAACCAGTTGCCAAACCCGCCAATAAGAGCTGGCATAACCATGAAGAAGATCATGATCAGGCCGTGATAGGTGATGACAACATTGTAGAATTGTTTGGCCTGCTCAATCGCGATGTCACCCTGCGTGCCATAGAACCATTCGGTGAACTGCACGAGCGGCCCAATGCCTGGCTCAGCTAATTCCCATCGGATAAGGCCAGACAGCGAATAACCGATGATCCCTGCAAACAAGGCAAAGAGAAGATAAAGTGTGCCAATATCCTTGTGATTGGTTGAGAAGAACCAGCGTACAAAGAAACCGGGCTTATGATCATGGTCGTCATGAGCGTGATCAGATTGATTTAAAGCAATTTCATCCATCGGCATGATGTCTGTCTCTCTCTAACTTAATTTACAGCCGCAAGGCGTGTTGTCTGGCGTGTTTCAATTTCAGCAACTTGGCGGGCGGCTGCATCGAAATCACCGTTCTGCATTATGGCTAGCCAAGCCTCATAATCGGCTTCTTCCACAATACGAATCTCAATCGGCATAAAAGCATGGTCCTTGCCGCATAGTTCAGAACATTGGCCATAATAAACGCCCGGCTTATCGACCTTGAACCATCCTTCGTTCAATCGGCCTGGCACAGCATCTGTCTTGATGCCAAAGCTTGGCATGGCGAATGAATGAATAACATCGGCTGCGGCTGTATAATAACGGATATAACGGCCAGCTGGCAAAACAAGCGGATAATCGACCGACAAGTACAACTCTCCGCCAACCTGGTCGGTGCTTAGGCCGCGGTGAAGTGGATTTGAGGTATATTCGAGGGGATACCCATCAGAATCAAGGACATCCTGAAACGAGTATGTCCAGTTCCACTGATTGCCCTGCGCTTTAACGTTGATCCAGCCTTTGCTTGCGGCAGCCTGCTCTTCAATTGTGGCTGTGACTTCGCCTGAAGCAATATCGCTTAGATTGGGTGCACGGTCATATTTATAGAGGAGAGGAAATGACACGACAGCGATAGCGACCAGGATAAGGACCGGCAAAAGCGTCCAAACCACTTCCAGGCCCGTATGGTGTGTTGTTTTTGATGGGACCGGGTTGGCTTTGGCGTTATAGCGCACCATCACCCAGACCAGCAGGCCCGCTACAAAAAGCGTAATGATAATACACATCCAGAGCAGGAAGTTGTCATGGAAGCTGAACGCTTCAGCCGCCAGCTCCGTTACAGGTTCTTGAAAACCAAGTGCCTTTGGTGTTGGTTTACCTTGCGCGAAGGCGTTTCCACCATATGCGGCTATCGTAAGTAACAGTGTCAGATATCGCACGTGCGACTCCCCAAATTAAATTTTGTCTTCTCCTAACTACATCGTTTGCCCGCGTCTACCCATAAGCAATTTCGCTCAAAATTGTCGCAGGTGCGGTATAATTGCACCAAACTAGCTTTTGGGTCGTGTGCATGCTAACTATGTCGACTCTATATCACCTCTTTTTGTGTGCTCGAAGCTGGGCTTCCAGACTATCTGATTGGAAAATCATATGACAAAATTGTTCCTTATATCTGCATTTGCTCTGATGCTTCCCTCCTTTGCCAGCGCGCAGGTTTTAATCCTTGGATCAAAAATTGGTTCTGAGTGTTATCAAGCGGCGCTCATAAGTTCGCGATACCTTCCAAGCGACGAGCGCGCCTGCACAGAAGCCATCAAATCAGATTCGATTAGCCGGCGTGATCTTGCCGCGACACATGTAAATCGCGGTATTATTCGCATGCGCAAATCCCAATATGATGCTGCTATAAAAGATTACAATGAGGCTGCAAATTTGCGCCCCAAGCTGGGAGCTATCTTTCTTAACAAAGGGGCTGCTCTTATCAGCGCTGGCCGCACGATAGAAGCGATCGAGACGCTTATGCACGCTATTGAGCTGGATACTGATGACCCTCATGCGGCTCATTATAATTTGGGTCTGGCTTATGAGGCCAAAGGAGACGTTCAGGCAGCCTACTATGCATTTCAGAAGGCCCTCGAAATTAAACCTGACTGGGAGCTTGCCCAACAGCAATTGGAACGGTTCACAGTTGTTTCAACCGGATAAGCTTGCCTAATGGTGTAATAATCTGCATCTCTTGGGTATGACAGATATTTCCTCTCTCCCATTTGATCGCGCAGCTGCGCTTGCCTTGCTTGATGATTCCGTAAACGGGGCTGATGATGGTGAGCTTTACATTGAGCGCTCCCGCACCGAGGGCTTTGTCTTTGACGATGGTCGCTTGCGTTCGGCAACATATGACACTGGGCAAGGCTTTGGTCTGCGTGTGGTTGCCGGAGAAGCTGCGGGCTATGCGCACGCCTCTGAACTTTCTATCGCGGCAATCAAGCGCGCGGCGCAAACTGCAGCAGCCGCAAAGCGCGGATACTCCGGTAATCTGGCCGATGGCCCACGCCCGACGAATCGCACACTCTATGCGCCGATCGATCCGACCGAGGCCCCCGACTTTGCGATAAAGACGGGGCTGTTAGCTGAAATTGATGCCTGGGTGCGCGCAAAAGACCATCGCGTGGTTCAGGTCTCAGCATCTTTATCCGGCACGCGAAAACAAGTGGACATATTACGCCCGGGAGGCGCGACACTCCATGATGTACGTCCGCTTGTCCGTTTGAATATCTCAGTCACAATGGAACAAAATGGTCGCCGCGAGACCGCCTCTGCCGGCGCAGGTGGCAGGGCCGCTTATGAAGAGTGGATCGCACCGGAACGCTGGCAAGCCATGGCCGAGAGGGCATTGAAAAAAGCTGAAATCAATCTAGAGAGCATTCCTGCGCCAGCAGGTGAAATGGAAGTTGTGCTCGGGCCCGGCTGGCCGGCGGTGCTGCTGCACGAAGCCGTCGGACATGGGCTTGAGGGCGACTTTAACCGTAAAGGCACAAGCGTTTATTCAGGCCGCATCGGCGAGCAGGTTGCCGCCAAAGGCGTGACCGTTATTGATGATGGCACAATAGAAAACCGTCGCGGCTCGCTCTCCTTTGATGATGAAGGCACAGAGACGAAACGCAACGTCCTGATCGAAGACGGCATCCTAAAAGGCTATATGCAGGACCGTCAGAATGCGCGCCTGATGGGCGTTGCGCCAACGGGAAATGGCCGCCGTGAGGCTTATGATGCTATCCCTATGCCACGGATGACAAATACTTTTATGACCGCCGGCGAGCGTGATCCTGAAGAGATTGTCAAATCCATAAAGAAGGGTATCTGGGCGGTTGATTTTGGTGGCGGACAAGTCGACATCACGTCCGGAAATTTCGTCTTCCAGTGCACCGAGGCTTATCTGGTTGAGAATGGAAAAATCGGTGCGCCAGTGAAAAACGCCACACTCATAGGCCACGGCCCAACGGCACTCGAACAAATCTCTATGATTGGCAATGATTTCGCCATGGATGATGGCGTCGGCACCTGCGGCAAAGCCGGGCAATCCGTCCCTGTCGGCGTCGGCCAACCCACCGTAAAGGTTGACGCGCTCACAGTTGGCGGCGCGGGCTAAAGCGCACAAACGGTCACTTAAACATGCAGATGCGAAAAAAGGCGGCCCGATCAAAGGCCGCCTTAAATTTGGATTAGTTTTGGAGCTTATTCGGCTGGTTTTGCAGGGTCTAGTTCCGCTTCGGCAAACACCCCATCATTCTGAAGCGTGTCAAGGTGCATCAGCTTCTTGATGAACGGAGAGGCAGCAAACACCACAACACCAAATGCAATGGCATACCAACCCATTGTCGTGTAGCCAGATAGATAATCAGATTTCAGTCCTGACTCCGCCACTTCCTGCGCAATAATCGCTGAAAGTGCGTTACCTCCTGCCGAGCCAAGGAACCATGTTCCCATCATAAGACCAACCATGCTCGGTACAGACAAGCGTGTCATGGCCGATAGACCAACGGGTGAAAGACATAACTCACCCGTAGTATGCAGCAAATAGATAAGGAAGACGAAAAGCACAGGCGTTAAGCCATCACCCGCAGCCTGCGCGCCCCAGACGAGAACGAGATAACCTAGTCCAACCTGAACAATACCTAATCCAAATTTAGCCGGAGCTGATGGATCAAGTCCTCGCTTGCCCAACCAAACCCACAGCGCCGCAAAAATAGGCCCAAAGATCAGAATGAAACCAGCATTCACGGACTGGAAAACAGAAGCTGGAACTTCGCCACCCAGCAACGAACGGTCAACATGCTCATCGGTAAATAGGTTAAGAGATGAGGACGCTTGCTCAAACAGAGACCAGAACACGACTTGGAACATGATCAAAAGCACCGCAGCAATAATGCGGTTCCGGGGCTCTTTCTCGAGCGTTAAGACTGACCGGGCCATAATATAGATAAAAGCCGAACCTCCGGTTATCGCCAGAAGCAAATTCACAGTCCCTTGATAACGCACGAGCTGCCAGCAAACCAAGATCATCACGGCAGTCCCGATATAGATTAGAATTTGTGGGCTCAAACCAGCAAATGCAGGAGACGTTAATTTTTGCAGGTCACGCGGTTCACCAGCCCCACGCAGCTCGGCCTTGCCCCAAACAAAGACGACGAGACCTAGCAGCATTCCAATCCCAGCAGCCCCGAACCCATAGGCCCAGCCATATGTTTGGCCGAGGTAACCGGCAATAAGTGAGCCAAGGAAAGCACCAAGATTAATGCCAACGTAGAAAATCGTATAAGCTGAATCTCTTCGAATATCAGTCTTGGGGTAAAGCTCACCCACCATTGTAGAGATATTGGCTTTCAAAAACCCGACACCTGCAATGATAAATGCAAGACTGAGGTAGAATATGTTCAGCACAAATGGGTCCGCAACACCGCCCTCTTGGACAGGGGCACCTTCGAACGCCATTCCGAAGTGACCGATCACCAAAAGAATGGCTCCGAGCATAACGGCTCTTCGCGCGCCCATGAACCTATCAGCTAACATCCCGCCGATAATTGGGGTTATGTACACCAATGTAATATATGCACCGAGGATACCTAACGCGTCGCCACGTTCAAACAGAAAGTGCTGCGTTAGATAAAAGATCAGCAGGCCACGCATTCCATAATAAGAAAACCGCTCCCACATCTCAGCGAAGAAAAGAACAAATAGGCCTCTAGGATGGCCAAGAAAATCTCCGCCTGCCTCAGTTGCTATATCATTGGATGCCATCAGGCCCTCCCAGAATTTAGTGATCCAACACTATGACCACGCTCTTTGTGCCCACTCAAGCAGGAATCTGCGCTTTATCGCGATATTATTGCAAAAAAGGCCGGCTAATAGGCGCGGGCTTCGAAGACTTTGGTTAAGTCTTTTTTCCATTCGCCATGATAGAGCACGAGCAGGCGGTCGGCTGGGGTGATGCCGGAATCAGCAATTTCGATCAGATCGTGGAGAAAACCGGTCTCATCATCGCCGGACAGGCTAAGCTTGTTCCGGCGCTTAAGGCCGCCCTGGGCAATTTTCAGAACATCTTTCGCCAGATCCTGAAGCAGGCGTCCGCCCGGTGCGGCAGCTTTCAAGCCTAGTGCTGGTGCCGAGCGGCGCATAGCCTCACGATGGGCCGGCGTCCAATCCCTGACGAGATCCCAGGCCGCGTCGAGGGCAGCATCATCGTATAGCAAGCCGACCCAGAATGCTGGCATCGCGCAGAGCGAATCCCATGGGCCACTGTCAGACCCACGCATTTCAAGGAAGCGTTTCAAGCGGACTTCAGGGAAAATGGTCGACAGGTGGTCTTCCCAATCGGCCAGAGTAGGTAACTCACCCGGCAAGGGCGCAAGCTTTCCGGCCATGAAGTCGCGGAAGGAGTGGCCTGCGCAGTCTATATAAACGCCGCCACGCCGCGCGAAATACATCGGCACATCAAGGGCATAATCGACATAGCTTTCAAAACCCGCACCCTCTTGAAACATGAAAGGAAGCATGCCTGTGCGGTCCGGATCTGTATCCGACCAGACATGCCCACGATAGGACAGGAAGCCGTTTGTCCGGCCTTCGGCGAAAGGCGAATTGGCAAACAGGGCTGTGCCAACTGGTTGCAGGGCCAGCGCCACCCGCATTTTCTTCACCATGTCAGCCTCAGACGCAAAGTCGAGATTGACCTGCACTGTGCAAGAGCGAAACATCATCTGATGCCCCAGACGACCGACCTTTGGCATATAGTTTTTCATAATGCCGTAGCGTCCCTTCGGCATCATTGGGGTTTCCTCAAGACTCCAGATCGGAGAGAAACCAAGCCCCAGAAAGCCAATGCCTAACGGATCAGCCACGTCGCGCACTTCTTTAAGGTGGGTCCCAACCTCATTACAGGTCTGATGGATGTGTTCCAGCGGCGCACCAGACAGTTCAAACTGGCCGCCGGGCTCAAGCGAGACACTCGCGCCATCGCGTTTCAGGCCAATAATATACTCGCCCTCATAGATGCCCTCATAACCTTTGCCATTATCGCGCAGGCCTTCGAGCAGCGCTTTAACAGAGGCTGTCCCCTCATAGGGTACGGGGCTTAAATGCTGTTTGCAGAAGCCAAATTTTTCATGCTCAGTACCGATCCGCCATTGATCCTTGGGTTTGTTTCCCTTGGCAATCCACTCGATAAGCTCGCCTTTGCCTTCAATGCGTGGGGCGGTCTCGTCAATGTCATCTGTCGGTGTTGTCATGGAGGCGCTTTCAAATCTTTTAAGTCAGGCACATAAGCGTTTTAACCCCAGTCGCCAAGGACGGATTGCCAAATAGTCAAAGCTGAGACGATCGCTGTTTCTGCACGCAAGATGCGCGGCCCAAGCATTACCGGCACAATAAAGTCCAGTTTTCGAAGGCGATCTCGTTCCTCTGGTGAAAACCCGCCTTCTGGCCCTATTAATATGCCCCCACCTGCAGTTGCGTTGATATTCTCGAGGGCTTTTTGCATCGGCAGCGCCTCACCTGCCTCATCACAAAAGACAAGCGGCCTATCAGGGGGCCAACTCTTAAGGGCCTCGAAGAGCGGGCGTTTTTCGGCAATGCGCGGCAAATCCATACGCTCTGTCTGTTCGGCTGCTTCAATTGCCAGTGATTCGAGCCGCTCAGTTTTGACGCGGTGGGTTTGCGTATAGGCAGTACCGACGGGCTGAATCAGTGAAGCGCCGAGCTCTGTGGCTTTCTCAACAGCAAAGTCTGTGCGGGTTTTCTTGAGCGGCGCAAAAAGAAGTTGCGGCCCGCCGACAAGCGCCTTCGGCTGAGAGCGCAACTGCGTAACGGGTTTGGCAAATACCTTCCGGCCATCAATTTCCAGCTCACATACCCATTCCCCTTCACGGCCATTGAATATACGCGCCTGGTCACCTCCCCCAAGGCGCATGACGCGCGCAAGATAATGTGCCTGACCATCAGGAAGCGGGATTAAGGTTTCCGGCAGAAGCGGTGCATCAACATAAAGGCGAGGAACATGACTCATTGCCCAGCTATACGCTGATCAACAAAACAAGAAAAGAGCGGTTTCAACAGGCCAAATCATTCATTCTTTTACGATTTCATACTACATAGCCATCATGACTCACTCATCTGATGAAGCACCAATTGTTGAAATTATCGACGGACCTGAAAAAACGACGTCGACACATAACCTGCCGCTCAACCCGGCAGATGCTGTTGAATCGTCTTTTATCCAAGTGCTGCCAAATTTGACGCGGCCCTATCTCTCGCTTGCGCGGATTGATCGCCCTGTCGGCATTTGGCTACTCGCACTGCCTTGCTGGATCGGGCTGGCTTTTATGGCCATTCCAGAAGGCCTGCAGTGGATCGATTTATGGTGGGCAACCCTCTTTGGCGTTGGAGCTGTTGCCATGCGCGGGGCCGGATGCACATGGAACGATATCACTGACCGGAAGATTGACGCTGGTGTTGCGCGCACAGCCGGACGACCGCTGCCGTCCGGACAAGTTTCACTGCGCAATGCTTACATTTTCATGGGCGTGCAGCTCTTCATTGGCTTTTTGGTTTGGTTATGCTTGCCCGGCTTTGCAAAAATCATCGCCCTGCTCGCCATCCCGCTGGTGGCCGCCTACCCCTTTATGAAGCGAATTACCTATTGGCCCCAAGCCTGGCTGGGCTTCACATTTAACTGGGGTATCCTGGTGGCCGCCACGACAGTTGGCAGTATCGGATTTTCTGTGCTGGTTCTCTTCTCGGCAATGATTATCTGGACAATTGCCTACGATACAATCTACGCGCTGCAAGATCGCGAGGACGACGCGTTGATCGGGGTGAAGTCCACCGCGCGCCTGTTTGGAGATCATGCTGTCATGGGGGCCTTCGTCTTCCATATGGGGGCCACGGCACAAATGGCGCTCGCTGCATTCTTGATGGGAGCCGGACGCGTTGGCGCGGTAACAGGGCTGGCCTTTCTGGGTCATGGTCTGTGGCAAACCGCACGCCTGAAACGTAGCAAAGAGCGCGACGCGCTGGCGGTCTTCAAATCAAATGTCTGGGCTGGCGCAATCGTGCTTGGCGGGTTTTTGATCGCGGCGATGCTTTAGCATCGTACTAAGGGCACATAAACTCTCCTAGCGTCATCTTTCCACACGCGTAAATTCAGCGTATCTTGCAAACATGCCCGCCGCTGCCCGCATACGCCCGCTTGATCTCTTCACAAAAGAAGAATGGGAACATGTATCCCGCCGCAGCGCGTGGGTTGGCCCAGGCTTGATCCTGCATTGCTGGGCGGTGATCCTTGGCGCGATGGCGCTCGCCATCTGGCAGCCGTTCTTTATTCCTTTCGCGATTATGATCATTGGCACGCGCCAGCTTGGACTTGCTGTTCTGGAGCATGAAGCCGCGCATGGCGGCCTCCACCCGAACCAATATGTAAACGATACGCTTGCGCGCTTTTTTTGTAGCCCGTCTTTTGGCGGCTCGCTGAAATCCTATCGACCCTATCACCTGAAACACCATAAATATGCCCAGCAGGAAGAAGACCCCGATCTGATCCTTTCTGCGCCCTTTCCGATTACGCAGACATCGCTCAAACGCAAAATTATCCGCGACTTGACCGGCCAAACCTTTTTCAAGCAGCGCACAAATCAATTCTCCAATGCGCTCGGCTTAGGAATTCGCGCAAAAAAAGGAAGCGAAAACCGCTCCCAGAATGCACGCGATTCCGCCATACCGTTTTTGATTTTTAACTTGCTGTTTCTTGCCGCGCTGACCGTTGCGGGTGTCTGGTGGGCGTTTTTTGTACTCTGGCTTTTGCCCATGGCAACATGGTTCCCGATGATTACACGCTTACGCAACATTGCCGAGCACGCCGTTACGCCCGACCATAACGACCCGATGCGCCATGCGCGCACCACTCATGCCAGCCTTCTGGAACGCGCCGTCATCGCGCCTTACTGGGTGAATTATCACTGCGAGCATCACATGTTCATGCACTTGCCCTGCTATCGCCTCGCCGAGGCCCATCGCCTTTTACAGAAAAAGGGGCATACGGAGCGCATGGAAGTGCAGCCCAATTATCTCACCGTACTCAAACAAGCCGCCTCAAAACCGGAAAGCCTTCCCGCATGACCAAAAAAATCGCGATTGAAATGGTCTCCGACCTTGTGTGCCCATGGTGCTGGCTTGGTTTGCGTCGCTTGAGAGCGGCGATTGATCTGGTGCCTGAGATCGAAACAGAAATCCTCTTCCGCCCCTATCAACTCGACCCGACTGTGCCTGAAGCAGGCATGGATTATAAGACCTATATGAAAGGCAAGTTTGGCGACGATATTGATGACGAGGCCAAAGCGGCATCGAAGAACCGCTGGGCGCAAATGCGCGCCGCGCTGGAAGATTATGGACAGGCCGAAGGTATTCCGTTTGATTTCGAACACATGAATATGCGCCCGAACACGACCAATGCGCACCGGCTCGTCCACTGGGCCCAAGGCCAAGGCAAGGGGCTAGAAGCCAAAGAGGCTTTGTTTGAGGCCTATTTCAAAGATCATAGCGACATTGGCGACAAGGGTGTTTTGGCTGACCTTGGCGAGAGCATCGGCCTCGACAGGGGCATTATCGAAGACCTGCTAAACGGCGATGCCGACCGCGACACGGTGGCGCGCGAAGCCAACCTCTTTATGCAGATGGGCGTGCGCGGCGTTCCCTGCTTTATCGGCAATCGTGCCATCGCCGTGCAAGGTGCCGAAAGCGCGGAGAATATCGCCAAGCTGATCAAGG
>CAYUFN010000024.1:22067-26196 GCA_964443965.1 uncultured Hyphomonas sp. | reverse complement strand
GGTATACACGCCCCGTTTGAGGAAGATGGGTAGGAAAAAAGCGGCGACAATTAACAGGACAATTGCGGCCTGCCACTCATAAGCCGCGATGGCGAGCCCGACGACAAAGCCTTGGCCAGACTGTCCTATGATCTGTTCGGCTGAGATGTTTGCAGCAATCAAAGACGCCCCGATCGCCCACCAAGGCAGGGATTTTCCAGCCAGGAAGTAATCCTCTGTATCTTTGCTCGCGCCAGCTGGTTCACGGGAAACCCAGATGGCCAAGCCAAAAAGGACCAGTGCGTAAATGGCTACGACGGCCAGATCAATTGTGGCTAATCCCATTATATCTTTTCCTCCCGGCAGCCATTTTCTTTTTGCTGGCTGCTTTATTCTTTGCAGCAGAATGGGAGGCGGGGGAGGCACTGTCAACAAAAAATGACAACGGTGTCATTGTTTTGCTCTGTCTGCGTATGCAGGCGGCCGGCTAACTTTTCATAGGGGCCGTTGTCGACTCGCGAACAATCAACTTGTGTGGAAGTATAAAGGGTTGCTCGGGCGCTTTATTCTTTGAAGACATGGTTTTAATCAGGCTTGAAATTGCAACCTCGCCAAGCTCACGCAAAGGTTGGTGAACCGTCGTGATGTGCGGTAATAACCGGACAGAAATTTCGGAGTTATCAAACCCGACGATTGATAGGTCTCTAGGGAGTTGGAGGCCTCGTTTAATGGCCGCCATTATGGTGCCTGCTGCCATGTCGTCATTGGATGCAAAGATGGCTGTTGGCGGGGTGGCAAGGGATAAAAGCTTTTCACCTGCTGCAAGACCGGACTCGAAGACGAATTTCCCTGATTGGATCAATTCAGGTGCAATCGATATGTTCGCTTCACGTAGGGCTTCACAATATCCATTAAAGCGCTCGTGAGTTGTCGCCTGATCTTCGCTGCCGCGTATAAACCCAATACGTTTGTGACCAAGCTGAATAAGGTGCTCTGTTGCTTCTTTTGTTGCTTTGAAGTCATCAATCTGAACAACAACTCCATTCACCTCAATATTGACTGGTCCAACGCGCGCTGCCGGAATACCGAGCGCTTCGATAGCAGCGTTTATTGTTGGGTCGTTGGCCAATGGCGAAACCAATAAAATACCATCTGGCCTTTGTGGGATGTAAAGTTTTTCAAGTGTTGCTATGATTTCGCTAAGGGAGCGTCCAGCTAGCGGTGGCGGCAATAAGACCTGGAGGCCATAACCATGGTCCTGACAGGCCAGAACGGCTCCGAACTGGATTGCATTGATATAGACATTCCCGCCGGTATGGCAGACGAGGCTGATCGTATAGGATTTATTGCCACGCAGGCTCCGGGCTGAACGGCTGGGGATGTATCCTAGCTCGTCTACCGCGGCGCGGACACGTTTTTGTACTGACTCCTGAACATGTGGCTCATCATTGAGAACACGCGACACCGTCTTGATTGAGACGCCCGCCAGGCTCGCAACATCTTTCATTTTCGGAGGAGGGGTGGAAGCCATTAGTTACCTATTTGTTTCATTGTTTTTAGACAAAGTATCAACGATCTGGGTGTGTGAGGCTCTGTTCATTGGTAATGCAAGTATAACGAATATAGTCAGAAAAGTGAGTGTTGATGGAACTATTCCCAAGAAAACTCCTAGCCTATCAGACACTGCCGGTAACTGCACGTCAGCATTAGATTTATATCCAACCCAACTTAATATATTACCGACCAAAAAGCCCATCATTGCCTGTGAAACTTTTTGGACAAATAACGCTGCCCCAAAAGTTGCCCCTTCTGCACGTTCCTCCAAAGTGTATTGTCCATATTCAACTGTATCAGGGATAATGGCCCAGATCAGGATTGCAAATGCACTATTGCCGAGCCCCATCGCAACAATCTGCACAGGCACGCCCATGATCACCCACGGTCCGAAAATAGCCAGGTGGAGACCGCAGATCACAAGCCATAGGCTTGCAATTATCCAGGATGCTTTCTGGTCCAGCTTGCGTATGATGAAAATCCAGGGCGGCACTGCCACTAAGTTAAGGACAGCAAGAGCTGTAAAGATAACTTCTTTGTTCGCGAATATACCGTTGTTAGCTTCGATATAGAAGGCGAGCGTGATGCTCGAACTGACACCCGAAGCTGAGTTCATGAAAATCAGGACAAGCAAAACCTGCAAAGCTTTATTCCTGGTCACAGCCTTCCAAAGGTTTTGGATGAAACCTGAATGTGCTGGCGCGTTTTTTCCCAGAACGGGGTTTTCTTTTGTGGTGAGGAAGCACACAACTAAAGCGAACGTGGCCACGCATGCGCCGACCATAGCTGTTAAAAAGCTTCCGGTTGTAGAGCTTTCCTGACCGTCACCAAAAAAACGGGTGAGCGGAAACCAGAACAATGAAATGGCGAACAAGCCAAGAAAGGCAAACGCCATGCGGACCCCCGACAGGTCTGCGCGTTCCTGGCTTGAATAGGTGATGCGTGACATCATGGCTGAATAGGGCACAGCTACAATCGTATAGCTGGTGCGAAACACGATGTGCACGATGACCAGATGTATAAATAGCGCGGCCCCCTGCCAGGGAGGAACCCAGAAAAGCGCTATAAAGGCTCCAGCCAATAGAAAGCTGCCAAAAAGTACAAAAGGGCGATAACTTCCATAGCGGCTCTTATTACGCTCTGCGAGTGAAGCGATAATCGGATCAGAAAGAGCATCCCACAAGACGCCAATTGCGAAGATTGTGCCAGCGTCACGGGGATCTAATCCAACGACATCTGCATACCAAAATACAAGAATGAGAGAGAGCGTATTCCAATATATATTCAGTCCGAAATCACCCACACCGTATCCAAAAAGGAACGATATGGGTTTCTTTGGAGTATTCATGAAGTCTCGCTATTCTATCCTATTTACAATAGCTTAGCGACAATAAACCGATTACGTCCAGCCCAAACCTAAAGTTTTGACTCTGATACGCATCAGTCGATCTTGAGCCGTTATGAAAAGGGTGTAACCGTCTTCACCAAACGCACAGTTGGCACAGGCTCTCCCGGGGTTTATGCGGCCAAGCGCTTTGCCTTCAGGGGTCAGCACAAAAACACCGCCAGGACCAGTTGCAAAGATATGGCCGCTGGCCGCGACCGCCATTCCGTCAGGCAGGCCCGGTCCATCTGGCAAACGGTTTAATGCGTTGAACCATAGGGGCTCTTCGGTGCCGTCGTGCAAATTGATGCGTCTGATAACCGGGGCCTCAGGATCGGATTGACTGATGTATAAATAGGTTTCGTCAGGTGACAGAGCGACCCCGTTAGGAAATGTCATATCGTTAACGATCCGCCGGAGCTTTCGCTCTGACGACAGGTGATAGACCCCATTAACCGCCATTTCTTTTATCGGCGAGGCGTCGAGACCTTCCAGCCCGTAAGGCGGATCAGTAAAATAGAGATCGCCAGATTGGGTTTCGATAATGTCATTCGGGCTATTGAACCGTTTCCCCTTGTAACTTTCGACGATGACGCTGCGGGTCTTTGTTTCAATATCCATCGACTCGATCGCGCGCCGCCCATGATTGCAGACCAGTAGCTTTCCATTGCGTCCAATAAAAAGGCCGTTCGCGCCTGGTTCACGGAACCCTGTCACAGCTGCTAGCCCTGATGGGGCTAGAAAAACAGATGCATCAGCCTCATCAGCACGCCAGATATAGGCTTTATTCTGCGGGACATCGGTGAAGTATAGGACTTGTCGGGATTTATCCCAAACAGGGCCTTCGGCCCACTGATATCCAGTGCTCAGCGTTTCGAGCTGGGCATCGGCCGATACCACTGAGGCAAAATCTGACGAAAAGACTTCTATGGTCGGGCGGTCGGGTGAAACAATAGGCGGCTGTGATGTTACACAGCCCGAGAGATAAAAGCTTGAGCTTGCTGCTAAGAAAGAGCGCCGCGATAGGTGCATTTGCATGTCCTCCATTGTGACGCGCTGGCGTGTCTTCTCGTTTGAAGCCGCTTTGCATCTTTACATTCATCATAAGCAGGTGTTTATGAAATTGACAACCTTGTCAATTTCGGTTTGTGTATGTCTGGGAGAGATACGTTTTAACCCTGCGAGCGCCGCTGCTGAAAGTGACCGCATAGG
>CAYUFN010000024.1:0-22057 GCA_964443965.1 uncultured Hyphomonas sp. | reverse complement strand
CATAGGTGGGGGGATATAAGGGAGGAGTTTTACATATGAAAAAGTTAAGCGTGCTATCATTGGCTTTGACGTCTATTATCGCTTTTGCGCAGTGCGCAGAGCAGGGCGCGCCTGTTTCGGAAAAATTGGCGACTCTGACCGATGATACGGCCACAACGACTGGCGCGGCTATTACCGCTGCAGGCAAAGTGACCCCTGGCATCTGGCCGCAAGTCGATACGCCTTCACTAAACCCTGAGATTGAAGCCCGGATAGACGAAATTCTTGCTGTGATGACGCTTGAACAAAAGGTTGGCCAGACGCTGCAGGCTGATTCCGGATCGGTGACAGCAGAAGAGGTTAAAACTTACCGTTTAGGGTCTGTATTGAGCGGCGGAAATTCTGCGCCGGGGCCAAAACAATATGCTGATGCGGCAACTTGGCTTGAAGCGGCAGACGCTTATTATAATGCGTCGATTGACCCTGAAGGCGTTGAGGTTGCCATTCCGATTATCTGGGGCATTGATGCGGTTCATGGTCACACAAATCTTGTCGGTGCGACGGTGTTTCCTCACAATATAGGTCTGGGCGCAACGCGTAATCCAGATCTCGTGGAGAAGATCGCACAGATTACGGCCAAGGAACTCTCCGTGTCAGGACATGACTGGACTTTTGCCCCCACGCTGGCTGTTCCGCGGGATGATCGCTGGGGGCGCTCTTATGAAGGGTTCTCAGAAGATCCTTCGATTACGGCTTCCTATGGCGATCGCATCGTATACGGTTTGCAAGGCAGACCCGGGGATGAGAGCTTTATGGCCCCAGGCCGGGTGATTTCAGCAGCCAAACACTTTCTCGCTGATGGCGGCACGCATAACGGCACAGATCAAGGCGATTCTTATGCTACAGAAGAAGAGCTGCGTGACATTCATGCAGCAGGTTATTTTCCAGCGCTAGCAGCGGACGTGCAATCGGTCATGATCTCCTTTTCCAGCTGGCAAGGCGTGAAAATGACTGGTAATAAGGAGGTTGTTACAGACCTTCTTAAAGATCGGTTGGGTTTTAATGGCCTTGTGGTCAGTGATTGGAATGCACACGGGCAGATTCCCGGATGTACAAACACTGACTGCCCCCAAGCGATCAATGCTGGGGTTGATATGTATATGGCACCAGATTCCTGGAAAGGCCTTTATGAATCCACGCTTGAGCATGTAAAATCTGGCAGAATATCCACTGAGCGCCTTGATGATGCCGTTCGTCGGATATTGCGCGTCAAACTGGCCTATGGCTTGTTTGAGAAAGGCGCGCCCAGCACGCGCCCCTTTGCAGGGGATACCAGCCTTCTGGGATCGGATGAACATCGCTCTGTTGCTCGCCAAGCGGTACGGGAGTCACTTGTTCTGCTGAAAAATGACAGCAATATTCTCCCGCTCGACGCTGGCATGACAGTGATGGTTGTAGGTGATGGTGCGGATCAAATTTACAAAACGTCTGGTGGCTGGACGTTGTCTTGGCAAGGTAAAGGGCACAGCAATGAAGAATTCCCGAATGGCGAGACTGTTCTGTCGGCGATAAAGCAGGTCGTTGAGGGGCAGGGCGGTCAGGTCATTTTTGATGCAGCCGGCACAAGCCAGGCTGATGCAGATGTTGTGATTGCTGTTTATGGAGAAGAGCCGTATGCTGAATTTCAAGGAGACCGCGCGCATCTTGATTTCGAACCTAACGCATTTGACACAACCCGTCTTGCGGCATTCCAATCTCGCGGTATTCCTGTTGTGTCCGTGTTTTTGTCGGGGCGACCGATGTGGGTTAATCCAGAGCTTAATGCGTCAGCAGCTTTCATTGCCGCTTGGTTGCCGGGCGCTGAGGGCGGCGGCATCGCGGATATGCTTTTCCAGACCGATCCAGATTTTGAGTTCACCGGACGCTTGCCATTTTCCTGGCCCAAAATGGCTGTTGGACATCCATTAAATACTGGCGATACTAATTATGATCCATTGTTCTCATTCGGATACGGGCTAACTTATAGTGAGGCACCTGTACTGGGCACTTTGCCTGAGGAGACCGGCCTGCAAGATGATGGCGCTGGTAATGTGGAAGAATTCTTAGCAGGCGGACAGGTCGTTAAACCCTGGTCGCTATTTGCACGGTCCAACGGATCAGATTTCCGGATTGGACAGATTCCCTTTGATGCTGGCACGATCGCAATTTCAGGCGCCGATCGCGCGGCTCAAGAAGACTCTTTCCGCATTGATTGGCGCGCCGCAGAGGCCGAGGTTCACATTACCGCATTCAATGCGGTGGACTTATCCCGCCAAAGCAATGCGGAGATGCAGCTTGCCTTTTATGTGCGCAACTTTGGCGATGAGTCGGTCCGGCTGAATGTTGGAATGGGATGTGCAGGGGACGAAACATGTCTGGCGACTTTGCCGGTTGATGTCTCTGAGAGTGAGTGGAGCGAATATCGTATTGCTCTGAGCTGCTTTGCGAATAAGGGGGTCGATATGACAAATATTGGGAGAGCCCTTCATTTAAAGCCAGATGCACCTGCTGGAATCGGTCTGTCGCACGTGCGCCTTGAGACCAATCCGGGTAGTTTGATGGCGTGTCCTGAGTGATACAGATGTTGACGGCATGAATGTGCCTTCAGGTTTGACAGAGCTTATCGTTTTGATGGGGCCAGCCGGGGCAGGCAAAAGTACGCTTGGCTTACACATGGCTGCGCGCACAGGTTGGCCGTTTCTGGAAGGGGACGATTATCACCCGGCAGAAAACCGCAGCAAGCAGGCTGATGGTATCCCTTTGAGCGACATGGATCGCACCGCATGGATTGACCAGATTGTAGACGCCGTGAAAAGGGATTCGGCGGCATGTGTTTTGCTCGCTTGCTCTGCGTTGACACCTTATGTGCAAGATCGGCTGCGGTCGGAAATTTGGCCAAGGCGCGTGCGTTGGGTGTTGCTGCTGCCAACGAAAGAAGAATTGCAGAGGCGGCTAGAGATGCGGCAAGGGCACTTTATGCCTGCGAGTCTTTTGGTCGATCAGCTCGAAAGCCTAAACCCACCAGAAGACGCTATCAGGTTTGACGCTGCACCTTTGGATATCTTATGCGTGCGTGTCTTGAAAAAGCTCGAAGCGCCTGGGGCGTGATGCGCAAGCCTTTCGATCATGTTCGGCATCGTAAATACCAGCAATCATATTAAACAAAAAAACTGATCAGCAGCACGGTGATAAAACCGATACCACCGACGAGCGTGGACGAGATGGTCCATGTTTTAAGAGTTTGCTTCGGTGTTAAGTCGAAATATTTCGAGACTAGCCAGAAGCCAGAATCATTGACGTGACTTAAAACTGTTGCACCCGCTGCGATTGCGATCGTCAGCAAGGCAAGATCAAGCGAGCCAAGCCCCATTTCCAGCGTGAGCGGCGCGATCAGGCCTGCTGCTGTCAGCATAGAGACTGTGGCAGAGCCTTGGGCAACGCGAATAAGCGCAGCCAACACAAAGCCTGCCATCAAAGGTGGAATAGAGCTGGCAGCAGCTATTTCAGCCAAGGCTGCCCCAGCGCCTGTATCGATCAGGATTTGCTTAAATGCACCGCCGGCACCCGTGACCAGAATAATCGCCGCTGTGGGTTCAAACGCCCGGGATAGTCCTTCAGACAGTCTGGCCGTATCTTCTGTCGTCTTCGGTCTGAGCAGCAACCAGGCAAGACCACAGGCGATCAGGAGCGCACTAAAAGGGTGTCCGATCAGTTGCAGTATGGGCGCTACTGGTGTTCCAGACAGGGGTGTGTAGCCAATCACGGCAGCGGCCATGATGAGCAAAAGCGGGATCAGTATAATTGTCAGCGCACCCAGCGCGAGCCTTGTATTGCTTGCGGAGTCGCCAGCCAAAAAATCGGCATCTATGTCTTTGAGCGTTGGTAGCCCTATTGTTGCAAAACGTGCGTAGAGCGGTCCACCAAAGGCCACTGCTGGAATCGCGCAAATCCCGCCAAACAGAATGACCCAGCCAAGCTCCGCATTTAGGATTTCGGCCACGGCCACCGGGCCAGGTGTCGGCGGAATAAAGGCATGTCCGGCTGCAAGCCCTGCCAATAGCGGAAGGCCGTAGAGTAGCGGAGATGCCTTGGCGCGGCGGGCAAATGCTATTATCAGGGGAAACATCAAGATCAGGCCAACATCAAAAAACACAGGTATGGCAATGATCATGCCCACGAAGCCTATAGCCCATTGAGCGGTGCGGTCTGAGCGTCCATTAAGTGCCGTTTGAGCCAAAGCTACGGCGCCGCCGCTGATATCAAGATAGACCCCCAGCAGTGCACCTAGCCCAACAATGATTGCGATAAAACCAAGGACGCCCCCCATGCCTGACTGGATCGCGCCAAAAGTAGCTTCCGCGTCGAGCCCTGCTGCGAGCCCTGTACAAATTGCCGCAATCAAAAGAGCCGGGAAGGCGTGCATCCGCCGCGCCATAATAAGAATGAGAAGTGCGGCTACGCCAGCAATTGTTGCAAAGAGCGGTCGACCAGCGATCAGCACCTCTAGCATGGCGATCATTCCTTAAGTGAGAGTGGCTGAATGAGTGCTAACCAGTCGCGGTCGGGACTGGGCGGTTTACGCATATCTATATTGGTGCTTATGGCTGCTGTTTTCGGATCAATCCAGACGACAGGTATGGTGTCAGAAAGGTCAGTTGCAGACGGCAAGAACGTTTCAGCTCCCGCTTCAATATATAGTAAGCGATGTCCTATTTCCGTCTCCGCGCAATACAGCGCGCGTGAAAGGGGACTGTCTGTGCAGGGTGATAGAGGCTCATTGTCCAGATGTACCTTGAGGATATCAAGCGCAGCGCGGGTTTGCCGCCAAAGATTGTCGCGTAAGCGCCAGTCTTCGCTAGTCAGATCATTAGCTGCAGAGTGAGCGCCAAAATACCATTCGGCGCCACTGGCTCCGGCCATCAATGCCCCCCAAAGCGCGTGACGGCGGATATGATCATGACCGGGATTATCAATATCGCGCGCAGCCCCCATGCTCCAGTGGCCAATTTCATCCATTGTGATCGCCCAGCGATGCCCGGCCTGTTGAGATAGGGTGCGCCATTGCTTAACTTCCTCATGAACGCGCAGCGGCTCATCGACTTGAAAGGAGAGTCCATCAAGGGCCTTTAGACCTAGTAGTGGTTTCAGGATAGCAATTTTATCCTCTGCGCTGGCATGTGTGTGAAGCACAATGGGATGATCATACGGGTCATTTGCCTCAAGGTAGCGGATCATTGCCACGCGTTGCGCGGTAGTTTGTCCTTCAGGCAACCAATGCGCTGGGCCATTTTCCTCACCCAGATTCCAGATCAAACCCGGATGGTGCCCGAAGCGGGCTATGAGTTCATTGAAATATAACTGCCGTTGCGGGCCAGTATCACCGCCATCGAGCCACAACTCATTTTCGGTTTCCTGCAAGACTATATGAAGTGCTATGCCCTTAGCTTGCATGTGCGCAAAAACGCGGTTCCATTGTGCCAGTTTGCTGACGTCGAATCGTGATGGATCATCAGGGTCTGTAAAAGGCCATACATCATTACCGTCTCCGCCTATGTTCAGTGTAAGAAAATAGACCGCATTCATTCCTGTTGAGGCAAGGTAATTGACCGCGCCAATGAGACTTTTTCCGCGCGCATCTTTGCCCCAGACGGGATTGCCTGCCTGCCAGTCTTCAACGTGCGGCATATAGGTGTGGAGTGGGCTTTGAGTGGCGTCTGCTTCGTTCTCTCTGGCTTCAGTTTTAAGCCGATAGGTGCCGTCAAATCCGGCATAGCCGAGCAGATTTTCCGGGCTGTTTGCCCCGCCTTTAATCCAGGTGCGCCCGGTCATCTTGTAGCGATATTCGCCATTGTCTATGATCAGGGGGCCTGTTGCCCGAAAGTCTGGAGCAATTTTTTCTGTTTCTTTGACACTGAATGTGCCTGCTCTGTCTAACACTAACGTTCCGACATTAGATCTTTTGTCCGTAACAAGAGCGATGTCGGTGCCACGTGTCAGGCGGGCTTGGTATTGCCAATCGCCTAAGTTATCTGGCGAAAAGCGCACGCGCCAGATATTACCGCTGTCAGCGCTGGTATCGCCAGCATTGCCATCTGCGGCGTAAAACCCTCGAATGTGATACGAAGTGTCTGCCTGCGTAAAAGTGACGTCAAGGCGATAATCAAGAAATGGATTTTCGGTCGCTGTTTCGCTGGTCTGCGGCCCTTCAAAGTCCAGCTCCAAGGTATGCCACTGGGCAATTTCGATGCGCGGTAAATCCGCGTTTGATATGCAGCCCGCAAGCAGCATGGTTGAAACCAGGCTGCTTGCGATGCGCTTGGTCAATTTTATCACTTGGCAGGGTTTGGTGGAGGCGTTAGGCCCGCTGATGTCCACTTCCAAAAAACAAATTTTAAATCGGTGCTGCCCGTATTTTTAACACCGTGCAAATCCCAAGGCGCAGCATAAAGCATATCACCTGCTTTAGCTTGAAAGGATTCTCCATTGATCGTCCACGTACCGGAGCCTTCTGTGATCATAAGATATTCTTCTTCCGCATGTGCGTGAGGTGGGTGAATTTCCTGCCCAGGTTTAATTTCTGCGACGCCTGAAAGGACATTTTCTGTTCCCCAGGATGCGCCCTCAAAATATTTAAAGAGGGTCCCCCAACTTGCCTGCTCGCGTTGGGTATCTGCGCGGCTTATTACACCCGTACCGAAGCGTGCCGCACTTGGTTCAGGCGTATTTAGTTTTGGAGGCACTTTGACATCAAGCGCTGCGACCATGTCTTCGTCCCATCCCGTTTTATCGCTGTAGAGCGCAAATGTATTAGAAAATGACCAAAGGCACCAAGGGATGTCTGCTGTTTCGGTTGCTGTGCGTACGGCACGAACCCATTCAACGCGCTCATCATTATCGACCGGGTCGTGCACACCAAACTCACCAACAAACACAGGATGGCCAATAGCCTCCCGGAAGCTTTCCACTACGGTTATCGCTTGTGCAAGTGCTGCCTTATCCTGCCTGGAGCCCCAGCCGCGTTTCTTATTGACGAGGTGTTGTGGAACCCAGGATGCGAATTGATGTGTGAATCCGAAAGGCTCGTAATAGTGGAGCGTGTAAACAATGTTATTGTCAGGTGGTGCAATATTGCTTGGAAGGGAATTGATGTCAGACCAGTTCTCGCCACCGAGTATAATAATGCGATCAGGATTTTGCTCCCGAATTGCGAGGACGGCTACTTCCTGAGCAGCTTGCATGAGTTTGCCTTCAAGCTTGCCATTGGGCTCATTTAAGGCTTCGAACCAAAGATTATCTGATCGATTAGAAAACGCACTGCCTATCTGGCGCCAGATGCTGAGGAAACGACGCATCTCAGCTCGCGGGTCTTCCATAATTTCATCAAAATGATGCACGTTCAGGATGACATTCAAACCATTCCCAAGCGCTGTATCGACCGCCAGCGTGACCTCTGCCATAAAGGTTGAATCTATTTTATAGTCTGGAGCTGTGCCTGTGTATGCGCTCCACTTGACGGGAATACGCACTGTATCAAAACCGGCAGCTTTGATTTGAGCAAACTGGGTAAGGTCGATTGGTGCGCCCCATTCTGCATCTATTGGGCGTTCGAGTGCATTCCCCATATTCACACATCGTTTCATGTCGAAGGCTGGCGCTATTGAGGGCGGTTGCAGATCCTGAGCCGCGGCATAGCTGGGAATTAAGAGGCCTAGGCTAATGAGTAAAATTTGAGATAATTTAAGCATGATTTTTCCTCCCATACATTAGGAAAACGACACTATGTCATCGTTGTCAATAATTATGTGATTTAGCAGAGTTTCGGCTGCAAGATCAATGATAGCGTGTTTTTTGAGGAGATGCTCTACCAACTTGGTCAGGCATATACTGGCTCATGATTAAAGCATGTTTGCGCATGCTGGCCGCTTTTTTTAAAGCCAATTTCAGGATTAGAGCATCTTTTCTATTGAAGAATTATGATTTTTCAGTATTTGGTCCCCTTGTGACGATAAAGCGAGCTACAGCGAGCCCTGAACAAAGTTGCCAAATAGATGAAAATCTAAGGCGTTGAATGGGAAATCTGTCAGCCGCGATGAGGCTTTCTAGCCTTATCCAATAGCCGCCGGTAGCGTCTTGGTTTTGGTCTCGCCAATTGGCGATTTGGAATTGAGAACTGTGCGTATGGCAAAAGCAAGATGCGATAAGCGCCTAATGTGGTCTGTTCCTTTGCAAGGGCAAATGGGAGACACATTTCTATCTTCCAAACATTTGGATTATATGGCCGCTATTGCGGAAGTTAGTAGGCAATAGCGGGGCTGCTTTTCGCCCCGCCTGACACGATTGCCAATGGCGCTTTGAGCGCCTTTTCTTCTTTATTCTGCATAATCTTGCGCACCGCTTTTGGAATATACCATGACGATCATCTCTAATACCTTATCAAAGCAACCTATCCAATTACGTCCCTACGGCCTGTCGACCTATGAAACGGCGCAGGATGCGATTGCTGCATATGAGGGCGATGATCATATCTACGCGTTGTATCCGCGTAAAATAGAGCGTGCAGCGCGGACATTTGTCACCGGCTTTCCGGGCCATGTCTTGTTTGCTGTTAAAGCCAATCCGCACCCATCTTTGCTTCAAATTCTATGGAATGAAGGTGTGCGCCGTTTTGACGTTGCTTCTTTGCGCGAAATTGATCTGCTACAAGATTTGTTTCCACACGCGCATTTGTTCTTGATGAACCCTGTAAAGTCGCGTCGCACAATTGCAGAAGCCTATGCTAAGGGTGTTCGTGATTTCGCTTTTGATCACAGGGACGAATTAGACAAGATTCTGGCCTGTACGGGGCAAGCAACTGATCTGAACTTACACTTGCGCCTGGCGCTTCCAAAAAATGACACGGTCATGCCCTTGAACGGCAAGTATGGCGCTGCCTTAGATACGGCGCGCTTGCTCTTGCAGGCTGCGCGTAACGTCGCCTCAAATCTTGGCATTTGCTTTCACGTTGGGTCTCAGTGCCTGGAGACTATTAATTATGAGACGGCCATCGAATATGCACGCCGTGTTGTAGATATTGCTGCGGTTGAGATAGATTGTCTGGATGTTGGTGGCGGGTTTCCGGTTACTTATCCTGATATGCCGATTGCTCCAATGGGAGACTATTTTTCGACTATTCGCACAAGCCTGGCTGCACATGGGTTTGGTAGCATAGAGGTTTTGGGTGAACCAGGACGTGCGCTCTGCGCTGCGGGCGGTGCAACACTTACCCGCGTTGAGTTGCGAAAGGGGAGCGACCTTTATCTGAATGATGGCACATTCGGCTCGCTTTTTGATGCCGGACAGTTTGGTTGGAAGTTTCCCGTAAAGTTGCACCGTCAGCACAGGCGGGTTGCTGCTTCTGAGATGGAGGCGTTTCGCTTTTTCGGGCCAACTTGCGATAGCGCGGATGTTATGGCAGGCCCTTTTCATCTGCCTGCTGATGTAAGGGAAGGGGACTGGATAGAAGTGGCGCAGATTGGCGCTTACGGGCAAGCGCTTGCAACACAGTTTAACGGATTTTACTCAACGCATACGGTTGCAATTCTGGATGATAAAGGGGGAGATCAAGATGGGTAAGGTTCTTGTTGTTGGTGCAGGTGGGGTCGGCTCTGTCGCTGTTCATAAGATGGCAATGAACCCTGATGTTTTTAGTGAGATCACGCTGGCCAGCCGCCGTAAGTTTAAATGTGATGATATTGCCAAAGCCGTTAAGGTGCGCTTGGGCGTCGAGATCAAAACGGCCCAGCTTGATGCAATGGATGTGAGTGCGACGGTTGCGCTGATAAAGGCGACAGGCGCAGAGCTTCTTATAAACCTCGCATTGCCTTATCAGGATCTCAAACTTATGGATGCCTGCCTTGAGGCTGGTATTCACTATATGGATACGGCCAATTACGAACCGGAAGATGTCGCCAAGTTTGAATATTCCTGGCAGTGGGCCTATCAGGACCGCTTTAAAGCAGCTGGGCTAACAGCCATCCTCGGCTCTGGTTTTGATCCCGGTGTTACTTCAATCTATGCGGCATGGCTGAAAAAGCATAAGCTTGATACGATCCGTCAGATTGATATTCTCGATTGCAATGGCGGCGATAATGGCAAGGCGTTTGCGACAAATTTTAATCCTGAAATTAACATACGTGAGGTTACTGCGCCGGCTCGGCACTGGGAAAACGGGGATTGGGTCGAAAGCCCGGCCATGAGCACGAAGGTTGCTTTCAATTTTCCAGCTGTCGGCGAGAAAAACATGTACCTGATGTATCATGAAGAGCTTGAAAGCCTGAAAACACACTTTCCGGAGATTGAGCGCGCGCGCTTTTGGATGACCTTTGGCGACGCCTATATCAACCATGTCACCGTGCTGCAAAATATCGGCATGACCTCGATTGAGCCGGTTATTCATGACGGTGTTGAGATTGTACCGCTGCAATTTTTAAAAACTGTCCTGCCTGACCCTTCTGATCTCGGAGAGCTGACCAAGGGTAAGACCTGTATTGGCGACATTGCTACGGGCTTGAAGGATGGTGTTGAGAAGACCTATTATATCTATAATATCTGCGATCACGAGGTTTGCTTTGCCGAGGTGGGTTCCCAGGCTGTTGCCTATACTACGGGTGTTCCGGCCATGATCGGAGCAGCGCAGATCATCAAGGGCAATTGGCGCGAGCCTGGCGTCTGGAATACAGAACAGCTCAATCCGGATGATTTTATGGACATGCTGAATACGCATGGTCTGCCATGGCAAGTTTATGAGCTTGACGAACCGGTCAATTTCTAGAAATGGCTGAAGCGCGCGACCATCTGATGCCGCAATCCGGACAGCCGCGCGATTTTGTCCGCTTTGATCTGGCGCGCGTACCCTCACCCTGTTTCGTTGTTGATGAATGTGCACTTGAGGACAATCTTAAAGTTCTGGCTGACGTCAAGCAGAAATCAGGCGCGAAAATCTTTCTGGCGCTAAAAGCCTTCTCTATGTTTTCGCTCGCCCCGCTTCTTATGAAATATCTCGATGGGGTTTGCGCAAGCGGCGTCCATGAAGCGCGCTTGGGGCGTCAGGTCTACTGTAAAGACGGCGGTGCACTTGCAAGTTTTTCAGCTGGCTACAAAGCCGCTGAAATGACTGAAATCATTGCCTATAGTGAGCATGTTATTTTTAATTCACTGGCCCAGAAGCAAGCTTTTGCAGAGGCTGTGCGTGGGGCAGGAAAGCATGTCGGCCTGCGTATAAATCCCCAGCACAGTGAAGGCACACACCCGCAATATGATCCGTGTAGTCCATGCTCGCGCCTTGGTGTGCCGCTTGATCAATTAACGCCTCGCCATTTTGAGGGCGTGGACGGTGTGCACATGCATACGCTATGCGAGCAAGGGTTTGAGCCTTTGGCACGGACATGGGAGGCGGCGCATGCAACATTGGCGCCTTACCTTGCGGGCCTGAAATGGATCAATCTTGGCGGTGGGCATCATTTAACACGTGCTGATTATGATCGCGAAAGTCTTGCCGCATTCATTCGTCAAATACGCGCGGACTATGCTGTCGATGTCTATCTGGAACCGGGCGAGGCGGTGGCGCTTGATGCAGGAATTCTGGTCGGCGAGGTGCTTGACGTAACGTATAATGATATGCCGCTTGTGGTCACCGATATTTCTGCAACCTGCCACATGCCAGATGTGATCGAGGCTCCTTACCGCCCCGAAATGCTCTGCGAGGCGGCAACTGGAACGCTCCATCGTTTTGGTGGTCCATCCTGTCTGGCTGGTGATGTGATAGGTGACTATAAAGGCGCGTTTGCCACAGGCGATCGTTTTGCGTTTCTTGATCAGGCACATTATTCGATGGTCAAGACGAACACATTTAACGGAATTGGCCTGCCTGCGATTGCGATATGGAATTCGAGTACTGATGCGCTTAAGATTGTACGTGAGTTTGGCTATGATGATTTTGCAGAAAGGCTGTCTTAATGGGTGTTTTTCTTGATTCTGAACTCACTGCGCAAGAACGAAAATTGCATACCGCTAAATATGTGATCCTACCTATGCCGTTGGAGCGGACTGTGTCTTATGGCTCGGGTGCCAAGCAAGGACCGGCTGCGATCATTGCAGCAAGTGACCAGCTTGAACGCTATTATAAAGGTGCTGAGCCGTGCGCGGCGGGTATTGTCACCGAGCCAGCCATTGATTGCGAAACCGGCAGCTTGCCAGAGGTTATGGAGCGTTTAGCCGCGCGTACAGAGGCAGCCGTGCGCACTGGTAAAGTTCCGGTGACGCTCGGCGGTGAACACGCTATTACCTATGGCGCTGTGACAGGTGTTTCACGTGCGCTGGGCGGGGAAAAAATAGGTGTCATCCAAATTGATGCGCATGCGGATATGCGTGTGGCGTATCAGGGGGAGCGGCATAGTCATGCCTCTGTCATGAACCTTGTGACAGAGGCTGGACATCGGCTTGCGCAATTTGGTGTTCGGGCGCTTTGTCGCGAAGAGGATGAGTTGCGCCGTGAACGGAATGTTTTTTTTGCTGATGCTGAAGAGCTGGTGACGCAAAATATTATGGAGATAGAACTACCAGAAGACTTTCCACAAAATGTCTATGTGACCTTTGATGTTGACGGGCTTGATCCGTCTGTCATGCCTGCAACAGGAACACCTGTGCCGGGCGGGCTTGGCTATTATCAATCCCTGTCACTTATCCAGAGTGCCTTAAAGGGGCGCAAATGTGTCGGGATTGACGTGAATGAACTTGCGCCAAAGCCAGGTAGTGAAGCGTCTGATTTTACCGCGGCGCAAATTACTTATGCGCTCATGTCAATGGCTTAAGGAAATGAGCGTACATGCTTATCCATAGGCATTATAGGCTTGGGAGATGGCCAGCGAAATTTTATGCATGAGTTTTTCAATAGTCGCCAGCGGCGCTATAATGTCCTTATGAATATGATCATAACCGCCACTCGTTGTTTGCGAAATGGAAGCTTTGCGCATCGCACGTAACTGCTCGGTTCCAGTTGTCGCAGATGGGAACACTTTACAAAGCATTTCGACAACCTTTCCAAGGCGCATGGCCTGTAAGTCTTCCATAATGTCTTCGCGACTGCAGCCGTGACGTTCTGAGATTGGCGGCAAGTGGCCGATCAATGTCAGGGCTTTCATCATCATAGCCTGTCGTATTGCATGCAAAACATGAATGCTCAAACGTCCCTCATGGCGCTCTTCAGCAGACGGCGCATCTTTGAGTTGGGCTAAAAGCCAGTCAAAATCGGCAAGGTCAACACTAAACTGGTTCGCGGCACGTGTCAGGGAGTTGCTTGTCCAACCGTCTTTAAGGGCGTTGTAAACACGCAGATAAGCGACTGTTTCTGTGGAGTTTTTAATCTTTGAAATGGCTACCCAATAGTCAGGGTCGTAGACGTAGGCATAGGCTCTTAAGGCTGGCACGCTGGTTAAAACCCGCGCGCGTAAAGCCAGAAGAATAAGACCGCGCATGCGTGGTGACGCGTTTATCAGGTCGATCAGCCTGTCGCTTTCACGCCCTGCTGCTGTGCCAATACCAGCAGCTGTATTCACAGGCACGCCCAGCTGTTGCAAGGTTGCATTATGCGAAATGGCCCGCAAAGAGCGCGGTCCGCCGGGGCCTGAACTGCGCCGCCTTTGCCTTGAACCTGCCTTAACAAGAAAATTTGTTGCAAAATCACTTAGCAAGCGTGCATAGTCTGCATCATTATAGAGTTCTTCCTGCCAGTTACGTAATGTGCGGTAAAAATCCCATACATAATCTGTGCGCGTATAAAATGGATCCTCAATATCAAGGTCAGGTTCACTCAACAGGTGCGCGCTATAAGCAGCATAGGTCGCGCAGGCAATGCCTGGCGTTGCAAAGTGAAGGAAGCCATCCCCACCTTGAAAGCTAACCTCGTGCATAAGATGTATACCACGCCGTTTGGCATTCGCGCGGGTCCATGGGCTGAGGGCATGATTGAAACGGTCTGTGAAGGTACCCGGCCACGCACCACGCCCCATGGATTCGCCATGTGTGTTAAAGATCAACAGGCCGAGCGCGTTGTCTTTATTGGCAAGTGAGCGACTGATCAGGTTATGGATACGTTCAATCGCCATATTGGCAGCCACTTGCCCAATAAACCGGCCTGCATCTGAAAATCCAAGTTGTATTGAGAGGTGCCCACGGCTGCGCAAATATCTGAGGAATTCTTCTTCCTCGAGCAGCCGTTCGATAAATCGTCCGCCAGTGCCAAGTGCTTCTGGCGTTTCAAAAAGGGGCGAAATATCCAGCGACTCATCAACACCGTATTGCCGCGCGAGATAGAGCGCGCCCATGACAGTTGCCGGGTTTTCGCTTTCAGCGATCAGGAACCGGATAGGAGAGTCTTCATCAATTGTATTCAGGATCAGGGCGCACATCATAAATTGGCGTCGCGCTGTTGAGCGCTCAAGGTAAATATCGGCAAGGCCAACCGGCTGTGGTACGACAGTTTTTGCAAGGTCGGTCAGTTGCTTAAGAGCAATTCGGCCAAGGCGGCTGTCTTCAGTTTCCAGGCCGAGATCACGGCTGATAACAGTGCGGATTTGCGCAGCGTTCAGGCGTAAGTGGATGCGGGCTGTGCCTAGTTGTAATGCGCTGACCTCTGCACGTAGCACCAAAAGCGCCTGGGCGATCTCATCAGGGGCATTTGATAAAGCCGCATCGATTTCTGAAAGGAGGACATTGGCAGAGAGAATATCGTTCTTTTGCGGTGTATCCCAGATTTTCGACATTTTGATAAGGACATCTGCGTCTTGCAGGTTAGCGTCGAAAAGCTCTGCACGTTCAGCCGAAACCGTGGCAGCCTTTTCAAGACGTCCGGCAAAGGCCAATAGTGTGGC
The DNA here is from genome assembly GCA_964443965.1 of uncultured Hyphomonas sp. Lineage (GTDB taxonomy): Bacteria > Pseudomonadota > Alphaproteobacteria > Caulobacterales > Hyphomonadaceae > CALLCD01. The sequence continues at coordinate 7,133 of CAYUFN010000024.1, read as the reverse complement.
TGGCGCATCTTGCAGCTTGGCAATCGATGCAAATTGTTGGGCGTAACAGATGAGTTTGGCAGATTTTTCACGCAAACGAATAGCAACTGATTGTGACCAATGAATGTCAGTCCGTCCATCAAGATCATACCCGACCCAACTGGCCAGTGTCGGCGGTTTAAGCTGGAGGTTTCGCCACTGATCAGGGAATGTATCTCTGGCAACGCTCAAGACCTTTGCTGCATAGTCGCGCAAGGCGAGACGGGCGTTGACGAGCGCGTTTTGGACTTCCTCATGTTCACCGAGTAATGAAATGCTTGCGGACCAATCCCGGGCATCTTCTGTAATTGCCTCGGAGAGAGTGTTGCGTGTGGATTGATCTGGCTTTTCAGCAAAAGCGGCGAATGCGTGACGTGTTTTCAGAGGAAGTGCGAAGGTGGGGTGCGCAGTAAATACAACGCCGCCCTGTAAGGTTTCGACTGCCGTTTTGTAAGCCTCAAACCCTTGCTTGGCAATGTCCTGTAGTGTTGCTGTGAGGTTGGTTTGCGGTGTTCCATCTTCATTGAAATGTTGTGTGCGAAAGCGTAGAGCGCGCTCTGCGATCAGATCCTGAAAGACATCATCTGTGAGTGTCTCGAGAGCCTCAAGGTCGGTTGTGCCGCTTTGCAGGTCAGAGAAAACTTCACGCGCCAGGCTGAAGACAGAGTTCGTTAGCGGATCATTCCCGATACGAGCAGCCGAGGCACGCAAACGGTCGTGTGCTGCCTCAATTGTCAGATAGGGGCCAGTCTTGTTGTGCGAGGAAATCGACTTTGTCATGGTTTGGGCTCTAATCTGTAAAATTTGAATAATAGGCAGCGCCAGCTCCCACCAAGGGAGCGGTAGGGGCTGTCATGATGCGGACCGGGCATGAAGAAAGATAATGAGATAACGGGCCACGCCGCGCGAAACATTTGCGAACTTTGTCTTGTTGTAAGTAAGGCAATAAGCGTTCTGTAACGCCGCCAGCAAGTACGACACCGCCTCTGGCGCCATTGGCAAGGACAAGGTCCCCAGCTGCGCGCAACACCGTGCGTGCCCGAAGCGTACAGAGTGTTGTGAACATTTCATCGCCATTAGCGGCCAATTCAAGCATCTCACCTGGTGGAATATCGTGGTAGGGTATGCCATATAATTCACAAAATGCACGGTGCACAGCGGGTAATCCGCTTCCTGAAGCGACCAGTTCATTAGACACATAACCATATGTGCGGACCAAAATTTGCGAGATCTGAAAGTCAACCTCATTTTGCGGCGCATATGCCATGTGCCCGCCTTCGCCTTGCAAGACCTGCCAGTGTGCACCGGGCATTTGCAAAAGAGTGGCAACGCCAAAGCCAGTGCCAGGGCCAGCAACGATAATGGGGGCATTGTCTTCGGCTAAGCCTGGGATTAACTCAATAAATGTATCGGAACTTAACTCTGGCACAGCGCGCGCCATGGCGGCAAAATCATTAATGAGTGAAACGTGCGTTAAGCCAAATGCGCGCTGTAATGCCTCGCCTGAGATATTCCAATTCCTGTTAGTGAGTTTAACTGAGTTATGCTTGACTGGCCCGGCAATGGCAAAGCAAGCTTGATCAGGGTACTGATCGGCTTGCTCTAGATAGCTTTTAAGTGCTGAGTCGAAATCAGTGTGCGCATCATTGGGTATCTTGTAAAAATCTCCAACTTGCACCTGCCCATCTTTGACAGTTGCAATACCAAAACGCGTATTTGTGCCACCAATGTCACCGACCAGTATTTGTCTAGTCATTACCAGCGTCCGTCATGAAGGAGAAGATGCTCGCGCCGTGCTCTGCCCCAGACACAGCAGCGCGAAACCCACCAAACATTTCACGGCCAAGCCCGGTATGGCTTTGATTGGGGTGGAAAGGTGTTGCCGCGCGGGCGTTGAATTCATCGGGAGGTACTCTAAGTATCATGTCACCTGTATTTGTATCCAGCAACAGGATGTCGCCATCCTGAATTTTGGCGAGTGGGCCACCATGGGCGGCCTCAGGCGTCATATGGATCGCGCTTGGAACTTTGCCGCTTGCTCCTGACATGCGTCCATCCGTAATCAACGCAACCTTGTATCCGCGATCCTGCAGCACGCCCAGAGCCGGTGAAAGTGAATGTAGTTCAGGCATGCCGTTGGCCGCTGGCCCTTGAAAGCGCACCACGGCAATGACGTCACGGTCGAGTTCACCAGCCTCGAATGCTGCTTTGAAAGCCTGTTGACTATCAAAGACACGCACGGGTGCCTCAACGGTACGGTGTTCAGGTTTAACAGCTGAAACTTTGCTTGCGCCGCGGCCAAGCAAGCCATGCATCAGGCGCAGACCACCATCTTTGGAGAATGGGTCGGAGGCTGGCCTTAAAATATCCAGATCACCGCTTGTTTTGGGTGCGGCTTGCCAGGTAACTTCATCATCGGAAAGGCGTGGTTCCTGACTGTAGGCTGTGAGTGGCCCTGCAATACCTTGTGCGTCGCCATGCATAAGGCCCGCTTCAATAAGTTCGCGTATCAGAAAGCCCATTCCACCTGCGGCATGGAAATGGTTCACATCGGCTGGTCCGTTGGGGTAGATGCGGCACAGCAGAGGGGTTACTGCGCTAATCTCGGCGAAATCCTCTAGCGTAACTGTCAAGCCCGCCGCTGCTGCTATGGCTGGAATGTGCAGAACGTGGTTTGTTGATCCACCTGTTGCCATAAGACCGACAATCCCGTTGACGATGGAGCGTGCGTCGATAATCTCACCCATTGGAAGGTAGGTGTCACCTTGCGCTGTAATTGTGGCTGCGCGGGCGGTTGCAGCACCTGTGAGAGCGTCCCTCAGGGGTGTGCCTGGATTGACGAAGGCCGCACCGGGGAGGTGCAGGCCCATCACTTCCATCAACATTTGGTTGGAGTTAGCCGTGCCGTAAAATGTGCAAGTGCCGGGGCTGTGATAGCTTTCAGACTCGGCGCGCAGGAGCGCTGCGCGGTCCACCTTGCCTTCAGCAAAGGCTTGTCGAATGCGGATTTTTTCTGGGTTCGGCAGCCCCGATGGCATCGGTCCGGCTGGAATGAAGATACTGGGGATCCACCCAAAGCGCAGTGCAGCGATGACAAGCCCCGGAATGATTTTATCGCACACGCCCAAATGAACGGCTGCATCATAAACATCATGGCTGAGGCCAATCGCAGACGCCATGGCAATGACATCGCGGCTGAACAGCGACAGCTCCATGCCTTCCTGGCCTTGTGTAACACCATCACACATAGCCGGTACGCCACCTGCAACCTGTGCAACGGCGCCAGCTGCGCGAGCGGCTTGGCGAATGAGACTTGGATAATGCTCAAACGGCGCATGCGCTGAAAGCATATCATTATAGGAAGTTATAATGCCAATATTTGGCCAGCCTTTGCCGAGTAGCTGGGTTTTCTCCATAACCGCGCAGCCAGCAGAGGCATGCGCAAGATTGCCTTCGCTCATACGGTTTCTGGCAAAGGCCTGAGGGCGGCGGGACCGGATCATCTCCAGATAACTCGCGCGGCTTTCGGCAGAGCGTCTATTTATGCGATCCGTAACTGTCTTTATTGTTGTGTTCAGCATTAGCGGTAAGCGCCCCTCTTAGAAACGTGTGGCAAACGTATCTGACGTTAGGATAAGTTTCGTCTTTAAACCTAAGTTTGCCTGATTTGTCACGCGCATGATAGCTCTGCGTGCATGCATAGCTGGTATTCATTAGGTCGATCACAGCTGCGTGAGCTTGCCGATAATTTGATAAAAAGACTTTACGCATTTCCTAAATATCTATATGTGCGAAAAATTATATATTCAAATAAATGCATACAAGAAGATCTTTACATGACTAGTCGTGTTGTTGTTGCCAAAGAGCTGTCTGAGTTGATGAAAGTTATCTCACACCCTGATCGTTTGCGTTTGATTGAAGAAATGCGGACAGGGGAACGCGATGTGAATACACTTGCCGAGACCTTAAACTTGCCTCAGGCACGTGTGTCCCAGCATATCGCGCTTATGCGCGCCCACCGTTTATTAGAAGAGACGCGCGTTGGTCGCCGTCATTTATACAGCCTAAAACAGCCAGAAGTTGCAGATTGGATACTTGATGGCATTGAGTTCATTAAAGAGCCTATGCGCGGCGTAACAGATGCTGAGCTAAAAGAAGCCCGCACACTTTGGTCCAGAGCATCAACTTCAAGAGATTAACGATTTTCATTTCCCTTTATTCTAAACTTAAGGATACAAACCATGCCTAAATTTGCTGCCGGTGTTTTGAACTTTCAAAGCAATGTCTACCCAAACAAACAATCGCTGTTTGAAAAATTAAGTGGCGGTCAGTCCCCTGAAGCGCTTTTTATTACCTGCGCAGATAGCCGCATCGAAACCGGAATGATTACCCAAACTGATCCGGGCGAACTATTCGTTTGCCGGAACGCTGGAAATATTGTTCCGCCACACTCTAACTACACAGACGGCATGGACGCATCTATCGAATATGCGATGACGGTTCTGAAGGTGCCGCATGTTGTTGTGTGCGGCCATTCAGGCTGTGGTGCAATGGCTGGTGCGATGAATCCTGAAGGTCTTGATGGGCTGCCCTATGTTAAAGATTGGCTGGCCTTCTCCAAGGCGGCTGTGGATGTTGTCAAAGCGACATGTGACGGCAAATCTGATGCTGAGAAAATGGACGCGCTGATCGAGCAGAATGTGTTGCTGCAACTCACCCATTTGCGCACGCACCCATCTGTTGCGATCGCTTTGGCCGAAGGTCGTACTGAACTGCACGGCTGGGTCTACAACATCGGAACAGGCGCAGTGACCGCTTATGATGAGGCCCAAGATAAGTTCGTTGTTGTCAACGAACGCTATGCTGAAGCTGTTGCCAAATATTCCGGGCACTAGGGACGCAATTGATACCTAATTTTACTTAACTCTACATTAGACAGGAATGACTTCTATGAGCATTCAAGACCTTGATGCCCTTGAAGAGAAAAAGAAAATATTCGATTTTTCTCATATTAAGGGTGATCTTTTCGGCGGATTGACCGCCGGTATTGTGGCCTTGCCTTTGGGTTTGGCTTTTGGCGCGGGTGTATTCCCGCATGACGAACAATTGGGCGCGACGGCTGGCCTTTGGGGCGCGATTATTGTCGGCTTCTTTGCAGCCGCTTTTGGTGGCACAAACACGCAAATTTCTGGCCCGACCGGCCCGATGGTTGTTGTCTTTGCCGGTCTGCTCGCCTCGCTGACGGCATCGCTGGCAACAGCCAATCCTGATGCAACGGCGGTCGAGCTTATCGTCATGTCCATTCCTCTGCTATTTGCTTCGGTTATCCTAGGCGGAATTTTGCAAATCGCGATGGGTGTGCTCAAAATGGGCAAATACATCAAGCTTGTCCCGTATACGGTTATTTCCGGATTCATGAGCGGGATAGGTGTGATTATCATTCTTTTGCAAACCTCGCGTCTGTTTGGTGGTAAGCCAGATAGCGGTGAAGTGTTTGATGCGATCGCGGCAATTGGGCCGTCCATTGCTAACATGAATACGGTTGCATTGATGCTGGGCGCGCTGACACTTGCGATCGTCTTCTTCTGGCCCAAAGCGCTTGGGAAATTTGTGCCCGGTACATTGGCTGCGTTGATTATCGGTACGGTCGTTGGTCTCTTCGTCACTGGCGCGCCGGAGCTTGGCACGATCCAGGCGGGTACTCCGGAATTCCTGGTGCCGGCATTTTCCACCGACACAATCTTTCTGGTTCTGATGGCGGGTATCACACTGGCAATCCTTGGCGCGATTGACAGCCTGTTGACCTCGCTTGTGGCAGATAATGTCACGCGCACGCGGCACAATTCTGATCAGGAGCTGATCGGTCAGGGTATCGCTAATACGGTGGCTGGCTTCTTCGGCGCTCTGCCGGGCGCTGGCGCGACAATGCGGACCATGGTGAACGTGCGCACAGGCGGCGTGACCAAGCTTTCCGGCATGATCCACGGGCTTGTTCTGGCAGCGATTGTGCTGGTGCTGGCACCACTTGCTGCGAAAATTCCAATGGCGGTACTTGCAGGTATTCTGGTTAAAGTTGGCTTTGATATTATTGACTTCAAATATATCAGGACACTGCTGACAGGGCCGAAATGGGACTTCCTTGTCATGGCGACGGTTTTGATCCTGACAGTGTTCTGGAACCTGATCTTTGCTGTTGGCATTGGCGTGTTCATGGCTGCCCTTGGTTATGTGAAGCAGATTGCTGATACGCAAACGGTGGCTGTGGCCAGCGCTGCGCCAGCCGATGCGGACGATGCAGAAAAAGCGATTGTCGACGGATCAGACGGTAAGATTATGCTATATGACTTTGGTGCGCCTTTGTCCTTTGGCGCTGCCTCTGACCTTGGCCACTATATGCGTCTGCGCGCCAAGCAAGGGGTTAAGGCCATTGTGCTCGACTTCTCGCGGATGACGGGCATTGATGTCTCTGCTATTCGCGCGGTTGATACGATTGCGAGTGATGCAAAAGCAGACGGCAATGCGGTCTACACAGTTGGCATGAGCGAGCAGGTTCAAAAAATGCTTAGCGCACTGGATGCGGGCAATGATCTGTCATCTGATCGCGCGTTTGCCAATCGTATGGATGCGCTGCATGCGGCCAAAGCCGGGCTTAGCTAAGTTCGGCAAGTCTCAGAAGATATTTGATAAGAGGGCCAGCTCAATACGAGCTGGCCTTTTTTGTTTTCCTAAATACGCATCAAGGCGCGCTAGATGAAAGCAAGATTATGGGCTATACGGTGATCAGCAAGATCGTGCCGACGAGTTCCGAGGAGAAGCGGCGTAAGCGCGAACGGTTGGCTTGGTTGCTAGAACAATGAGGGAACATTATTGTTGTGTCCACATAAACGTCATAGTAGATATGATATCTATATCAACGCTGGGAATAGCTGAATGAATTTACGTTTATTTGGAGAGTTGGTTGCAAGCCTTCTTTCAAACGACACAGCTTTAAATGTTCAAACGAATTTTGAGAATTTCTCGAGTAACTTTTTGAACTTGGCAAATAACCCGGCTAACGCCGACGTTCAGAAAGCATACAAGGATGCATTTTCTATATTTAGCGCATCACTTTCGAG
>CAYUFN010000023.1:21169-27221 GCA_964443965.1 uncultured Hyphomonas sp. | reverse complement strand
TTTTCAAAGAGTTAAATCGTTTTATTTTTAGTGAAAATGGCGCGAGTGACGGGGCCAAATCTGAATATTTATCCGAATTAAAACAGCATACTAGAGCGTGACGCTGCTTCATTTTGGGGACAATCCTTATGCATTTTTGGGGACAGTTTTCTCGATCCCTATGTAGAGTCTAGGATACACCGGCCCGGACAACAAGCCTTTTTATATTTCACCTAAGAATGGCAACGATTAGGCTTTGATCCGAAACTTTGAAAGACGCTCTTCACGAGATCTGCGAGCAACTAGCTCGGTTTCAATGCGGTCGAAGATCGGCCAATACTTGTCCCCATATTGGCTGACTACATTCGCAGCGATATGGGCGGCCTCTTCCAGTTGCCTCACGCAGCCCTTGTCTAGATGCGAAGGTTTTGGTCCCATCTCTTTATTGTATAGGGACCGCATTCAACACGCGATGTTGTAATTCCAGGAGACCGTGCAACCCCGTGCACTTTCGTGAATATTCAGCATTACTGCGCCAACAGATCACGGGCATGCGATACACACGGCAAAAGCGAGGAATGGTCAGATAGTTAGTAGGATGAACCCTATCGCCATCAAGACGGAAAGAGCCGCTCGCTGACAGCTGCGATATAAATCTTTTCCATGTGTCTGATCCATAGGTCTTCATTTTTCGTGCTCAAGCCACCTCGCCTTTTGGCTTGACTTGACCCCTGCAAAAAAACGGCAATCTTCTCAAGAGCTCCCCCGCCGTCGATTCGTTATCGGGAACTTCGAAAGCGCAAGCCAGGGGGTTACGATCAATAGATTTATCACCCGATGATAAAGGGCTGCGAGCACCATCAAGACTATTTTCCAAATCCCAACAAGTGATCATTTATCCCAAAGCAGACTTCTAGATCTTTACACGAACGTGAAGACGTCATCGTCTAACGCCGCAAGACGGGTAGAATTCAATATCAAGACATCGCCCTCACCGAAATCAAACACTGTATCCCGCCCGATCTGTTCGCCGTATGACAATAGATCGTAAAAACTATCTACACCATCGACATCAATAGTGATCCGGTCTCCAGCAATCGTAAAGAAGAAGCTTGAACGTCCGCGAGCGAAATCCGCAATGAAATCTATTCCATCTCCCTGACGGAAGATAAATTCATCAGACCCCGCACCGCCAAAGATGACATCAGTTCCAGATCCTCCACGAAGAATATCGTTGCCAAAACCACCGATGAGTCGATCATTTCCGGAACCTCCATCAAGCTCATCAGAACCGAAAAGGCCAAAGATGATGTCATTGCCATTGCCGCCAAAGAGCCGATCCGCGCCTAAGCCACCGACGATAAAGTCATCGCCGTCGGCTCCAAAAATATTATTTTGCTGGAACAGATCTCCGAACAGAACATCATTTCCATCTGTCCCCTGGTCAAAGTCTGAAAATGCGTTTTGAACTTCAAGCTGGACGATACCAGTTGCGACTGCCTCTCCATCCGTGAGAACATAAGTGAATTGATCAAGGCCTGAGAAAAATTCGTCAGCGGTGTACAGAACATCACCTTCCTCGGTCAATGAGACCTGACCGCCGATACCCCCACTAATGCTTAGGATTGAAAGATCATCGCCATCAACGTCAATATCGTTAGCAAGTAACGTCTCAGCATCGATGAGGAGATCAACACCTGCAAAAGCCTCCAGCCCCAAATCTGCGGTAGCAATGGGTGCATCATTAACGGCTGCTACTTCAATGCTGAAAGTTTGACTAATCGTTGCTTCACCATCAGTCGCCTCAACGGTTATATCGAGCGTTCCATTGAAGTTTTCCTCTGGAAACCCGAACAAGGTGCCATCTTCAAACCGCAATGTATCTGGTAAAGCTTCACCACTGGCGAGACGTGCGCTTAAACTCAGCGCGTCGCCATCAACATCAAAGAAAGCATCCTCCGGCAAGGCGAAGAATATTGCCTCATCCTCTACAGCCTGAAGAACCCCTAACTCGTTGGACACGATTGGCGCATCATTGACATTATTCACAATGAGCTGAAAGGCACTGAATGTTGAAAACTCCCCATCACTGGCCGTCACCAGTATAGCAAGCGAACCGTTAAAGTCCTGTGGGGGTGTGCCAGAGAAGACAGCACTTTCAGGATCGAAGCTCAACCACTCTGGGAGAGCTTCTCCGTTGGCCAGTCGCGCTGCAAGGGTCAGGGTATCCCCATCGACATCCTCAAAACTGTTTGGATCAATCGCAAAGGAGAACGGCTCATCCTCATTGATGCTCTGATTTGGCAAACTAACAAGCGTCGTCGGCGCATCATTGACCGGTGTGATCTCCAGATTGAACGCTGCGGATGTGGTCAGCTCACCATCACTCGCTGTTACAGTTACAGCTAGAAGCCCATTGAAGTCCTGTGGTGGTGTGCCTGAGAAGGTCTCACCATCGAAGGTCAGCCAGTCAGGTAGCTCGCTACCATCAGCAAGGCTTGCGGTCAGCGTGATGGCATCGCCCTCAACATCTGCAAATGTCCTCTCCGGTATCGCGAATGATACAAACTCATCTTCCGGTCCTGTCTGGTCTACCAGAGACATAATCAGCTCAGGCGCATCATTTACCGACGCCACATTAACAGTCACCACCGCTTGAGAGACGGCTCCAAAGAGATCTGTGACTTCATAGGTAAAGGACGCCTCCCCTGAGAAATTTGGCTCCGGGGTAAAGATGATATTGCCTTCTCCATCAAGAACGGCCGTACCGCCTGTGACCGCCAGAATGGCTGTCAGCTGGAAGCTATTATTCTCCAGATCAAAATCATTCTCCAGAAGTGAGAGTATGGAGATGGTGAGAGGTTGATCCTCATTGGTGTCAACCACATCATCAACCGCGATCACCGCATCATTGACAGGCGTGATCTCCAGTGTGAAGTCGGAGAATACTTCCAGTTCGCCATCACTGGCTGTCACACGTAGCTGCAGATCACCATTGAAGTTCTCTGGCGGCTGACCTGAGAAACCTTCCCCATCAAAGACCAGCCAGGATGGCAATGGAGATCCATCTACCAGAGTAGCAAACAACGTGAGCGCATCGCTATCAACGTCAGAGAAGGTTTCCGCCGGAACGGTAAAGGAGACCGGTGTATCTTCCTCAAAGGCCTGATCTGGAAGCGCATTCTCAATAACTGGCGAGTCATTGACCGGGTTAACCGTCACCGTGAAGAGCTGGGAGGCCTGGAACGCCCCATCCGTCGCGGTCACAACGATATCAAGCGCCCCATTGAAGTCCTGTGGCGGAGTGCCCGAGAAAGTCTGGCCATCAAAACTCAGCCAGACAGGCAGCGCTGTGCCACCTACAAGGCTTGCTGTGAGCGTGAGCGTATCGCCATCGACGTCTGTGAAGGCATCTGCGGGCAACTCAAAGAAGAACGCACTTTCCTCTGTGCCCGTCTGATCTTCTATCACTGTCCCGACAGCAGGCGCATCATTAACCGCGCCAATCGTCAGCAAGAAGTTATCTGAGGTTGACAGCTCCCCGTCAGAGGCCGTCACAGTAATCTCAAGCGTGCCATTGAAGTCCTGTGGCGGTGTACCGGAGAAACCCTGCCCATCAAAGATCAGCCAAGCGGGCAGAGGATCCCCATTGGCAAGTCCTGCCGTCAGGGTCAGCGTATCCCCTTCTACATCGCCAAAAGCATCTTCCGGCAATGCAAAGGCGACGGCGGTATCTTCAAGGCCCGACTGGTCAGACAGAGGGATAAGCAGAGTTGGACCATCATTGACCGCAGTTATCGCCAGAGTGAATGCGGTCGTGGCAGAGAACTCCCCATCACTTGCGGTCACCTGAAGTTCCAAATCACCATTGAAGTTAAGAGGTGGCTGACCAGAAAACGTGCCTGTTGTGCTATCAAAGATGAGCCAGGCCGGAAGTGCAGACCCATCGGCCAGACTTGCTGTCAGAGCCAGCTCGTCACCATCCGCATCAAAGAAGGTGTCGTCCGGCAGGGCAAATTCGACAAATGTATCTTCAGCAAAGGACTGATTTGCAACAGGAGCAGATACAAGAGGTGCCTCATTACCAGCCGTCACCGTAATCGTAAACGTATCACTGACGCTGAACTCACCATCACTTGCTGTCACAATGATCTCGAAGTCTCCAGAAACACCTGTGGGTGGTGTGCCTACAAAGCCCGAAAGCGAAGGATCGAATATCAACCATTCAGGCAAAGCCGAACCATCAGACAGGTTTGCTGTAAATGTTAAAATATCAGCATCGATATCCGTGAATGTGTCTTCAGCAATCGCCAAAAAGAACACTTCGCCGGCTTCAGAACTGAAATCCTCAAGTTGAGCGGCAAGAATGGGCGCATCATTAACCGGATCTATAATGAAAGCAAAAGCGGCACTTGCGCTTTCCAGGCCATCACCAGCAGTTACAAGCAGCTCAATAACACCGTTGAAATCTGCGGGGGGCTGTCCGGAGAATGTTACTGTGTCAGAGTTGAAACTTAACCAAGCTGGTAGCTCAGATCCGTCGGCTAAACTGGCTGTAAACGTCAGCGCATCACCATCGACATCCGCGAATGTTGTCGGAGGGATTTGGATATCAATGAAGTTGTCCTCAGAAACGCTTTCATCCCCTACTGACGAAACCACAATGGGCGCGTCGTTCACTGCAGCCAGAACAATGCTAACTGTGTCGCTGGCGAGTGCTCCATCACTATCAGCAACAGTATATTGAAAACTCGCTGTTCCGTTAAAATCGGCATCGGGAACAAAGCGAATTAAATCACCATCAAGTTCCGCTATACCTCCGACAAATTGCGACAGATCGACCACAGAAAGGGTTGAACCATCAGGGTCGGAGACTGCTGACAACAAATCAGTCACTCGGATGATCAACGCTTGGTCTTCCTGACCATCAAGCTGAAGTTCCCCGGCTATCGGAGCGATATTCTCAACTACGTCTATGTCTGAAACGGTGCCAAACTGCTGGAACTGAATAGATTCCACGTCAACCAGGGTTGTCGTTCCATCTCCAAATCTGTGTGATACCTCAATACGGCCTTCAAGCACTTCTACCGTGTAATCACTCTCGCTACCTTGGAAGATAACTGTATCTCTACCTTCTCCTCCAAAAACAAAATCATTATCATTTCTGTTGTCACCAAGATCGATAATATCATCACCCGATCGGGCAGTAATAATATCATCACCAACAAATCCTGTTATGATATTATTACCATCATTAGAGGTCTGAGATAGGATCTCCGCTTGAACCTGAGCTGATGTGATGACTGTACCATCATCAAATTCAAACGAACTCACAATTGCCGCTTCGCTCTGGAACTGGTTATTCACACGAACTGCAGTTCGTTCCAATCCTCCAATTTCAATAATCAGGTCATTTCCATCTCGGGAGAATTCGACATCAAAGACCGAAATATCAGCCTCAAAAACAACGCGGTTGGCGCCAACACTGTCATCAATAGTATCGTCGCCTGTGCCTAGACCGATGATGTAAGTATCATCACCTGATCCACCACTCAGAAAATCATTACCGAGTCCGCCAGACAGCGTATCATCAGCTGACGTCCCTTGAACAAAATCTTCGTTATCTGTAGCAGGTGCTATGAGTGTGCTTGCAATCTGGTTTAGGAATATTTCTGTTCCATCATCAAGTAAGATGCGTTCTACTTCATTTCTCTCATCCAGGAAATAGTCGCGGATCGTAATCGTTTCGCCAGTTGAAAGGATGTTGATAATCAGGTCGTTGTTCGGCTCGAAGAAGAAGTTTGGATCTCCACCGGCACCCATCTCATCCTCATCTCCAGATTCACCATCCTCGTCAGATGGTGCGCAGAAAATAGCGTCTCCATTAAACGTGACATCACGCGCATCAAATGAAAATGCATCGTTTATGATTGCATCGCCATTGAAGGTCGCATCACGCTGAAACTCAACAAACTGATTGAAAGTGGCATTTCCCTGAAACTCTACGTCATCCTGGAAAATAACAACTCCATCGAAAACGACATCTTCGGTGAAAACTTGGTCACCCTCAAAG
>CAYUFN010000023.1:7856-21159 GCA_964443965.1 uncultured Hyphomonas sp. | reverse complement strand
GCCTTCCGCGCCTCCGAGAAAAGCGCCTCGAGATCATCGGAGACATCAGCAGGCGCCGGACATTCCGCAAAGGCGGGTATGGCAATGACCATACAGAGGATAAACGGTAGTTTCATACGCTATCATTTGTCACGCTGCCGCAGAGCGTCAAGCCGGATCAGCGAGCATTGTCTCCTTGACGGCTTCCATCGCCACAAAGGTCGATGTTCCCGCCACATGCGGCAGACCTGAAATCGTATCGCCCAGAAACGCCCGATACCGGGCCATGTCCCGTGTGCGCACCTTCAAAAGTAACAAGGTTCTCGTCAAAGAACTCAACACCAGCATTGAACGTCACGTCATCGCGGAAGGTCGCCGTAAAGTCGAAGAAGGCGGCACCGTTAAATGTCGCTGTTCCCTGAAACTCAACATCACCGAAGAAACCGACAGGGCCATCAAATACGACATCTTCGGTGAATACTTGATCATCCTCAAAGAAAGTGAAAGGCTCATTGGCCTCTACGTTTCTCAGGAACGAGATGTCCGCATCGCCGAATGAGAAGCTTGTAGTGAATGAAACATCATCCTCGAAAACAGCAGAAACGCCAAACTCAACAAAATCATTGAAAGTGGCATCTCGCTCAAACACAGCTGTATCATTAAAGGTGGCAACATCCTGGAAATCAGCAAAATCCAGGAAGGTTACAGGTCCATCAAATGTGACTGGGCCGAAGAAATCTGCATTGTCTTCAAAAACGACTGGTCCTGTGAAGGCAACCGGAAAATCGAAAGTGACACGATCAAAGAAAGCTTGAGGCCCCTCGAACACCAAAACGCCATCAATGACAGTTGGAGGAAGAAGCCGCGTTATTTCAATATCGTCTTGAGTAATTCCTTCCAGACGCAATGTGTCGAAGCCTGACGGACCTTCATCACTTGATGGTCCAGCATTCGCCTCCCCTTGATTTTCAAAGATAATGTCGTTGCCGTCACCAAGGCGGTACAGATAGGTATCGTCGCCCTCAGCGCCTTCTAATACATCATCACCCCTCCGTCCAAGAATTAAATCGCTAGAGCGCGTTCCCTCAATGAAGTCAGAACCATCTGTGCCCTCTATCGGCAGAATTTCTCCGAGGTTTAGGAGTGATATTTCCGACCCATCATCAAACAGTATACGCTCTACATTGCTAGAGAATTCATCTAATTGACTGAGGACCCGAATCTGCTCCCCGGATGCATCAATCGTAATGAGAAGATCTTCAATATTGTTGAGGTTATCGCGTGAGAGAGTAATATCAGCCGCAGTTAAACCTTGGAGCAGTATCGTATCTACATCTCCGTCCTGCTGCTCAAATCTTTCATCAATCGTATCATTGCCATCACCCAACCGCCAAATGTAGGTATCGCTACCTTCTCGACCGTCAATGAAGTCATCGCCCGCACCGCCGAGAAAGGCATCAGCGGAATCATCACCAATCAAGGTGTCGCTTGCCGCAGTACCGATAAGTGGTGCAAGGACGGCAATTTGAGTACGGTCAAGGCGTGTTCCGTCCTCGAAAACGACAGCTCCAACCCCAAAGAAATCACTGAACGTCGCATTGAACTGATCGGTGACTGTGAGGGTCTCACCCGTCGATGCAATAGTGATGAGAAGGTCTCGGCCGTCACGACTAAACTCTAGGTCCGTTAGGCTCAACCCAATGATTTGAACAGAGTTCGCTGACTGATCGCCGCTATCATCAGTTATAATATCAGAGCCGGATCCCACACCCCAAAGATATGTGTCGCTACCCCTTTGGCCAGTAATTACGTCGTCTCCTGCGCCTCCGTCAAAAACATCATCCCTTGAACTACCATTTATTGCTTCTGAAGCCTCAGTTCCACGGAAAATCGCCTGCTCGAGAATCTGCTCGCGTGTAATAATTGTTCCATCATCGAATCGAATTTCTGAAACCTGACCCGTGCCGGCGAGTTGGCTTTCAATCTCAATAGAGTCGCCATCGCCATAGCGAACGGTTACATTGCTAAGGAAACTGCCGGTTACATCAAACAACACATCAGCAGGATTTACACCTCGCAATACAACAATATTATCATTATCAGTGAACCTATCATCAATAAAATCGTTTCCATCACCCACCTCGAAAATGAGCGTATTCCGACCGCCTCGTGCCTCAATAGTGTCATTACCTGTTCCGAGATCAATGAGTTCATCGGCATCTGTACCCACAAAGGCATCATCACCGGCTGTTCCAATGAAAGCAGATATCTCAACCAAATCCTCGCGATCTAAGGAGGAGCCATCAGCGAATAAGATAAACTCAACACCTGCGCTTGTGCTATCAAAGTGATCAGTGATGGTGAGCGTTTCGCCCGTTGAAATGATTGTTATAATTAGACTATTATTCTGCTGTCGCGCGAATGTTACGTCAGAAGAGTTCAGACCATTCAACTGAACCCGATCAATATCAAAGAAGCTATTTGCACCATTATCATTAATTGTGTCATTGCCAGAGCCAACCCCAAATAAGTAGAGATCTGAGCCCGCTCCACCAGAGAGGTCATCATTACCTCCCCCGCCGTCTAAAGTTTCACTGGCCGCGGTTCCGGTAATGATCTCATCACCACTATCTCCGGTGAGCGTTCCATCAAGACCGCTAACCGAAATGGCAGCAGCTGTCAGATCAGTTTGTCGCCAGAGTGTACCATCAGCGAATTCAATGATCTCAATCCCACTCGTTGATGTCGATGTCCTTTGATCAACAAGCGTTACTGAACCGTTTGGGAGCGTAAGGACAAAATCTCGACCGTTATCCGCGATGGAAACCGTTACGTCATCTGGACCGAACTCTTCCAAGACAAGGCGATCAGCGCCATCAAATCGGTCATCATCAATAATCGTATCGCCTGTGACCCCGCTCTCTCTCACATAAATATCGTTAGCACTTCCACCTGACAGAAAATCAGAACCGCTACTCAAGAAAATACGATCAATAGTGCTTGTTCCTATGATTGTATCGTCGCCATCAGTAGCATCTGATCTAAAGGCAAGGTCACGCAGGTCCTCGAAAGATAGAGTTGAACCATCTGCAAATTCAAATGTTTCGATCAGTGGAGCTGCATTCAGATTGGAAAAGGCTGAATTAAAGGCTGCCAGCTGCCTAACAATGAGAACACTATCAGATGGATTGCCCTGCACCGTCAGCAACAAATCAACGCCATCTCTGGAAACATCAATGTCCCCGATGCTCAAATCATCGAAGACAAGCGTATCCATGTTAAAGCCATTGACCTCAATCAAAGAGCTTATTGTTATCGTATCAGAGCCGTCTCCTGAAGAATACAAGATCGTATCCCGGCCAAACCCAGTTTGTATGATATCGTCGCCTTGACCGGCACGAATGATATCGCTTCCGGATCCTCCAAAGATGGCGTCATTGCCACCACCTGTAGTGATGATATCAGCGCCATCATTACCGAAGACGGTCACATCTCCTTCAGTCAGGGTAATTACATCATCGCTGAATGTACCATCAACAAGTTGATCTCCATTGTTGATATCGGCTTGAACGATTAATTCAGTAATTTCTGCGAGCGTTATTACGCTTCCGTCCTGAAATTCTATAAGCTCAATGGACCTGTTCGAATTTGAGGAGCTAGCCAGAAGCCCATCAACGATCAGCACTTGATCGCCTCCGGAGCCAACAATCACTAGAAGGTCCTCATCTGTATCGCCAGTTCGAGAGAACTGAATATCATTTAAGTTACTATCGACTAATACCAGAGTATTAACCTGCCCAAATTGCCCCGAGTCCTCGATGATATCCTGGCCATCTCCATTTCTGAAAATATATCGATCATCTCCCGCTCTACCCTGTAGAAGATCATTCCCCTCAAGGCCTGCAATAATGTCGTCAGTTGACAGTTCTTCGGATAAAAGCACGTCATCCTGATTTGTGCCCTGCAACACGTTATTGCCAGCTGTTAAAGAAAAGTCTGTGATTGGGGGAAACCCGTCAACGAACCTAATTTCTCCAATTGTTGGCGACTGTCCAAACTGTCCTAGAATTGTGACGGAATCGTTAGTATCTCCAATCAAACTGATAATCAGAGAGTTGGGGTTATCGGGATCCATCGTAAAGATAAGGTCACCTGGTCCAATACCTGAACCAAAAATCAGAACATTGTCACCATCCGCATCTTGAATAACATCTTGACCAGACCCGATATCAAACTGAAATTCCGTAAGGCCCTCTTGTCCAACCAACAGGTCATTTCCGGCACCACCATTCAATGGTTGGTCGCTATCAAAATCACCCTCAATAATAATATCTGACAAGCTTGTTCCGGTGCTTGAGGCAAGCGAAAGAGCCGCTTCAAAATCCAGTCTAATGCCCCCATCCAAGACAAAAACTGCGGCGGGAGCGCCTGTTGCCCGATTGAAGGCGTTCTGAATTGTTAGAGTTTCACCTGTTGATACAATCGTAAGGGTTAAGTCTGTTGGACTGTCTGAGCCTCTTTGGAACGATAGATCATCTAATTCCAGATCTGGAATACGAACTTCAGTTGGCTCTGAACCAAGTGACTGAGGGGTAAAATTCGGGAGCTGAAGTGTATCATTACCCTGCCCTTCTCCATAATAAATAATTTGTTGCCCATTGCCTGCGCGAATGACATCGTCTCCGCCGCCTCCAAAAATGACAGATGATATATCTGAGCCATTCTCATCTCTTAGTGATCGGCCGCCCAGCCCTCTCGAAACAATTATTCCATCGTCATTTTGCGTCCCAACATAAGCTACAATTAGTTCCGCATACGATATATCGATTCCCTGCCGTGCTAACAGGTCTTCAACATTCGAAATATAGCTTACCTCATCAACATCTTCAAAGGAGCCAAAGACTGTATCGAGAACCCTCAGAGCTGCATGCCAGTAAGGCAAACTTTCAAGAACGGCCTCAGGGGCATTTGCCTCAAGTCTTTCCAGAATAACGCTACTGTCCCGCTCATCACCCAAGATGACGAAATCAGTTCCAATCAAACTAAGCTCCGGGAACAGTTGTTGGCCGAGCTCCGTTTGCAGCAATAAACGGGTTGTAATCAGGCGATGGTATTGTTCAAACTGCTCTTCCAGTACGGTTCCGGCTTGCGGTCGCGGGCCTTCAGACAATGACTGTCTGAACGGTGTATCACTTATCGACTCAATAACCGCAACATGAGCAGCGTTTGCATTAGGTGTTCGGCTAAATGCAGTCGCGATATCAGCATCGACACCATGCCATCTGAGGATGATTTGCTCAGCGAGCCCACTCACTTCATCGAGTTGATCTAGACCAAGTTGATCAAACTGCTCTACTAACTCTCTAAGGCCCTGGTCAGTGGCAATAGACGAGTGCAAATCGCGGACCGCTCCGATACCGGACAAATTCGGCAAATCAAGAATTGCTGGATCAAGATTTACTGGCACGTCAAAATCGATATCAAACTGATTAAAACGGAAGAACACGTCACCAACTTGACGCACCTCACCTTCAGTCGTGACAAAAGAAGAAATATCAGTGAGCAAGTTTCCATTAACAAACTGGCGTGTTGTTTGATCGGCAAGTGAAATTGCAGCCACACCGACATCGTTTAGGGAAAAGAGCTCACCATCATCTGACCGGCCATCTTGATCTAAGTCCCTCCAAACGACCAGGTCTGCATATGCCGCATCGTTTGTATCAATAAAGCCGTCGGAATTTTCGTCCAACTCTCTTAATCTGTCAAAACCGCTTGTGAAGTTGATGTCTAACCCACCTGGCCCAAGCAGATCTGACTGATTGAATGCTGAAATTGTTTCGCCATATCCAAAGAGCTCGTTGGCATCACTAATTAGGCCGTCCCCGTTTCTATCGAGGGCAAGCAGTCCGTCATCAGGTGCAACGAATGCTGTTCTTTCCCGGATGCCGTCGTTGTCGATGTCGAAAAAAACTCCACCGGTTTCAAGATTGGTCGTTTCAATGCCATCACCGTCGAGGTCTAAAATTAAGGGCGAAGAAAAGTTATCCGGTACATCCGGCTCTTCTTCCTCAGACGTTAGTGTAATTCCATGTTGCCCATCGGACGTGTAATTCTCAATTGTGAGCTGTTCTCCGCTTGTCAATGTAACAATCAGGTTGGCCCCGTCACGCTCATAAGTCTCGTCCTCAGCTCCAATATAAATACGATCATCATCACTAAGAGTGGCCTCGTCTTCCGAACTAGTGCCACCGGTGAGCCTGATGCCATTAAAATGTATTGATCCCCCGTCGGATGAATCGTCAGAAATTATGTCCCCATTACCGACAATATAGTGGTCGTCACCACTCCCCCCTTCCAGTCTATCGACATCATCATCATCATCTTCCTTGTCCAAATTATTATGATATAAGGTATCGTCCTGATCGCCCCCAAAGAACGTATCTTGTCCCTCACCACCCACTAGGATGTCGGCACCACGGCCACCGCTTAACTGATCTGCCCCACCTCCGCCGAACAGCTCATCTTGCCCAGAATCACCATTAAGAATATCGCTGTCTGATGAACCTATAACTAGATCTGCACCAGAACCTGCGTTCACCAATCGTGTCGCTGTGGTATCAGCTTGTTGCACAAGGATGGTATCATCACCGCCCCCACCACTTATGAAAACGCTACCGAGAATAATATCAGCATCATCTGAACCAACAATCGCAGTATTAGCACCTGAGAAAATCAAAGACTGTCCAGTTGCGTTAAAATCAGCAAAACTGTTCTGATTAGTAAGGGTCACAAACTGCACATCGTCTACAAGCCCAAACCTTTCGAGTGACGGGCCTACTGCTTCAGAAAAAACATCCGCATGATCGTCAGTTGCATTCTCGATCGCTAGGTTGATTGAAACGGCGACCGCGTTAACTGCAAAGGCACCAACGGCCGGAGTTTCAGCATTTGATATATCACTAGGAAGGCTAACGTTCACAGTGACTGAGTTTGTAGAATCTATTTGCACAAAATTGCCGACTATTTCGTCGATCGTAGCTACCGGGAAAATATTATTCAGGAAGGCTTGGAATGTCGAAAAGCTTGATAGTTGATCAACTACAGCTAAAGAGAGGATAAGTGTGTCCCTTATGACTTGCTCAAATAGCAGGCCTTGAAGCGGGTGACCCTCAAAGCCAGATGCCTCAAGGTTATTGAAGGCTTCAGCGAGACCGTTTACAGCTTGAAATGACGCCGCCACAGCAGCATTTTGTTCATCCGCGAGAGCTGTACGTAATTCGTTTGCAAACGTATCGACAGTGTTTTGGACAAAATTAGCAAACCCTTCCCCCAAAGCTTCTACAATTGTGCCAGCAAAGCCGTCCAAAACAGCTCGTGAGTTCGGGGTCAAACCCTCTAGCGCGCCAGCATTAGTTGAAGCATTTATGAAATCCAGCGCCCTACGGGCCAGATCTTCTGATATTTCAGCAACAAGAAAGTCATTTACACCCTCAATTGTTCCAGAAAAGTCGCCCTGCAATGCGGGACTAACGAAACCAGCAACTGAGATGGCCCTACTAAAATTCCCAAGATTATCGAAGATGTCCTGCCCCTCGAGCCTCAGCTGGATGAGTTCAGTGTTTCCCGGGTCGAGAATTATCAGCTGATCAAGTTCGAATAGCAGGGCCGATATAGCCCCTCTTACTCCTTGACCAGTATTGCTAATTAGTTCTTTTAACTCGCCAAGCGTAGTTTCATTGTCAGCCATCTGACATCTCCCTCGTACACATTCCCTACGCTATGGAGTGCACAACAAAAGCCCAAGGTCAACAATGAACGAAAATATGTCGCATACAACCTTTACGATTTTTCAAGCATCGTGTGGATAAGCTATAAAAATGAATGTTAACGTACTGTACACACTGTTTATTATTGCTTCTTCAGGAACGATGATATCATCTTGTTCAGGACCAGCACCAAACGCTGTCGACCTGCAAAGTGATCCCGATGAGGACATTTCATCGGCAGAACTGTTACGTCCTTTATTCGATGAACCTTTTGATTCACTCGATGAAAAAAGCGCTTCAACGTTTCTTTACGGAACAGTATCAGATGACTGGGCCGAGCTTGAGTTTTCAAGCACCGGAAGTACTCCAGATTTAAGCACTTGCATTTCGTCTAGCCTTACCAAGATCCAGCAATTAGACTTAAAATGGTATCAATCGGAAGAAATTCCAAACGAACAGAAAAGTGGCGAATACTGGATAGGAAGAGAAACGGGAAACAGGCCATTTGTTCATATTTTCAGTTCGAACAATTGCGGCTTTCTTCACAGCCTTAGATTACCTTCCATCGAAATTAGATTTCCTAACGATCCGAAAATTGAGGATATCAATTTAGCCCCTCACGAAACCGACTATGAACTGTTGAGAGTTTGGATAAACTTAAAGAAAAATCTGATGGTTACTGTTTCGCCACAAAGTATTCGATACGTGGCAAAAAATGAGCTGAATCCTCAGAAAATTTCAGATGATTGTGAAGCCACTCAAAACCAACCCCGAGAAACTACGACTAGCTTGGAAAATTTGTGCGTCAATAACACTAAAATTAACTGGGTCGCAGGGCATGCCATAGTAAAACAGATTTACACTAAGCATTTTACACCAAAGAATATTCCAGCTGATTGGAAAGAGCCAAAGTATTCTTTTGATCGCACTGGATCTTACACAGTTGTGAGACTAAAGTTAGATGATCCTCAGTTTGGATTACCAAATGAGGCTTTGCTATCAGAATTCTAGATATCCGACAAAGCTCACACTTCGATTATGTGACCTGCTTGTTTCATTTCAGACTGGTCCCTGTAAGAGACGAGAATTGGTTTTTGTTGCCAAAAAAAATCCAAACATTTTTTTGATCGTAAATACTAAACATTGGCGCAAATTTTGAATGGGTCTTCCATTGATGACCCTTAGAGAGCAGTAGATATATGAAAACGACCCATGTTCTTCTAACTGCGGTACTAATGGCTTTTAGCCATTTACATTCAGGAGCAGAGGCCTCCGCTCAAGTCACTCCCCTTCCGGATCTTTTTGAAGCGACAAAGCGCCACCACCCTCTCCTGCGCAGTCAGCGAGCAAACCTTCGCGGCACACAGGAAAATATCACCGAAGCACGCGCAGCCTATCGCCCTCAAGTATTTGGTGACGCAAGCGTTAGAACGTCCCGTCGTGATGCGACATTACAAGGCGGCGGAGACTTCGAGCAAAATCTCTCCCCTCGCTCCGTCAGTATTCGTGCAACACAAACGATCTACAATGGTGGGCGACGTTACCTTCAGACCTATGGCGCAACAATCTCAGTTCAAAGCGCACGCGCTCGCTATGAGGCATCAGTCGGCGGTGTGCTAACCGAAGTCCAACAAGACTATATTTCTCTAGCCGAAGTACAAGCGCGCATTGGCCTGCTTCAAACGAATGTGGACATCCTCAAAGAGCTGAACCTCGCCACGGAAACACGTTTCGCCTTTGGTGACAGTTCCAAGATCGACACAGCTCAGGTTCTTAGTCGGCTGGCAAGCTCTGAAGCTTCTTTAGCTGCGGCCAAGTCAGAGCGGAATATCTTACAAGCAAGACTAAAGCAGGCGACTGGAATAACTGTGCTCGAGGCCGAACTGCCGGCAAAGCAATTGGATGTGTTCGAGCTGAATTATGAACTCGTGCAACAAGAAGTCCGCAGACATAGCCCCGTCCTGGAAGCAAGCAAACTGGATGAACGTTCCGCAGCAGTCCTGCTCAAAAGTGAGTCTAGAAGTCATTTGCCAACAATACAATTGAATGCCGCAGCTGTCGCATCGACAAATAATAGCCCTACCATCGATACGGACAATCAGCTTAATATCGGCGTTAGACTGACCGTGCCAATCTATAGTGGCGGCACACAAAACGCACAGAGGCGCAGGGCTGCGGCCTCAGTACAGGCAGCACGCCTCAATTACCAGAATGATATCCGGCTGACGGACCAACAAACACTTCAATTATGGGAAACACTACGCGGTACACGGATCATTAGCGCAGCGCAGAAGGCTAGCCTCGATGCAGCCGAAGAAGCCTTAAAAGGAACACGCGCGGCGCAAGCGACAGGACTGTCAACAACGCTAGACGTATTAGACGCAATGGAACGTAAACTTTCTGCCGAATTGAGCCTCTCACAATCGCTTCATGATGAGCGAAACAATGAGCTAATACTGGCACGCCTGATGGGCAGGCCGTATATAACTGCCCCCACCCCACGACCGACTAATGATCAAATAGGTGTGAACCCCGGTCTGCCGACCACTCTCCCGGTGGAAACCTATCCCGAAGACGAACCAATCAGACTGGATCCACAACAATGATGAATTCTAAACTCCCTTCAATGCGCAAACTCGCGATCGGACTTACATCCATGCTCCTCCTGGGGGGATGCGGTTCATTTCCAAAGGGCCCAGAGGTTCCAAACCCGTTTTCGATTTTTCAAGACAATAGGTCTGAGGCCGAAAAACGTAACGCTCGCATCGCAAAGGCATATCGTTCGGTAACAACAGCAACAGATGCGAGACGCGTTCCGGGAAATCGCCTCCAGGTCAGCACCCGTGGTGGATTACCCGATAGTCTTAATCGGCTCGAAGACGCCTTTCTGATCCGGGCAGCATCTGAGACATTACAAGCTGGTTTTGACGGCTTTATAATCGCCTATCTCGACTATGAGGATAGCATTTTCAAATTCTTCAACAGTCCGATTGAAACATATCCTGAAGCTGTTGAAATTACGACCTATGAGGATTTTCTGGTTCACACAGAGGAACAAAACTTCTTTGCAGCCCGTTCAACAAGATCGCAGAAACGTGTCCAGGGAGTTGTCATTATGGTGAATGCGGAAGATGTTCCGGATGGCCAGTTTTTCGGAGCACGCGACACATATGACTCACTGATTGAGGAAACACGGTTCAAGTTTCGCTGAGAGCTAGTCTTCCCGAAAAGCACGCTTCAAATTATCAGAAAGAGGCCGGGTCAAATACGTCCAGGGACTCTGCGACTGGGTCTGAATAAAGACCTCAACCGGCATTCCGGGTATAAGCCTCAAATCTCCAAGCCTTGCCAGTTCATCATCGGAGACCGCCAAGCGCACCTTATAGAAGGCGACACCCAACTGCTCATTCAGCACACTGTCAGGAGATACCCCGATCACTTGACCATTTAAGGTTGGCGTCGTGCGGGCATTAAAAGCAGAAAATAAAACATCAGCTGGCTGTTCGACAAAAATCTGATCCACATATTGCGGCTCGACATCGACCTCAAATTCCATCCGATCGGTTTGGGGAACCACAGCCATGACCGCGCCGCCAGGTTGCACCACGCCGCCGATTGTAAAAACACTAAGTTGGTGGATCATTCCAGCAGTTGGAGCTTTCACCTCGACCCGGCCGAGCTGTTCTCTGGTCGCTTGAAGTTGCTGGGTCAGATCATTGACAGAGCCTTCGGCTTCCCTGAGCTCGGTCAATACGGTCTGCTTAAATTCCCGATCAACCTGCGTCATTTGTATAAACGTTTCTGAGATTGAGTTCTCGACGCGGGCCATCTCTGCGCGCCCTTGGGCAGCTTGCCCATCAATCTCTTCCAACTGTCTTTGTAAACCGAGTACGCGGTTGGAAGCGGCATAACCCTGCTCGCTCAATGCCGCGAGCCCGTCATGCTCTTCTTGCAGCAACTGCTTCTGCTTTGCCTGAGAGGCTCCCACATCTTCCATCCCTCGGATCTGATTGCGATACTGCGCAACCTGCTCTTCCATCTGATCTAATTGTCCCAGTCGTGTGGCCTTACGAGCACGAAAGAGGCCTTCCTGCCCTGATCTGATCTCAGCAGATAATGCGAGACCTACATTTTCAAACTCGGCATAATCCCAGCCGATTCGTCCCCTGCTATCACGTTCTGCGATCAGCCTTTGCCGACGAGCGATCGCTTCTTCCAGTCGATTTTCATAGATATCGAGGTTGGACAATAACAAAGTATCATCCATCCGAATCAACAAATCACCTTCCTCGACCAGATCTCCATCTTGCACATTGATTTGAGTGATGATGCCGCCATCAAGATGCTGTATCGTCTTAGGTTTACCAGCAACCGATACCGTTCCAGAGGCAATAACGGCACTCGCAATCTTGGTTGCGAACATCCAGTAACCCATTCCACCAAACAAAAGGGCGAAGATGGCAGCTCCCATAATAAGGGGACCGCGGGTGGAGGTATTGACTTCATGTTCATCTGTTTCGATCATCGCCATCTAGGATGTGACCTCCAGCTTTGCCTTGCCGATTTTGGGTGCATTGCTTGCCTCGGTCACGCGCTTCAGCACCTCTTCTTTCGGTCCAAAATCTACTTGCTGTCCGCCCCTCAGCATCAACACATAATTCACAGATGCGATAGCGCTTGGGCGATGCGCCATAACAATAATGGTTTTGCCCTGCTCGCGGAGACTTGCAATAGCCTTTGATAAAGCCGCATCCCCCTCCGCATCAAGATTAGAGTTCGGCTCATCCAGCACGATCAGGGCGGGACTGCCATAGACTGCCCGCGCCAGGGCAATGCGCTGCACTTGACCGCCGGAAAGCACCAGTCTGCCGTCTCCAATCTTCGCCCCATAGCCGCCCGGCAATGAAAGAATAAGATCATTTACATTGGCGAGTTTTGCGGCCGCGACGATATCCTCATCCTTGGCATCTGGATCAAAGCGCGCAATATTCTGCGCGATCGTACCACTTAAAAGCTCAACCGACTGGGGCAGATAGCCAATATGTTTGCCGAGTTCATCGCTGTCCCATTGGTCGAGCGTGGCGCCATCAAGCCGCGCCGATCCACGGTCAGGCATCCACAAGCCGACCAGAATTCTTGCAAGGCTGGACTTACCAGAAGCACTCGGACCAATCACGCCCATCGCATCACCGGGTTTCAGGGAGAAGCTGAGATTGCTCAAGATTGGAGCCCCGTCATCTGCCAAACCACCCGGCGGCATTTTTGTGACGCCAGAAAAACTGATTTGCCCGTCTGGCGCAGGCAACTGAAGCATATCATCTTATGCCTCCATATGCTCCAGCCCGGCTTTCAATCTTTTATGCGCCTGGCGAGCACCTATGAAATTGCGCCATCCTCCAACAACCTGATCGACAGGGGCTAAAGCGCGTCCGCCAATGATCGACGCAGCGATCATGACACCTGGCGTTATGACTTGATAGACAGCGAGATAAGCCCCCAGTGCAAGAATTGAGGACTGTAGCAGTAGACGGATTGCCTTACTTGCAGATGTCATGGCC
>CAYUFN010000023.1:5321-7846 GCA_964443965.1 uncultured Hyphomonas sp. | reverse complement strand
TTGGCAAGCCCGCCTTTGCGCATTCTGGCCCAATGGTTGAGCGTGTTCTGCAGCATGCCCATGGAAACAATCACATCTGCATTCCGATGGGAGCCATCTGAAAAGCGGGCGCTCTCCATCTCCCAATACGTCCCTTCGGATACTTTAAACTTGGTCAAAGTCTCGTTTGCAATTGTAAAAAGCGTGATTATGACGATGCCACCTGTCGCGAGCCAACCGAGCCAGGCATGCATATAGAAGACAACAGCAAGATATATCGGTGTCCAGGGGAGATCAAACAAAGCCGTAAGTGCCGGGCTCGCTATAAATTGGCGGAGGCGGCTAAGATCGGAGACAGGCCTCATCTCCTGCCCGCCTCCCATAAGCCCATGCACAATACGTCGCTTTTCAGCGAGCATCATCAAATCAGAATCCAGACGATAGCCAATACGTGATAACACCCGAACACGGAGGAAATTAAAGAGACCCAAAGCTGCAAACAAAGCCACAACGAGCCCATATAGAGCGATCAGCGTTGGTATCGACCTGCTCGTCAGAACCCGGTCATAGACCTGAAGCATAAAAAGCGGGCCAGTCAGCATGAACAAATTGATGGCAAAGCTGAAAACTGCAACACCGATAAAAGAAGATCGGCAACGCTTGAGAGCAGCGCTAAGCGGATTCATTTTCTGTTTTGAATGCGCGAACACTTTGAACGAACCTTCCTTCTCGCCTATCTATCGATATGATTGATAAAACGTCGAATTTTACTGATATACAAGCAATAATTGTGCCTCGAACGCAGCGAAACAAAGTGTTTTAGATCGCTTTTTCATATCCGAATTGGCGTTGTTTCTCGCCCAGATTTCAAGCCTACACACCTCTATAGCTTAGGACATGTATTATTCCTGTAATATTCTTGGCAATATGCACGATACCTTGCTGAAAAGCAGTTTGTTCGATTGCTAATATTAAAACTGGAAAATACCATGCGTCTTGATCACCTGGATCTGTCTGAAACAGAAGAAGGTACAGCCATCATCACAACCGGAAAGTATATCCGACCGAATGTCTATGTTCAGGCTGAAAACCGTGTGGATGGTACTGTCGGGGTCGCAATTGACTGGTAACCGTTTGAGACGGTGACGGTCCGCGGCGAAACGGATCCCGAAGATGGACACGAGCTCTCCATTTTCTGGCGGCGCGACTTTGATCGGATTGGCAGTAAAGCGAGGAAAGACGAAAAAGACGACGCCCCGGATCAATAGTCGTAACTACAGAAGCAGTGATTTTCGTTCACTCAGCCTAAAGATGATAACGTTCTAATCATGATCGCATGGCATATCATTTGCAACTCCTGTTTGTAAGGCAGGAGGGTTTGTGCATATGGTGCAAGCAGCACGTGGGTTTAAGCATATATCGAAAAGTTACAACTATCTCGCAGGACTTTCACGGCGAGGTTGGGCCTGGGAACACCTAAGACGGGATCCGGATTTTAAACGTGCTGCATATTGCCGACAACATGGCTCCGTCCATATCGAGCAATGGTGCCATAACATCCATACGCTTGACCTCTTAAAGCCTCAGCCGGAAGCAGAAAGCTGGGGGCTGATGTTCTTTCCCAATCCTGATCAAAGCGCTGTTGAGGCAGATGTCTTCTGGTCTGAGGAGATCTACCCAAACCATATCCGTATCAATGTCTCACCGCGTCTTGAAGGAGAGACAGACGAAATCTTCGAAATGTCAGCCCGCCTCACCCGTATCCGGCAACTCACAGACCTTAAAGGACATGAACACCTCCTGATACAAGGAGATGCGCTGGCGGTACAAATGCGCGTGTTCGGATTATCCTTGCGATCGACCCATCCGGTCAGAATGTCCTTTGAACTCTCAGGCCCAAGCGAGATGGAACGCCAATTCAATCTCATCAAGGAAGCCAATCGTGTTTATGAGCCCTGCGATATCAGCAATCCTGTCTGGTCAGCCAAAGCTGAACGCTTCAGAAATGGTCTGATCGCCCTTGATACAGTCGAAGCCGGCCTCTGTTTGAAAGACGCCGCTGAAATCATCTATGGTCCTGAACGCGTAGAAGACGACTGGACCCAGCACAATCGGTCCATGAAGGACAGGCTTCGCGCCCAACTACAAACAGCGCGGCACTTACGAGATGGCGGCTATCGCGATCTCCTTCAGAAGAAGTCCTGAGAGACGCATAAGAGAGTGCACCTTTTCTCAATCAAAACGCGCTCATATCGTCACTATAGCCTTTAGGGCATTATTCCCGAGCAGACGGGAGGGGGTGGATGGCGCGTTTATCAGAGCGCGGTCACCCCGCAAGGTTGCAGCTTAACTTTCATTAAACTCTTTCCAAGTCCCCCGACCTGGCCACCTTGCAGGCCGCCCTTTTGCGCTCTGACTGACGCTTCCTCCACCACCCCCTCCCGCCTGCCGGGAAAGGAATGCGGGGGGGGGGGGGGCAGGTTGGGGAACACCCGGGCCCAAAAGCCCCCCCCCGGCCCCCCGTGGCCCCCCGCTGTTTTGGGGGG
>CAYUFN010000023.1:0-5311 GCA_964443965.1 uncultured Hyphomonas sp. | reverse complement strand
CCGGGCACCCACCGCGGGGGGGGGCGCAAGCTTGGAGAACTCCCGTGACCAAATCGCAACCACCTGCACCCCTTGGACCGCGCATCTATGTGGCGTGTCTGGCCGCTTACAATAATGGCCATTTGCATGGCGCTTGGATTGAGGTTTCAGACGCCGAAACCATCAGCGAGGCTGTCGCCGCAATGCTGGCGGCTAGCCCGATCCCTGACGCCGAAGAATGGGCAATCCATGATTATGAGGGATTTGAAGGTGCGGAGCTGTCAGAGTGGACAAGCTTCGACGTGGTTTACGTGCTTGCAAACTTCATTACAGAGCATGGAGAACTTGGCGCAAAACTCCTCACCCATTTTGGCGGTGACCTTGAACAGGCGCGCGCGCAATTTGAGGACTATGCGGGCGAGCATCAGAGCCTTGGCGCGTTCGCTGAGGAGCTACACGAACAGACCGGAACCGACATACCGGACGCGCTGCAATATTATATCGATTGGGACGCGCTTGGCCGTGACATGGAACTGAATGGCGACGTGTTCACGCTTGAGACGGGCTTTGAGCAAGTCCACATTTTCTGGAGCCGCTAGAGATGGCGCGCACCCTCACACCATTTGAGAAAATTCTCGGACCCCGCCCCGGCCTGACACTGGTCATTGAGAACCAGATAGTGACAGAAATCTGGGTCGCGGGACGCTGCCCGCATATCACTATCCGCGACTATGATTGGGGCGCAACCGATCCTGCCCCCTACCTCGACCGCGACGGTTTCCCGTTCACCCCCATCACTTGGAGAGGCGCGCCTTGGCAGCTCGGTCTCTCCCTTCACCCGCCACAAGAGGAGGACTATCCTATGGCACACCCAAAACTGCGGACCATTCCGCTAGATCAACTCCACATCTCGAAGAAGAATATGCGACATGGCAGAAAGGCCCCTGATGTCTCAGACATATTGCCGAGCATTCGGGACAAGGGCTTGCATCAAACGCTGCTTGTCAGACCCGAAGGCGATGGCTTCGGCATCGTCGCTGGACGGAGGCGCTATTTTGCTCTCAAACAGATCGCCAAGGAAACCGATACCAATCCACGTATCCCCTGCGCCGTTATGGAACAGGGCGATGATGCAGCCGCCATTGAAGCCTCACTTATTGAAAACATCGCCCGCTTGCCCGCCACCGAAATCCAGCAGTTCAAAGCCTTTGGCGCACTTGCAGCGACAAGCCGGACCCCAGAAGACATCGCCGAGCATTTTGGTGTGACGGTCCGCAAAGTCCGCCGCATTCTGGCCCTTGCGGACCTCAACCCTGAAATCCTCAAACTCTACGATGAAGACGAAATCGATCCGCACACAATCCGCGCGCTGACGCTGGCAACCTATGAACAACAGGCCGAATGGCTCGCCCTCTTCAACTCCGAAACCGATTACGCCCCTATCGGCCAGAATTGCAAATCATGGGTGACAGGCGGCGACGTGATCACCACTGACCGCGCGCTCTTCGACCTTGAAATCTATGAAGGGATCATCCTCACCGACCTCTTCGGAACCGATAGCGTCTTTGCGGACCCGAAAGCTTTCTGGGCCGCCCAAAGCAGAGAGATCGCTCAGCGTGTTGCGAAGTACGAAGCGAATGGCTGGAAAAGCATTATCTTGATGGAACGCGGCGCATTCTTTCATAGCTGGCAATATGAGAAACGGACAAAAGCCAAAGGCGGTCGCATCTATATTGAAATGCGAGATAGCGGAGCCGTCCTCTTTCATGAAGGCTATATCACCAGCGCAGAAGCCACCCGCGCAGCAAAGCAAAATGATGACGGACCCCAGCTTATAAAACCAGAAATGTCCAAACCTGTCTCAGAATATATTACCGGACACCGCCACCTTGCTACGTGCGCAAGCTTGCTTGGGTCTGGCGGCATCGCGCTGCGCCTTATGATCGCGCATATTCTTGTCGGCGCACATCATTTCAATGTCCGGACCCAGCATGCCAGCTCGGCAAAAGACGCCACCAAAGCCAGCTTTGAAAACAGCCAAGCAACTTCGGAGCTCAATATCGCACGTACCAAAGCCTTTAGCCTGTTTGAGGCTTTGGGATTGAAAAAGGTTCGGGCGAATGGCGATCCCTACCATCTCGCCGAAGTGTTTAGCGCCTTACTTGCGCTCTCAGATGAGGAAGTCGAAGAGATCATGATCATCACGATGGCGGATCGGATTGCCTGCGGCTCGCCGATTGTCGAAGCCTTTGCCCATGTGCTCGGAACCGATATGTCGACCTATTGGAAACCGGACCCTGCTTTCTTTGAAATCCTTCGGGACAAGCGTGCGATCAACGCGATGATTGCGGATATCGCAACGCCATCCCTTGCAGAGGCCTGCCTGACCGATACGGCCCGCGAGCAAAAGCAAGTGCTTGCCAATCGTATTCAAGGCGGAGGCTGCGAGGCGTCCCCAAACTGGCGTCCGGCTTGGATGCAAATGCCGCCGCGCAGACTGGTTGAAGGCGCACCTTGCCCGCCCGCAGATCAATGGGAGAAACTCAAACCTCTGTTTGAGGTAGCCGAATGTGATGAAAGCTCATCGGCCCAGAAAGCTGCATAAACCACCAAGGCCGATCCCGCATTCGCAGGGTCGGCTTTCGCAAACTCAATCTTCAAAGACTTATGCCTTTGTCTGCCTGCGCAAATTTCTTATCCAACCGCTGGATCACGTAAATGCCAACCACATTCGCGAAAAGGCAGACAAAGAAAACGGTTTCAGCGAAGGAAACTGTCTGTAGCCAAGCCCCTTCTCCCATGAAGCTCAAAGGACGCCCAGGCGCAGCGCAGGTCATCATGTCATCACGCATGGCCCCGCATCGTATCCCGGTACTGAAAAAGAAAACGCCAAGACACATGAGCGTCGTAAAGAGCGTCTGAACCCAAGCAAGTTCCTCTAAGCTTAGATTTCGCAATTGCTTTGGTCTAAAGGATTTGAGGAAATAAATTATCAGCGCGCTGAGAGCAGCGAACAATCCGACGAGTATTGGGGGAAAGATAGGCATTACGGTTTCCTTTTCATTCTGTTGATTGCGTCATCATGACACTTACAGCCTGGCATCCTGTCAAATATTCACAAAAGCGATATTTTTACCGTTTTGGCTGACAAACTCCGCCAATAATCAGACGCCCCCTCTCCTCCGATACGAATGGAACGCACTCGCCCATACGATTTCGCTCTGAATTTCTCTGACGTCGGAGCGTATGCAAGCGACATAAATCCGACGCAGAAGAAAACCTAATTTAATGTCCTGCGCTATCCATAAGACAAATACCAGTTCAGCTTTCCATACCTTCATTGCCATTCTCGACAAAATGCGTTTGCCCGTCAGAGCCGCCGCGAAAATGTCAGCTCCTGAACGTCTCAAAAACCAGCTGACAAAGAAAAATTCCCCGGCGCTGAAGCGCCTCCTCGCGGATCAATTTTTCTTCATCATCTGGTGCTCCACATGCGTTTCGCCCCAAGGGTTTTGAGCCCTTCAGCACCCGCCCTTTTTTACGCGTCGAAGGGCAAAACGCCTTTTATCGACAGCCATAAAAAGGAAAGGAACCAAACAATGGCAAATGCACTTGGATATGTAACAGAAACCAAAATCGGATTTGAAGGCGTCCTCGCAATGATGAACCTCACAGCCCCGATCCGGATCGAAAAGAACGGAGAGAAATCTGTCGAAGGACAACCAGACTTTCGTATCTTTGCAGGCGAGACATCTACTGAAATCGGCGGTGGCTGGCTCAGAAAGGCAAAAATGTCCGGACGAGAGTATGTCTCTCTGACGCTTGCAGATCCGCAAATTGGACCTCGCCGCGTATATGCCAACCTCGCCCCGGTAAAGGGCAAAAAAGGACGGCATGTTATCCTCTGGAACCCTAATTAGTCTGACACAACCAGACCAAATCAAAGCCGCGCCGGAGACAAACTTCGGCGCGGTTTAATCATATCCAATCGCATCATTTCTGCACAGATTTCGCGTTGGTTAATCACGTGTGCGGTTTACCCAATGGCCAGAATTACACTCCCATTAACCAAACCCATTCGTTCCCAATACGTCTCAGAAGTGCACGCAAGCTTGAGGGGCTGCACACAAAAACTGAGGGAGTGGATAGATGACAGACAAAAAGGATCCAGGCAGGGAGAGCCCTTTTCTGACGCGTGAGGAAGCTGCAGACTTTCTACGCGTCGAACCACGAACACTCGACAATTGGCGCAGCACTGGCACAGGACCAGCCTTTAGAAAACATGGCGGACGCGTGGTCTATCATGTGTCGGCCCTGGAGCAGTATTCTGAAGGAAGATCGTTCTCCTATGGCCAGTGAACTGACAACCGTATCAATTGCCTGGCGCAAACGCAGACGCAATCATCGCCTCATATTTGGTGCGCCTTATCGGTGGGTTCGCCTCGATTGGAGACGGCGACTTGCCGCTTTCACACCGGGTCAGATTTTTGCTTATGAACGATGGCGCGCCAACAAATACGGTACGCAGTCCTGGCAAATATTTGTTGTCAAAGCAGGTCGCCATAAGACCTGCGTGCAGCGTATCCCAGGTGTTTTTCCGGGGGCAGAATTACTTCTTGCTGCCTATGGATCAACGGCCTCCAAACGCCTTCTTAAATGCTTTGACCAGCTCGGAAAAACTGAACCGCTGGAGCGCATTTCTGAGCACAGATGGAAGCAAATATCTTATCTGAAAGAGGCAGGTTTGTGGCCGCTGGCAGTGCATAATATGGAGGCAATTTGATGCCGAAAAAGTCGCTGATAGGTGGAGCACTTTTGTTTGGAATAGCCATCTTGGGAACAGCTATGTTTCAGTCCAAAAACTCCCCCGTCCTGCTCTACAATCCAACTGAAAGCGCCCCAAAAGGCTGGTATTTTGTCCACAAGACCGAGGCGATCAATGTCGGTGATATGGTCGCTGCCAATCTGTCAAGAGACGCGAGCACTCTTGCAAGTAATCGGGGATATCTGCCCTCTGACATTCCGGTCATTAAAACCGTTTGGGCAATGGAAGGAGATGAATACTGCATCGAAGATAACTGGTTCACAGTCAGTGATAGGCCTCCATTGCGCATACACACCCTCGATGGCCGAGAGCGGGCAATGCCGGAATTGTCAGGGGGATGTCGTAGAGTATCTGAGGGCAAATACATCTTAATCTCGGAGCGGATCGATACATCGTTCGATAGTCGGTATTTCGGTGAAGTCGGACATAATCATATTTTGGGACGTGTCGATCTTGTGTGGGAAGATCGTCGTTAAATGTTGTTGGGATATTCGGTGAGTGGCGGGG
>CAYUFN010000022.1:6553-28311 GCA_964443965.1 uncultured Hyphomonas sp. | reverse complement strand
CGTTGAAAA
This sequence comes from uncultured Hyphomonas sp., assembly GCA_964443965.1. Classification (GTDB taxonomy): domain Bacteria; phylum Pseudomonadota; class Alphaproteobacteria; order Caulobacterales; family Hyphomonadaceae; genus CALLCD01. The sequence continues at coordinate 28,302 of CAYUFN010000022.1, read as the reverse complement.
GAAGGATGTCAATTTTAACACCATTAAATACAGAAGTGAAAACTATGATTTAGTGCTTGGTAACTCTCTTGAAAAAAAAGTAGAATATTTCAAACCTATCTTCGAGAATTTCTTTGATAAAAATTTCAAAATCCTCATATGACATTTCATTAAAAAGCTTCCAGTCTACAAAAAATAGTATCTTGCCTTCCTTTCGCCATGCGGTCACCAAGGTATCAATGAGTGACATATCTGCCGGCGGAGACGTCTGAAGAAAATCAAGATGTTCCTCTGCGGTATTGATTGAGAGTTTTATGGCCTTCTGCATCGGAATGACCTGACCTTTGCATATCTCTCTTTCGATCAGTTCGATAGCATAGGCAAAGTTAAAACGGTTAAGTCGACCATTGCCTGTGAGCTTTAATAAGAATGGCATAAGGCCTATTGCGCGTGGCCTGCTTTGCGCGGCGCGGTCGTCCTCTATCTGCAGTGACGTTTTTAGGCTTATATTAATATCGCGGGCCATTTTAATTTGCGGGTAAAAGGTCATTATTCCCCCTAGACCACCCAAAATTGCTCGGCCTTTGTTCATAATCTGCAAGAGCAAGACGACTTGTATCAAGAGCATGTCGGTATTTGGTCCGCCTTCCGAGCCGACGTCACCAAACAGGATTGCGAGGTAGATAATTGCCAGAAGGCAAGCACTAATCGCTATTGTGGAGAAGGCTGTGAAGAAGCCCCTTTGTATATAAAGTTTATATCGGCTATCGAGAAAATCCTGAAAACTAGGGTCGAGACTCTCCTCAAAAGGAATTTCACTTGGCAAGAAATAAATCTTCCTCAGCAACTGAGAAATGCGTGCCGCAAAAGCAGGCAAAGCTTCGGAGAAATGCTTTTTTGAAAAATTATATATTTTGTTTGATTGAGAAACTAGCAATATGGCTGTGACAGCTAGTGCGGCAATGACGCTAATGCCCAAGACCCACCCCGTCATAGCCAAGAGGATTATAACAAAAAGAAAAGTGATCGTATCTGGTATAAGCTTAAGCTGAGCCTGCATAGCTTCACTCGTGTGCCTAACATTCCTAGAAATGTTTTTGCCAAACCAGCCTCTGCGAACATAGTTTCCTGTTTCATAACGATAAAAGTCGACATTCTTATATCGCGTCAGAATAGCCTCACTCTCAGACTTGAAAAATGAGCGGTCAAGTCGCCGGATGATTACGAGGTGCCAAAATAGAAGTAATTGGCTGAACACGATTGCGACAAAAGCAATTGGTAGCGCATATTCGGGCACAAGAAGAGGGGAAAATGTTTCAGAGACACCGGTTAGGGTTTGAGTTTGTGTGATATTCGAAACGGTTAGAATGACAATGGCAGGCGCGATCAAAAGTGTCAGGTCTGCTAGAATACCCAGAATGATAAATAGACATGTTTGTCGCGGATTAATTCTAAAGAAATCAAACAGCCGATCCCACTCCAGGAAAGCTTTTAAATTTTGCAATCCTAACAGTTTGGTTTCAGTCGAATGCTCTTGGCCCTGTTTCAAACTTTGAAGGTCTCCAGCATCATTTCAACATTCCTTTGATCAAGTTCGGCGCGGAGTGCTGATAAGTCTTCTTCAGGTGTGCAAAATGCGTCTTTGGTCCACCATAAAGGGTGGGTGAGTAGCTGCATAGCTGTTCTGTTTTTAATGGCATCATGCGCTAAGGGATGACCATAATGCCATGCGCCGCGTGAGTCAGATACATAAGCAATATCTGTGAACAGACTTTTATGATATGCGCTGACATATCCTTCAATTTCCAACTCCGTGAATTTTACCTTGCTGGCATTCGCCGTTGGCCGATGGAAGCTTAAGGACGTGATCGGAGTTTGCGAAATTTCCCTTAGAATGCCAGCTTCAAAATCGGCTTTCTTTTGCAAATTAGCGTCGCCTTCCAGCTCCAGATGCAAACCGATTTCATGGCCTAGTTCAGAAATTTTACGAATAAGGTCGCTATTCTCTATGCTCAGCACATTATAGAAGGGGGAACTGGGCAAAACATAATATATAGCACTGTGGCCCATCTCGGCTTCTATCTGGGCAAGCTTATATGCGCGATTGAGACAAATATCGACATCATGGCGCAAGATAAGATGCGGCTTGCTTGCTTCAAAGTCATGTATTGAGCGGACCTCATAACCGATGTCGGTGAAGCTCTGTAAAAGCGACTGATAGCTTTCTGAAATTTTCTGCTTCATCTGTGCACCATGATTAAGAAGGTCAGCGATTATACTTGTTTATTTTCCGCATTTGTACGGCAGGGCTACCAAACATATAACTATCGGCTTTTACGTGCTTGGTAACTGTAGAGCCCAGGCCAATCATAGAGTTTTCACCAACGCGTAGCTTATTGAGAATTTTTACACCAGGTGCAACCCAGCAGCGCCGCCCTATTTTTACGCTACCAGCAATGACAGTTTGCGGGGCGATAAAGCAGTGCTCACCTATCTTGCAATTATGCCCGATGTTCACTTGATTGCCGATCATGCAGCCATCGCCAATAAGGGTTTCTTCCATGGAACCTGAGACAATCACGCTTCCCGAACCAATGATGACGTGAGCACCAATGGATACATGGCCCAGATGTGGCAGAAGGATTTGCTGATCGGATGAATCACGCTCGACAGCTTGACCTGCGACACCTATGACTGAGTTTGCACGGATAAGCGTATCGCTGCCTATTTGGCAATTTCGGCCTATAAAAACGCCATGTTGAATCTGTACATTGTCGCCAATAATTGCGCCGTCTCCAATGGTCACAAAGGGGCCGATACTGGCTGTTTCTGCAATCGATGCCGACGCGGAGATGACCGACATTTCGTGTATTCCGGGCGCTGCTTTTTCAAGATCGCCAAAGAGCACGCGGATTCCCTGAAAAAACCAACGCCGAGGATTAGTCGCGACAATCAGCGCGATGCCGTGCTGTTGAGCAAGCTTAGCATCCTCTGCGGTCGTATGAGATTCTTTGACAACCAGAGCTGTACCAGATTTTATGTCATTTCGTTCAAGTGTTGCGCGAAGCTTGGCGTTTGAGAATGAAAAGAGCCCGGCTTGTGACAGAGAAAGTGGGCACACACCGCGTATGCCGATTTCTCCTCCATGCAGTAATTTTGCATCCTGGGCACCGACCTGTGCGAAAAGCTCAGCAAAGCTGATTGTGTTGGGGGTGTCAAAAATCATTTTCTGGGGGTTAGGCTTTTGTCGCGCTTGTAATGCGCGCGGCAAAGTCATTGATAGAGTTGAGATCGCTTAACTCTTCATCAGAAATTTTGACGTCCAGATTCTCTTCAATACTGAGAAGAAAATTTACCATGTCCAGACTGTCAAGGCCTGCATCAATCAGATCGTCTTCATCTTTGACTTCATCAGGTTCAAAGGCGGGTGAAGCTTCGACCAGATATTCGCGAAGTTTACTTTTTAGGTCTGCGCTCATCAATTCACTCTTTCATAGATTGCGGTTGCATAGGAAAATCCAACACCAAAACCGCAGGTTAGTATTTTTTGTATCGATTTATCTGCTTCGATATCCGACATTAACAGTGGAATGGTAGAAGAAATTGTATTGCCAATATCTCCAATATTAATTGGTGTTTTTTCCGGCGGAAACTTTAAGCGCCGCGTCAGCGCATCAACAATGTATTTGCTGCCTTGGTGGAGAAAGAAGCGATCAATATCATCGATTGTGAGACCGGTTTCCTCAAAAACAGCTTTAACTTCACGTGGAATCCGTTTGGCTGCAAAGTTAAAAACCTCTCTGCCATTCATATAAAGGGTGCGGTCTTCATTGACGCACAAATGTTCCGCCCCCGAACCTTCACTCCCATATCTGCCGCCGACATAAGCCCAGCCACTGTCTATCTCAGAAGAAATAAGTGTTGCGCAGGCAGCGTCTCCAAACAAGAGAACGGTATTGCGGTCCTCATTATCCATTACTTTGGAATAGGGATCGGCTGTTACGAGCGCGCCGTTTTTGGCACCGATGGCCTGCATGAAGCCTTTTATTGCGGCCACACCATAAACAAAGCCAGAGCATCCAAGTGAGATATCAAACGTTGCACATGTTGTGGGAAGTCCCATCTTCTGATGAATGATCGCTGAGGTATGGGGGAGCCCGTGAGTATCTGGATTTTGTGTGACGACGATCAAGCAATCTAGAGTTTGCAGATCAATATCTTTGTCTGCGAGTGCCTCTAGCGCTTTTACGCCCATATCGGAGGTGGCTTCAGCTTCACCTTTGCGCAGTACGCGCCTGGTCCCGATCTTCGCGTCCAGAAAGTCTAAATTCGTTTCAAGGTGCTCGGCGCGCGCGGCATTATCTAGCACGCCCAAGGGCCGATATATGCCGATGGGGCCTATCAAGAAATTATTCGTCATGCTCAGCTCTTAAAAAAATAGATCCGACCGTCTGTAGACCCAGCCCCTTTTGAGCTGACTACATTAATTGAGCCTGCCCCATCTTTCAAGATTGTTGCTGGCTTTATCTCAATCTCGGACGGTTGCGCTTTTAAGCATGCCAAAGGAAGTTGGAGCCGCGTTGCCAGCCACTTACAGTCATTATTAACGTTCGCCTGATGCCAGAACTTGATCATCGCCACATACATTTGGCTTAAGCTGACAGGTGGCTCCCCACTATAGCTGGCCCCCTCTACGTCTATTTGTACATCTGGCTTGAACTGATTTTCCAGGTCAACAAAGCATTCGGTTACGGGGATTGCAGTTTCTCTGAGCAAACCAACCTTTTTGCGACCGTCCGCGAATTTCAGAACGACCTGAGCAACCATATTATGATCTTTTGGCGCAGGCGAATCTCCTAACCACAGTTCAACCTTGTTTTTCATCATTTTTTTAAAAATAACGTCAAGATTGGCTTCGTTCAGGCTGTCGACGTCGCAAAATCTAACGAGGCAATGTTCGGCAACCGCATCCCAAATATTAGCGCTTTGCAGGTAGGCACGCTCGCCTTTGAATTTTACGTCTAACGGAATCCAGTTTGTCATTTTAGCTGACCCTTGGATCTATAAGCTTGGGTTATCATTGATTATGTCTCGAGGTTTGTAAGGTTTTTTAAGTAAGTTGCATACTCATTTTGTCCGAGCGCGTTTGCCAGCGCTATAAGTTGATCGGAGTCGATATAACCAAGCTTATAGGCAATCTCCTCTATACACGAGATTTTCATGCCTTGGCGGGCTTCTAGTGTTTGTACGAAATGTGAAGCCTCGAGCAGTGCGCTGTGCGTCCCGGTATCAAGCCACGTAAAGCCGCGACCCATCATGCGGGCGTGTAGTTTGCCATCTTCAAGGTAAGACTTGTTCAGGTCAGTAATTTCCAGCTCACCGCGAGCGGATGGTTTAACTGCGCGCGCACGTGCGCAAACGCTGGCGTCATAGAAATATAAGCCCGTTGCGGCATATTTTGATTTCGGGCAAGTTGGCTTTTCTTCAATGCCAATAACGCGGTTGTCAGCATCGAACTCCAATACGCCATAGCGTTCTGGGTCAGCAACCCGGTAACCAAAAATTTCAGCCCCCTCGGTCAAGCTAGCGGCCGATCGCAAGATGTTTGGTAATCCGTGCCCGTAAAAAATATTATCGCCAAGCACGAGGGCGGCGGGACCACCAGCTAGAAACGCCTCGCCGATAATAAAAGCCTGCGCCAGACCATCAGGGGAGGGTTGCACTTCGTATTTTAATGTCAAACCAATGTGCGAACCGTCCCCCAGAAGTCGTTTAAACGCAGCTTGATCTTCAGGCGTAGTGATGACCAGGATTTCTTTGATACCAGCCAGCATCAGTGTGCTGAGCGGATAATAAATCATTGGCTTGTCATAGATTGGGAGCATTTGTTTTGAAACACCGCGCGTGATCGGGAACAAACGTGAGCCGGTGCCGCCTGCCAGGATAATGCCCTTCATGTGCGCTCTCCTTTGGTGAGGCTTAAGCCAATACGAGCGCTGGTATGGCCGCGTGCCTTAATTGCGTCAATCCAGTTCTGGTTTGCAAGATACCAGTCCACTGTTTCAGCCAAGCCTTGCGCGAGCCGCTTTTGCGGTGTCCAGCCAAAGTCGCGTTGAATTTTGCTGCAATCAACAGCATAGCGCTGATCGTGCCCGGGGCGGTCTTTTACAAAAGAGATCAGCGATGCGTGTTTGCCATGCGGCGCGTCTGGAAAGCGATCATCCATAATGGCGCAAATCTGCTTGACCAGGTCCAGATTGCTCCGCTCGGCGCACCCACCAACATTATAGGTTTCTCCTGGCACGCCCTTAGCAGCGATCAACAGTAAAGCACCGGCATGGTCATCAACATGTAACCAATCGCGTACATTTGCGCCATCTCCATAGACAGGAATGGGCCGACCATGATGAGCTTTTTCTATCACGACTGGGATCAGTTTTTCAGGGAATTGAAAGGGGCCATAATTGTTTGAACAATTGGAGATCACGACATTCAGACCATAGGTTTCCGCCCAGGCGCGCGCGAGCATGTCTGAGGCTGCTTTCGAGGCAGAATAAGGCGAATTTGGTTGATAAGGGGAGGTTTCGGTAAAGGCACCTTCTGGTCCTAGAGACCCAAAGACTTCATCAGTAGAAACATGATGGAAGCGAAAGCGGGCAGGGGCGTTCCCACTTGCAACAAATTCGCGGGCTGCTTCAAGCAAGGTGAAGGTGCCGGTGATATTTGTTTCAATAAAGGTTGCCGGGCCATCGATGGAGCGGTCGACATGGCTTTCTGCAGCAAGGTGCATTACCACATCTGGCTGAAAGGAGGCCAGCAGCGCGGCCATGCGCGGGCCATTGCAAATATCGTCTTTGGTAAACGTGTAGTTCTCGTGCGCTTCAACACTGCGAAGGTTCGCCAGATTAGCCGCATAAGTCAGCTTATCTACATTTAGCACGGTGTGCCCACGTGCAATAGCTAAGCGTATAACAGCTGAGCCTATAAAACCCGCACCACCGGTTACCATGAGTTTCATAAAACGCTCCTAGACCAGGCTCCCTCAATTGCATTGGCAAGGCTTCAGGGCAAGTCTTTCAGGCTGTTTGACGTGAGCCGGTTTTTAGGGTGCGGCACAGGCCGCGATTGCCGCAGACCAGGCATCGCCAGTTGCTATCCTGTTGCGAAAGCAGGTGATTGTGGCATCGCTATCATCTGATCCAGCGCATAAAGATAGAGCGTTTTCCGGTGCCCAGTTTCTTCCGCCGCCATAATCTAAACCTTCAGTCATGATTTTGGCGAAACACTGCGCCGGTGCTTTGGAGGTTGGTGCTGGTTTGCAAAGTTGAGCAATATTTGCAGGGCTCCATGGGACGCCACCAAAGTTTGGGCCAGATTTGACCTCGCGGGCGCAAACTTCAAGGTCAAGTTTGAAATCACTCGGCCACGGGGAAGCTGCACCGGTTGCAGTTGCAGTGCTTGCTGTATGAAGTTTGGCGCTGGAAAGTGAGATTGGCGGCGTTTGAGGGCCAAAGCGGGCTTCTTGTGAGGCTGCTACGCAACTTTCACATGTCTCAGCTGTCACATCACGTCCAAGCGTTCGGCGCGGGGATAAAGATCCTCCAACGCCGCGGCCCAACGTGCCGGTGGCTTCATCTATCTCAAAGATATCTGAGGCAAAGGATCCAATACTATCGCCAGGGACAGGCATGTTACCAGCCGTTTTGTGTTCATCGATCAGGGTTCCGCCCGGTGCGCAGTTACGTGTCTGATATATCCGGGTTTGGTTCTCGACCGAGGGAGACAGACGACCTTCGTCCAAGCTTGTTGTGCTTGTGACTTCGACAAGTAGATCGTCACCGTTGCAAATTGAGAACGCTCTCTTTGCAACAGGTGTTACGTCTGAAAGCGCCACATCAAAAGAGATGTCATGTGCGATAGGGTCTGTTCCATCGGCAGGCGTAAACCTGATGGCCCCATAATGCGCAACTTGTAGAGGGAAGTCCTCGGTAAATGGTCCATATAATGAGCGGATACCAAATACGTCGAGCGGCGACAGCTTGCCATTATTGTTCCAGTCTTCAGAGCAGTAATTCATTACCGAAGATGGATCATATTCGGTGATAATATAAGACGGTAACGGCCCTTGCGGCTCGGTATCGCAGGCGCTTGGCCTGTCACCCCGATTGTGTTCATGGGCAAGGCCAAGCGCATGGCCAAATTCATGAACGGCCAGCGCCTTAATGCAATATTCCAGATAGTCAGCGCAGCCCTGTCCCCAGTTTGCAAAGGTGAAATTCAAGGTCATTCCGCCCGGCAAACCGGCGAGATTACGTCCGGTTTCAGCCACATTCGGCCCGGTATCGGCGACTCGGATATGAATGCTCTGATTATCAGCCTGCGTGCATGTTTCCCAGCCAATAAATTTAACAGCAGACACTTTTTCCCATGTTTGGCGGACGGCGGTTTGCGTCCATGCCCGTGCTTCGGTATGAAGCGTATTAGTATTTTCCCAGCACACAGAAATATCCGGGCTGAACCACGGCCCACCATTTGTTGCCACAACAAGCGGTGATGGCGTTGCAAGGCGTTGCCAGTTGGATAACTTTTGCGCCTCGTCTGCAGAAGTGACGGGAGGTGTTGATGTTTCCGGGCGTGTAGCAAACACTGCTGCGGCAGATACAGCGACACAGTTTGTACAAGTCTCAGAAGTGGCTTCATCACCGCCGAGCGTTCTGGCAGATGTCATATTGATAAAAGCAGGTTGAAGATTGCTGTCTGCGGGGGTGAGCATCAGGCTTGCACCTCCGGCAACGCCTGCCTCAAATAGACTATAATCCACGAGCCCTTCTACCAGCAGGGCTCCCTTGGAGTTGCAATCGGCTGATGCTGCATAAAGATCAACCTTGCCGGTGACGCTGATCTGTGTGCTGTCGGGGATCAGTTTTGAGGTAAGCTTAATCTCAATCAGGCGGTTATTTTTACAAAAACTTTCATCAATATTGTTTTCAGGGTTGGTGGCTGTCAGTTTCAAGCCTTCATAGGTATATGTTTCCGGTGCGCTCAATTCTGTGCTGCTTGCATCAAAGGCAATCTGAACCTCAGTGTTCAGGGCCGCCGGTGTCTGGTCATCGAAAGGGCCGTAAATCAGGCGCACGCCAGCAACATCAAGTGGCGTTAGGCGGCCATTATTGTTCCAGTCTGCTGCGCAGTAATTCATGACTGACTTGGGATCATAATCGGTTATGTGAAAGCTGGGATTAGGGCCTTGTGCTTCAGCAAAGCATTCTTCACGTTTGACATTGCTGTCATTGCGCAGATCTTCGTGTGTGAGGCCGAGTGCGTGACCGAACTCGTGTACAGCTAGTGCACGTATACAAAATTCACGAAGCTCTTCTGTGAGAGCGCAATCAGTACCCCAACTGGCAAACGTAAAATTAAGAACCATGCCGTTTGGTAGGCCATCAAGCAAGCGGCCGAGGTCTTCCACACGTGGGCCGGCTTCTTTCACGACAATTCGGATGCCATCGCTATCTTCCTGACAAGCCTGCCACCCGATAAAGTCGATATTGGCAGCCGTGTCCCAGCTTTTCTCAACAGCATCCTCAACCCAGGCGCGGCCTTGGGCAAGCTCCGGCGTCATATTCTCCCAGCAGACCGGAATCTCAGCCTGCATCCAACTGGTGCCTTTCAGGCTGGAGGATCGGAAAATTTCATTTGGTATTCGCGGCTGGGTAAATGTATCGGGCACGCTGAGGACTAAGCCCCGATTTTCTGCTATTGCCGTCAAGCCGCGTGTCAAAACTTTCTTTTCCTGAGCTGCTCCAAGCGCTCGGAGCTGGTCTGTTTTGGATGTATGGCTTTTTAAAACACGTATGTCAGGCCGCAATGTTGTTGAGGTCGCATTTGGGGCAGGCGTTTCGGAAGGTCTGCTGTCCTCGGTCTGAGCGCTAGCCGTGCCCAAACTGCCCGCTATTATACTCATCGCCAGTATCGTAAGCATATGCGCAATGGTGGTCTCGGATGATCTCATATCTTGTCCCCTAATATTCCCCCGGCAGATAAGTCGCACCCTTAATGCCCTGTCTGCAGAAGACAGTTAACCACAAATTTGCAGAATCGCGAAGGCACAGGCACGCGAATTTTTCCCCTATTGGCCGATACATTTCGGTTTCGATTTCACTTTTTTGGGGAGTTATTGGATTATCGAAACGAAATTCACTCGAAGAGGTCTTGTAGACAATAGGACGGTGCGGTGGTTAGAGAGCAAGTACATATATTGGAGGCATGAATGATCGATCTTTATACTTGGACAACGCCCAATGGGCGCAAAATATCCATTGCGCTCGAAGAGATGGGTATCGCCTATACGGTTAAGCCTGTGAATATTCGCAATGATGAGCAGTTTGCGCCGGATTTTTTGGCCATTAGCCCAAACAATAAGATACCCGCAATTGTTGATAGCGAGACAGGGACCAGTGTTTTTGAGAGCGGTGCAATCCTGATCTATCTGGCTGAAAAGTCTGGTCAGTTTCTAGGTGTGGCAGGAACAGAAGAGCGAGCCAAGGTGCTTGAATGGTTGATGTGGCAAGTAGGCGGCTTTGGTCCGATGTTGGGCCAACTTGCACATTTTGCGATGTACCGTGAAGACAAGATCCCCGAAGCGATAGAACGCTTTAGTACAGAGGCGGCGCGTCTTTACACTGTGCTTGACACGCAATTGGGCAAAACGGACTATGTGGCTGGCGAATATTCTATTGCTGATATGGCGATTTATCCATGGTCAGCCGGGGCCTTGAAGGCCGTTCAGGGCATGAGTGGACAGAGCTTCGCCAATGTCGAGCGTTGGCATAAGGTGATGGAAGCACGCCCGGCGGTTGCCAAGGGTATAAATATACCGCCGTCTGAGGGCTAGGTAGCTGCGTTGATAAAAAAACCTCGCCGGTAGGGCGAAGCTTTTTATCTTTTTAAGTCGCTAATCTAAAGTTACCGAATGCTGATCAACTGCATTTCAAAAATCAAGTCATCACCTGCCTTGATAGGGGCACCGGGCGGTGGGTTTTGGCCATAAGCTTTTTCTGAGGGAATGTAGACCAACCAACGATCGCCCGGGCGCATGCGTTGCAGCGTTTCTGTCCAGCCGGAGATCACTCTTGTAACGCCGAACTCGATAGATTCCCCACGTGCATAAGCGCTGTCGAATGTCTCACCTGTTGTCAGGCGGCCTTCATAGTAGACCTCAACACTATTGCTGGAGGTTGGTGAAGGGCCATCAGGATCACCCGATTCCAGCACGACATATTCGATGCCGTTTTCGGCTTTAATGACATCCGGGTTATTGGAATTCCAGGGTGTATATTGCTCCCAAGCAGCAGTGTCAGAGACTTCGGGAACGACAAGCTCTTGAACATTAATTCGCATCAGAACTTCATCCTGCGGTCCAATTGGCCCTGCTTGTCTATTTTCTGGGATGCCAAATGCTCCAGCAGGAAAGTAAATCAGCCAATCATCACCCGGGCGCATCAATTGTAGCGTTTTTGACCAGCCGGGGATGAGTGAAGAAACATCCATTGTTTGTGGTGCGTTGCTGGCGAATGTGCTGTCCAGGCGGCGTCCGTCTGCAGCTTTGCGGATTTCAAATTGTTGCTTGACCTTATCACTAATACCAATAGCAGGTACACTTTCGTCTCCGGCCTCCAGCGCAATGTACTGGGCGCCAAAATCGGTGGTGATAACGCCGGGCTTATCAGGGTCCCATGGCAGGTTGGCGTCAAATATTTCGCTTCCGGGTGTTTTGTCCTTTATTGTCTCAACAAGGTTCATACGGAACACTAGATCGTCGCCTGGTTTAATGATGCCGCCCGGCCGCGGATTTTGCCCGTAGGCGATGTCAGAGGGTAGATAAACGACCCAATCATCGCCCGGCCGCATCAGTTGAAGCGCCTCGGTCCAGCCAGCAATTACCTGCGTCACACCAAACGTCGACGGTGAGCCGCGGTCATATGAACTATCGAATTTCTCGCCGTTCTCCGCCAGACGACCTTCGTAATGAACGGTTGTGCTGTCATTGATGCCGGGTTTTTCCCCGGATGTATCGCCTGAACTTAAAACAACATATTGCAAACCGCTCGGTGTGGTTTGTACTTCTGCGCGTTCGCTATCCCAAGGGATAAGCGTTTCGAGGGGGGCTGACAAAATGGCTTCGTCCTTTATTTGAACCGTCGCTGGAGAGGCTCCCGATCCGCCACATGCTGTGAGGGTCAGAGCTGAAAAAAATGCGATGCAGCTTGTGCGTATCATGGGTTAAACTCCGTATGGAATGAGCTCCCCGTAAAACAGTTTGAGGGGCCTGTCACCTAAACTTGTGTGCGCTTTATTGATTGAGGGGGCGCGGCGGATAACCAGCCTGGCCCAGTACGTCAATCACTTCCTGGGTATGCTGGGCGTCGCGTGTTTCGATCAGAATATCAAACTCTGCGCCTTTTGCAGGCACGTCTAGTGCGATGCGGTTATGTGCAACCTCCAGAATGTTTGCGCCACTATCACCGATGACTTTAGAGACCATACCCAAAAGGCCGGGGCGATCATCACCGATAATGCGGATGTTCGTCATCCGCTTTTCACGCACCAGTGCGCGGGTTAGAACAGAGGCAAGCAGGCGCGTATCTATATTCCCGCCACATAGGACAAGACCAATTTTCCGTCCTGAAAAACGGGCAGGATGCGCCAGCAAAGCGGCGAGTCCTGCTGCGCCAGCCCCTTCGGCGATTGTTTTTTCAACATCTGCGTAAAGTGTGATCGCGCGCTCAAGGTGTTCTTCTTCAACCAGTAAGATGTCATCAACAACTTTTTTTACAATTTCCGCAGTCAAGCCACCTGCCTTCTTAACCGCGATGCCTTCGGCGATTGTTGCCCCGCCTGTAATCGTGTTGGGCAGACCGTTAATCTCGACATGCATTGAAGGGTACATGGCCGCCTCAACGCCGATAATTTGGATGTCTGGTTTGAGCGCTTTTGCAGCTGTGGCGATTCCGCTGATCAGCCCGCCACCGCCGATGGGGACAACAAGTGTATCAATATCCGGATCAGCGTCGAGCATTTCCAGTGCGATTGTTCCCTGGCCTGAGATGATATCTGCATCGTCAAAAGGGTGAATAAAGGTCAGGCCATCGCGCGCGCGCACGGTGGCCGCATAAACCGAAGCCTCGTCAAATGTATCCCCTTCAAGCAAAACACGGGCACCATAGTCTCGCGTATGCTGAACCTTGTTAAATGGTGTTGTGACAGGCATCACGATGGTCGCTGGGATATTTAGGCGCTGTGCATGGTAAGCCACCCCTTGAGCGTGATTGCCAGCTGAGACGGCGATAACACCCATACGTTTTTCTTTTTCGCTAAGCTTGGTAAGCTTGTTGAGTGCACCACGCTCCTTAAAGGCGGCTGTGAACTGCAGGTTCTCGAACTTGATCCAGACTTCCGCGCCCGTAATTTCCGAGAGCGTACGTGAACGACGCATAGGGGTCATTTCAATCTGCCCGTCTAAAACTTTGGCAGCGGCTTGGATGCTTTCCAATGTAACCTTCTCAGCAGACATTTTGGTACCTTCTCAATCTAACGACGCAAGCTATTCTGGGGAGGCTCAGCGCACAAGTGTTGATGGCGCTTATAGAGAACGGGGCCTAACAAAACATATATGCATGCCAGGCATGTAGTGCAGAAAGCTGTGTCTCCTGAAAGCATAAACTATGTCAGCGACGATTTAGCTTGTTCCAAAGCACCGGTTAGGCGAAGTGTCGTATCTGTTTCCAGTCTGAAAATATCGGGTCTTGCATAATGGCCGGCACCATCCATATCGAACTTTCCACGTGGAATATCGTCTAAGTCGATATGGGCTGTTACCAGTTGGGCCATGCCATAGCTTGGTTGCGCTAAGATTTCACCCATTGGTGAGACGATAACGCTACCGCCGTTAATAAGTATGGTTTCGGGAGTATTACCTTGCAGCGCGTCATAATCAACGCCATCTGCTATATCTCCACGGGTCATGTATTGGCAAGCCGAGGCAACAAAGCAGCGTCCCTCCAGTGCGATCATTTGCATGCTTGGTATCCAGACAGGGCGGTCATCTACCGTTGGTGCGGTGTAAATCTGTGTGCGCTGATTAAACATATGCATTCTTAGAGGTGTCATATAGTTTTCCCAGCAGATACAGGCGGATACCCGGCCAATGTCTGTTTCTGCAACATTCATAGTTGACCCATCACCCATACCCCAGATAATGCGCTCCATCGCTGTGGGCTGCAGTTTACGCCGCCACCCAACAATCTCTCCTTTGCGGTTTAGGGTCGCTGCTGCGCAGTAAAGTGTGTCGCCGACAGGCTCAACAAGACCAACAACTGTATTGACGCCAGCTTCGGCGACGATGGTGCGTATTTTTCCAAATGCCTCACCATCGCGTGCGAAAGCGTTTTCGTAGTAGAGCCGAAAGAGCTCGCGTCCCTCCGGGCTGCGTGAGCCGACCCGTGCGCCAAAATCAACGCCTTTGGGGTAGCCACCTAAAAACGTCTCAGGAAAGACAACCAGATCAGCGCCCTCTGCTTCAGCTTTTCTGAGCCAGTGATCGAAACGTTCAATGGTTTCAACGGTATCGAAAAGGCGAGGTGCAGCTTGAATAGCTGTAATTTTGATTTGATTCATCAGATTTCACAAAGCTCTGTTTAAGGAAGTTGGACTATCCCGCTACCCACGGGAAATTTTGACAGGTTATATTTGATAGCAAGCCTCAGTATCGTAAGTTTCCCCATTTGTAGGGCTGTTCACAATCTTATTAAATACTGCAAACGTGTACAAATACTCACTTGTGCTTGCCGAAAATTAGGTGTGTTCTATGTTATATAGATGTGGGGCGTGCGTTTATTGCTAGTTAGCAAAGGAAATTAATTCCTTCATTAGTTTACTTACTCATAGGATTGAACATTAGATGTCTTTATCATTTATCTCTGAAAACAATTTTGCAGCCGATTTAGAGACATTTGCTGATGTCGATGTCTCTATCAGTAATACAGCACTCGCAGGCGCGGCCTCATTGAGTCGAGCGCGCGTTGAGGTTCCGGTTGAAGAAATTGAACTCGATGTTCCAGGAGTCGGCGAGTTTACTGCAAGGTCTCCTGTGGTAATAGAGGGTGGCCCTGTTCAAGCCAGTTCAGTTGTAGCCGGAGATGCAAGCGGATTTGGTTTTACAGTCACCATAGTCGATAATGATGGTAGTCCTGTAAACATAACGCCAGGAACGCCTGGTTTTAACGCAGAAGCAGCACAGATTGCTGCAATTGCAGAAGCGGCACTCGAAAATTGGGGGTCATTTATTAATGGTGCTGACGGTGCCGTCATAGATGTTGAGCTAACAGTGGATTCTCAGGAAGAGGGGACTATTGCCTCTGCTGGCCCGGGTGGGTTTTTCTTTACAGAAGACGGCTTGGATAACTTCATTGACGAGAATGGAAACGGGGTTCTTGATGATGGTGAAGTGGTCGTTATCGAATCTGTCACAGCTGTTGAATTGCAGACCGGTGAAGATCTAAATGATGAAGATGCAGACATTAACATTACCGTTAATGAAGATGTTTTAGCCGATGGTGATTTCCATATTGATGCGGTTGACTTCGACCCAGTCACTGGTGAAGCATCTGTCACCTTTGCGGATGAGGTGCCGTCTGGGCTGATTGACCTTTTCTCTGTTCTTGTACATGAAATTGGACACGGCCTTGGTTTTTTAGGGTTTAGAGACACCCCAACTGATGATTTGTTCCCGTTTGAGACCTCTGGCGGACAAAATGTTTTCCTTGGTACGCTTTTTGATGTGTTTACCAACGTTTCTGATCCTGCTCGCGTGACGTTTGATGGGCCTGCAACGGTCGCAGCTTATGGAGAAGGGGTCGCTTTAGAAATTGCCACGGGTGATGCAGGGTCAGACTTGGGGCATTTTGTTGGGTCAGAAGACGGGTTTGACACAGCGCTGAGCATACTTAACCCGTTTGTCATTCGGGGCGATCGTGTAAGTATTGGTGCGCTTACACTCTCTGTGCTTGCGGATCTTGGTTATGATGTGAATATACCAACCGATCTATCATTAGTGAATGTTTTCGACCCATTTGCGGATGCAACTTTTCCTGTCTTCTCCACAAGTGCTGTGACTAGTGTTGCGACGGGTACTGGTGTTAATTTTACAATTAATGCGTCTGATTCTGCCTTCTTCACGACGATCAGCTCATCTGTCGGTGTCGAAATTATAGGCGACGGCGGTACTCAAAGTCAGCGCGTCCTGCTCAATGGTAGCGAAACCTCGCAAGTCATATCTGTCGACCTGGAGACATTGTTGCCGGGCGGGGATACTGGGTTTGTTGGGACCCAGGAAATTTCTGTGGATATTCGCTTCTTTAACCCTGCGCAGGCTGTTTTGGGGAACGGGACTAATGAAGAAACAGCGTCTGTTGCTACGGGCGTCCTATTCTTTGGTGGAACTAGCGGCACTGACAATTTCGACGGATCGGATAACGGCGATTTTATCTTTGGACGTGGCGGCGCTGATATTATTGACGGTGCTGGCGGCTCGGACGAAATAGACGGTGGCTCTGGAAACGATACGATCAACGGCGGAGGTGGTAATGATACGATTAACGGCGGGTCAGGGGATGACGTGATCAGCGGCGGTAGCCTTGCTGACATACTTAATGGCGGGGGTGGTGTCGACATAATCAATGGTGATTCTGGTGATGACACATTGATCGGCTTTTCCGGTAATGATGTTCTTGATGGAGGAAGCGGAAATGATGACCTGAACGGCGGTACAGGGAACGATACGCTAATCGGTGGAGCAGGAGACGACACCCTTGATGGTGGCGGAAATAATGATGATCTGTCCGGTGGTATTGGAAGCGATACGCTCGCTGGAAATGTTGGAAGCGATTCTCTTAGTGGCGGAGATGGTAATGATAACTTGAATGGCGGAACCGGCGCCGATACGATTTCTGGCGATGATGGTGATGATAGTATAATTGGCGGCGGTGGAAGCGACGATGTTTCTGGCGGCAATGGCGAAGATACGATATTTGCAGGGGGATCCGCCGATATAGTGAACGGTGGTAATGGTAACGATTTCATCAGCGGTTTTAGCGGCGATGATACGATTAATGGCGGAAGTGGAAATGACACAATTGTTGCCGGAAGCGGCGATGACATCGTAAATGGCGGTAGTTTTGGTGACGACATCAATGGCGGCGGCGGGAGCGATATTATCGATGGGGGGAGTGGCAATGATACACTAAACGGTTCTACTGGCAATGATACGCTGAATGGGGGGTCTGGTGGCGACACCCTTATCGGTGGGGCTGGGCTGGACATATTGAATGGTGGAACTGGCAGTGATGATCTAAATGGCGGCGGCAGTAATGACCAGCTGTTTGGAGATTCAGGTAACGATACGCTTAATGGCAGTTCTGGTGCTGACATGCTCAACGGCGGCACCGGAGATGATACCCTGATTGGCGGTAGCGGCATTGATAGATATGTGTTCGAGACTGAGTTTGGTAATGATACGATCACAAGTTTTTCTGCTGGTGAAGTAATAGATGTTGCCGCCCTCGGTGTATCAGATTTTTCTGGCCTTGCCATTGAACAAGATGGTTCAGACGTTGTGATTCGCTTGACGGATGACAACGAGAATTCAATACGATTGTCCAATCGTAACGTATCGTCAATTGACGAAGATGACTTCATTTTTGCTTCAGCGGACAGTGCAGTTTCTGTTGGCCCAACACCGATTGAAGTTGCCGAAGACGTATTTGATTTTGCGTCTGCAGATGCGCAGGTAAGCGACGATTCTGGCTCAGTCAATTTTGCGGAATCAGCTTTTGATCTCAACAGCTTTGATCCTTTTGATGCAGGCTTTACAGATATAACTTTCTTCTTTGAAGAGGACGGAGATCAATTTATACAGGATTTTGATTTCCTGATTGCATAAGGCTTCTCAACGCATCAGAGCTAGAAACAAAAGCCGCGCTCACGCAAGATGTGGACGCGGTTTTTTGCTTTCCCCAGCGAGACAGCTTGCGCCATAGCCTGTAAGGCGTGCATAATTACTGTAACTATTTCTGGAGATTTCTTATGCCCGTCATGTCTTATCTAAATACGTGTATTTTCGACTCTGGAGCATTGGGGCAACTTGCAAAAACTCTCAAAGGGCAAGGTGTTACGCGCCCTTTTGTTGTAACAGATCAGGGCATCAAGGCAGCAGGGATCCTTGATAAGGTTCAAGCGGCTATGGATATTGCGCCAGCTGGGATCTTTGACGATACCGTACCTAACCCAACAGAAGTGCAGGCCAAACAGGGGGCAGCTTTCTATAAAGAATGCGGAGCAAATGGGATTATTGCACTTGGCGGCGGCTCAAGCATGGATATGGCTAAAATGGTCGGCCTGATGGCAACCCATGAAGGTCCTTATGATAAGTATGCCGCTTTTACAGGTGGCGCGCGCTACATCCAGAAACTGCCGCCATTGATCGCGATTCCAACCACGGCCGGGACAGGCTCTGAAGTTTCTGTCGGGGCTGTCGTTGTCATGGAAAATGGCCGTAAGGAAACTTTCGCATCGCCAAACCTGATTCCGGCAGTTGCCATTTGTGACCCTGATCTGACGCTCGGGTTGCCAGCGCATCTGACCGCGGCGACGGGTATGGATGCGGTAACGCATTGTATTGAGGCTGTACTTGCCCCTTCAATTAATCCGCCCGCTGAGGGGGTTGGTTATGAGGGGGCTAGCCGCGCCTTGCGTGATGGCTGGTTAAAGCGTGCCGTTGCTGATGGTTCGGATGTGGAGGCACGTTGGCATATGATGATGGCAAGTTATGAGGGGGCGTTAGCTTTTGTCAAAGGACTTGGCGGTGTGCACGCACTCTCCCATGCGGCTGGACGGCTACATGAAAAGCGGTTGCATCACGGCACTTTGAATGCAGTCTTTCTACCGCATTTATTGCGCGAGAATGAAGGCGCAGCAGAGAAAAAATATGAACGCCTTCGCTATGCAATGGGTTTGCAGCCGGACGCTGATCTTGGAGATGCAATTGCGCGCCTGAACAGTGACATTGGTATTCCGGAAAATCTTTCAGCAATGGGGTTGGGCGCTGAGGATGGTGCTGGCATCGTTGAATACGCATTACAAGATCTCGCCCACAAGGGAAATGCAAAGCCATTAGAGCAGGCTGATTATGAGCGGATTTACACCACTGCTCTTGGTTAGTCGTTTCTACATCAATCCAGTGGCCTCACATCTGAACGGCGGGTCAACATAAGCCACATATTCCAGCTCATCTGACGGCAAATCTGCCAGGAATTAAGCTTGCGTCGTGCCTGTATCTGCTTGCGGGTGCGCCAAACGGCAGGCAGCCCTTTTAAACCATCAATAAATCCAAGCAGGGTTGGTTTACCACGGCCCTTCATAAAGGCTCGCGCAATAAAGGCAAAGCTGAGTAAGAGGTGCAGCGGGAAGAGTATAATGAGTGCAATTGGCGGCATGTTCTTCACAAAAGTCCAAAGGCGGTTGCGTGTACCATGGCGCACCGAGAATGGGCTGGCGACGCTGGTTGTGCCGCTGCCATAGTGATAGATGGCTGCTCGTGGCCAGAAGAGGCAGCGCCCGCCCTCAAGGCGCAGACGGAAGCCAAGGTCGACATCTTCGCAATAGCAAAAAAAGCTTTCATCAAACCCACCAATGTTAAGGAAGGTTTCGCGGTGAATGAGTGCGGAAGCCCCACAGGCGCTGAAACACTCGCCAATACCGGGTAGTTCACTCACAGGGCGGTTATACCCGCCCCGCCATGGCACGCCGAGGAAATGATAACAATCACCAGCTCCGTCGAGGATATCAGGGTTGCTTGTGTTAATTGTTGCTCCGGCAAACATTTTAATGCGCGGGTGAACAAGTGTTGCGTTTTTAAACTCTGCGAGCCAATCTGGCTTTGCTTCAGTATCAGGGTTCAAAAGCGCCAGCCACTGACCTGATGCTTCTCTCGCAGCAAGATTATTACCTGCAGCAAACCCGATGTTTTCTGATAGCTTAACCAGCTTGAAATTGGTGATATGGTCGGTTTTGAGCGTATCGATAGATCCATCTGTAGACGCATTATCTAGCAAGATCAGCTCATATTGAGTATCAGTTTGCGCGGCAACCTTATCAATGGCTTTCTGCAAAAATGCACCCGCATTATAATTGACGATAATGACGCTGACCCATGGGGGCGGCGCTTTCATAGAGAGGGGAGGCGCAGTTGTCACTTTATCAAGATTTCACTCTCAGCCTGTTGACGCAAGTAAGTTTGCGACGGCGCGTTCTGTTTCGGGCTGCCAATCACGCATTTCGCCAAGCAATGTATTGGCTATGGCAGTATCCAGTATCAGGTTACGCGGGCGCCGGGCTGGCTCTGGGAATGTATCTGCCGGGCAGGGGCTAAGGCGTGGGGCTGGACCTCCCAGTTCTGCGCTTTTTGTAAAAATAATTTGAGCCCATTCAAACCGATTGACCGGATGGCGCGGCCCAATATGCAAAATTTCTGGTGTTGGCATACCATCAACAAGGCGCTCGGCCAGTTTGATAAGTTGCTCTGCTGCATAATCTACTGGCGTAGGTCTTCCATAAGCGTTGTCTACAACCTGAAGCTTGTCTCTACCCCTGGCAGCCTTTAGGATTTTACCGATAAATGTATCTTCTGCATGGTCGAATAACCAGCAGACGCGGGCGATGCAAACTGGCTGACGCCCAGCTAGCAGAACGGCTTTTTCACCATCGAGTTTAGATAGGCCGTAAACGGATAAAGGTGCGGTTGTGTCGTGCTCTTTGGCTTGCTGCATCGCACTGCCATCACCAAACACACAATCTGTCGAAATATGCACCAGTGGAATGCGCCGCTTTTGACAAGCGGCTGCAACATTGGCTGGACCATCACGGTTCAGGGTGAAGGCCTTGTCGGCATCTGTTTCCGCGCGATCGACGGCCGTATAAGCTGCGCAGTTTATAATAGCTTTAGGGGTCAGTCGCGCGATTGCGTTGTTGATGCTTTCAGGCGATGTAACATCAAGTGTTGCCCGCCCTAAAGCCGTGCAGCCTAGCCTGCCCAGCGCTTTACCAAGCCGCCCATGACCACCAGTAACAAGAATACGGCTCAGCTCGATCATGCGTCACTCACAAATGGACTTTTGAAGCTTGCAAATGTAGGCCAGGCCAAGTCTTTGGAACTTGTCGTGATATCTTTGGGCAGGGGCCATGCGATATTGAGGTCCACATCAGACCATAACAAGCCGCCCTCTGCATCTGCCTTGTAGGTGTTGTCGCATTTATAGGCGACGCGCGTATCTGGCGTTAGTGTTTGATCCACGCGGGACGAGAAGCTGGTCACCTGTTTCAGCCTTTAACGTGACGGCGACTGACCTGCCATAAGAGGGTGATCCGTGCCGAATATCGACAGCAACATCATATATTGCCCCGCTGATAACACGAACAAGTTTGGCCTGCTCAAAGGGTGGGGCCTGAAAGTGAAGTCCCCTCAACGTACCCCGGTCTGCAGAAAGTGCTTCATTGTCCTGAACCCAATCATAAGCAGAAAGGCCAGCTTCCGCCCAGGCTGCTGCGTTCCATGTTTCGCAGAAATAACCACGTTCGTCCTCATGCCGTTGTGGGCGAATAAGGGCGACCCCCGGAATATCAAAAGACGTGACGTTCAGCTTTGCCATGGTCTAGTT
>CAYUFN010000022.1:0-6543 GCA_964443965.1 uncultured Hyphomonas sp. | reverse complement strand
ATCATAGCTCAACACATCAGAGGCGATGTTCACGCTACGCTCAATCTGTCTGCCCGGGGCGCCCTCACGCCGCGCATAGGATTCGACGAGTGATGTATATGGCGGTACAAAAACTGAGCCTTCAGCGGTATTAATTTTCAGTACAAAGTGTAGGTGGAACGTCGTCGGCGTACCTCCGAAATCTTTCGAGACATAGCCAATATGCTGTCCAGCGGTGACTATATCACCGATGCTCACCTGTAGCGCACGCATATTCATATGCAGATAACGATAGGTGCGCGGCCCAGCGCGCAGGCTGACTGTATAGGAACTGATGTTTGAGATCACGCCATCTTCAGCGGCCACGACTTTGTAATTTGTAATAGCTTGCGTGTTTGTGCGGTATTGACGCCGTTGCGCGTTACAGGTTGGACTATCGCCAACGCGGATATCTTGACCAAGATGCACGCCGGAACCAGCTGGGCAGCTTGCGGACTTAAACGAAGCAGGGCGGCCGCGCTCGCAAAAATTATCCCGCCATGGATACTCATAGTTTTCAGGGATGCACTCATCACCGGGCAGGTCACCATCGTATCGAAAGCCACCGGGCTGGAAGACCATGCTTTGTGGGAAAGCGCGGGCATCCTTGATTGGAAACACCATATCGGGTGCATAGACAGTTTCATCAGGCGAGCCCTGGCCGGATCCAGGCGTCAGGTCGCCCGGCGCATGATAGCTGAACGCAGGCTCGACAGGTGGCACCTCGTCAGCCGGAGGCAGGGGAAGTGTGTCTTCTGCTGTCTGGTCTTCGTTTGGCGCGGTCGATTCCTCGTCTGTTGAAGCTGGCGTATCTGTTTCTTCAACCCCAGCCAGCGCGTCGGATGCTTCGCCAGCTTCTAGGGGTGTTTCTTCAGATCCATCATCATCTGTTGCAGTTTCCTCAGAGGAGAGATTATTTTCTGGTTGTTCGGTTGGTTGCTCAGGCGTTTCGTCTACAACGATTCCATCCAGAACAGGCTCATCGGGTGTTTCTGGTGCTGTTGTCTCTGTTTCCGGCTGAGTTGGTGTAAGCGTGTCTTGCGGTGGTGTCTCTGCAGGAATGACCGGAGGTGGCGGCAGGTGCCCATCAGCTGGCGACACATCTTTTTCTGTGTCAGGCTTTTCATCGAATCCGGGAAACGCCACACCGCTGTCACATGCTGTCATGCAGAGACAAATGGCGCAGACGCCACCGATTAAAGATACGCTACGACCATACATTTTACTTGCTCCCTGAAACAATCAGATTGCGCGCGATTTCCATTGCAGCCTCTTCTTCAATGCAGGTGCTGTCTTCGTTTTCCAGAGTATTGCATTCAAACTCAACAGTGTAATCAGCGCCGTAACGGCTGAGCCAAACCTGTGCACCTGCTACAGTTGTTGAAAAAACAGCAGCCCGTTCTGGATTCGTTGTCTTGATCGCATCTGCTGCCACCACCTCGTTCGTGCCGTTGACAATGATGTTGTAGGTATCGCCTGGATAGAACGCGAAATATCCATCAGATGTGCGGCGGAAAACGGGACCATTGCCTGCTGATTGGCTAGTCACGATACCTGTTGGTAATAGAACCGGAACATTGGCGGGCTCTTCCCCGGCCGATTGAATTTGGACAGAATTATCGCCATTTGCTGCAAGATCTTCACGTGCGCTTGCCCAGTCAATCTCAGCTTTACGTTTTGTCTGTGCCTTGGGTCCGATTGAAGGTAGCTGTGAAATGGCGGGTTCAGGTGTAATGTCTGTTTGTTGTTCAGCCGTGATGGGCGCAGCTGGTGTGTCTTGTATTTCACTTGGCTCTGTTGGCGGTGTTGTCTGACCGCCGCAAGCGGCAAGACAAAGAAAAGACAATGAAATGAGGCTGCGGTGTATCATGTTCAGCGCCCTCCTTGGGCCTTGACCTTATAATCTGGATCGGCATAGCGCACGCTCGGCATAGACTTGATTTCCACCAATTTATCTTCAACTTCGCGCTTGGACAGTGGTCGGTTGATACCTGTTTGCCAAGTCAAAAGCATTTCACCGGAATAGCTGACGCTTTTCAATGTTACACCCTCCAGCGCGTCATGCGCTGAGGCCCAGTCAGTAAAGATCTTCTGCGCGGCCTCTTTGTCATTGCGAAACATTTTAGAACAGGCATCAAGTTCATCAATGTCATTATTAAAACGGACGATGAAATCTACAGTTTGCTCTGGCGCTAATCGACTAATATTGCTGGTTGGAACGTCCTTGGTGAGGGTAGACGCACCTGCGGCGAGAATAGTCTGTCTGGAGGCATCGGGCGAGACGGTAGACTCTGCGCTGCCTGTGGGGGCAGCATTTGTGGCGACGGATGTATGCGTCGCAGACGAAGATGGCAGTGTGGCAAATGCGAGTGCGCCCATACCTGCGAGCCATGCGACACCTAAGGCAGCCATGCGCCCCAGCCCGGAAGCCGGACTGTCTGCCTGGTCAGTTTTGTTCGTGTCTGTCATCTGTCAGCCTCCGTTTATAATCTTTTATGGGCTTGTATCTGAACCTGGCGTATCAAGGTTACCAAGGTTCAGCAGACCACCGCAGCTGCGCAGGCAACGGCCTGGCTGCCCGGGGATTGGTGTTGCATCTGGGTAAATGTCGCAGCGCGCGGTGCATTGTTCGCCGTCGCGTGGCATTAATGTGCTCAGGAGCACGCCTGTCAGCTGTGGACCTGTAAGATCTGGGTCGCGTGCAGCCAGCAGAGCAAGAGCAGCCGAGACGTGCGGGGCGGCCATGCTGGTGCCTTGTTCGAAAGCATAGTTGCAATTTTCGATGGGTGCGCCGGTTACAGGGTCATAACAATCCTTTGCAGGGCGCGTTGATAAGACACCATCCGGGCGGCCATCACCATTATCATCGCGATCAAGATCACCCCCTGGTGCAAGTATATCCACTTCCGGGCCAAAATTTGAGTAGGGCGCGATATGTCCACGTGCATCGCCTGCTGCAACTGTAATCACATTGTTGCAGCTTGCCGGTGCATAAAATTCTGTTCCAAGGCGCGCATTGCCAGCAGCAGCAACAACAATTGCACCACGCTCAACTACTGCGTCGATTGCATCTTGCATGGAGGCCGGGCAGCGCTGGAATAATCCAACAGACAGATTGATAATATCAGCAGGGTTTTGGTTAAATACGGGTGCCCCAAGCGCGCTCTCTGCAGGCATAATGCCGCCTGCCCAACGGATGGCATCATTAATATCAGAAAGACGCCCACCACATTTGCCCAGCGCCCTGACGGGGACAATTGTAACGCTCCAGGCCCCGCCGGAAACACCAGCACCATTGTTTGTGGCCGCTGCGCCAATCGTGCCGGCAACATGAGTGCCATGATAGCTATCCTGAGCGCCAGGGATATTTGGATTGCAAAGATCGCCTGGATCGTCGGGATTATTATCTCTTCCATCCCCGTCATTCCCAATATCTGGATCAGTCACCATATCCCAGCCCGGTGCAAGGTTTGGTGAATTGGCAATATCAGGGTGTGAGAGTGCCAGTCCTGTATCGACGACAGCAACCACAACGCCCTTGGAGCCGGTCTCACCTTGACGTGTCCAGAAATCGACAAATCCCGCACCGCCAGCTGATTGGTCCGCCTCATTGCCATTATTCTTGAAGTGCCACTGGAGGTCCCATAAAGTGTCATCTGGTGTTACAAGAAAGCTGTCAGAGTTTGGTGGCCGCTTTGCGAACTGATTGTGGAAGATAAAATCTTTCTCGACATATTCATAATTTCCGCTCGCCCTGAGGATCTCCACCATGCAATTGGTTGCAAGGACTTTGTCGCTTTTCATCGCGTCATTGTTAAAGGTTGCGGGGCACTCAAGTGCAGTATCTTCGGCAATGAAGGGGCCATCAGGGGCGACATTATCTGCAAGTTGGCTTGCACTGGCAAACATATCAATCACCATTTGTCCACTTTCGGGGGTGGAGGTGATCGTGCCCTCAAGACCGAGCTTGTCCATTTCCTCAAACATGCTTGACTGTGCCGTGATCATGGCTTCCATGACGCGCGGGGGTAGGGTTTCTTCGCTCAAATTCCGAAACGCAGGTGAACTGAAAATCGAAGGTGGTGCAGGGGCCCTAATGCCTTCGCCTTGGTTGGGCACAGGCGCCTGTGAGCCAGGCGTTTCACGGGATGGGTTCGATGTATCAGGCACGCCGGGCGCAATATTACGGCTTTTGGCTCGAACAATGGCCTGCATTTGCGCAACGACACGGGGTTTGACAATAATAGACCCAACAGCAATCTGGGCGCGTTCCTGCGCAATCTGGATACGTGCGCTCTCTGATAATCTACCAGCCAAGGCCCGCTCTTCTGGTGCGGCATTTTCCAGTGCAGATGCGCTTGGGTTTTCTGATTCTTCCAGTTGGACAATAACAGCATCATAAAGTTTGCTTAAACGGGCTTTGCGCTCATCTTGTTGGCCACAAGCGCTCAAACATAAGCTGGCGCCAGTAAGCCCAATAATTGACCAAAAATGTCTCATGCGTCCCAATCTCCTGCACATATTGTTACACCCCCATGTACAAACGTGTTCCTTCTGAACATGATCTCTATTTTAACCTTATGGCAAGGATATGGCGAGAGGCGAATGAGAATATCAGCATGAAAAACATTGTAATCCTAACAGGGGCGGGTATTTCAGCTGAAAGCGGGCTTGGTACGTTTCGGGATAAAGACGGAATCTGGACCAAGTATCCACTTGAAGTTCTGGCAACGCCAGAGGGGTTTACGCGTAATCCGGCTTTTGTTCATAGCTTTTATAATGAGCGTCGCACGCAGCTTAAATCGGCTCAGGCGCATGCTGCCCATCAGGCGCTTGCAAAGCTGGAAAAGAGGGTTTTGGCGGCAGGCGGGGCCTTCCTGCTCGTGACCCAAAATGTTGATAATCTGCATGAACAAGCCGGGTCTGGCTCCGAACATCTTGTCCACATGCATGGTGAGCTTGCCAAATCGCGTTGTTCCTTGTGTGGTGATGTTGCCTTTTGTGATAGTAATCTGAGCGTTGAAACATGCTGCGCTGTGTGCGAGCAGGCTGGTGGGATGCGCCCGGCTGTTGTGTGGTTTGGCGAAATGCCTCTGGAGATGGACCGGATCGAAGCAGCGGTTGCGGCGTGTGATGTGTTTGTCTCGATTGGCACATCAGGGGATGTCTACCCGGCAGCAGGTTATGTGCAAATGGCGCAGCATTTTGGTGCCTGGACAGTTGAGCTTAATCTGGAGCCTTCCTCAAACGCACATATTTTCAATGATGTCTCCTATGGTTTGGCGAGTAAAATTGTGCCGCAGTGGGTAGATGCTTTTATTGTTGAGCACTTAAATGCAGACTAATTTTCACGCAATTGGCCTGCCAAAGAGCGGTATGAGCCTTCCTTTTATCTGACCTTGACCAAAAGGTTTAGCCTGCTAAATTGTGCGAACATAAAGCGAACGGGTGCGCGGTGGTTGATTCAGTTATATCCTCAGATGCAGCCGCGATCGTGCGCGGTGTCATGCGTGTTTTTAGAGGCTTGGGTTATGCCTCCATTGCCGAGATGACCCTGTCCAATCATCGACGGGCGGATGTTTGTTCGCTGGGACCAAAAGGGCAATTGGTTATTACCGAGGTGAAATCTTCGGTTGCTGATTTTCGGGCTGATCAAAAATGGCCTGATTATCTTCCGTTTTGTGATCGGTTTTACTTTGCTGTTGGTCATGCGTTTCCACAGGAGCTGATCCCCGCAGAGGCAGGGCTGATCGTCGCGGACGGCTTTGGCGGCGCCATTTTGCGCGAGCCTGAAACACGCGCTTTGGCAGCGGCGCGGCGGAAGGCCGTGACGCTTCGATTTGCCAGAATGGCATCGCAACGCCTGATGCGGGTAGACGCCGGATCAATCTCCCAGTAGCACTGCCTGAATGAGCCACCTTTACCCTCTCGCTGTCTCGGCCAAAGCCGCTTTGGAGACCCCCGAACATGCCGCCCTGACGCTGGCACAGGCAGAGCGTCTGGCTGGAACGCACCCGGTGACTGCACTGGAAACAGAGTGGCTGACCTTAACACCTGAAGAAGCAGACGCCGCCCAAGCAGCCGCTGAGGCAGGAGTTGGCCATGGCTTTGTGCAAACCTATGAGGATGCCAGCGGCGCGCCTGTGCTGGCTGTAACATATTGGAAACTGGCCGATGCGACAGCTGTCCGAACGGTGCCTGCCCCAATTACCCCAGTTCAGACACCCGACACCGACGATCATACTGATGACCTCTACTTCCGTTCAGGTCGCACGAAAAAGCGTGGCCGCCGAAAAAAGATCGACCCAAATCAGCTTGACCTTTTCAACGCAGCTGAAGGCGATGCTTGATATGCATGTTTGCCTCTCGGGCCGGGGCGGTGGTTATGCTTGCTTCCCGCTGCGCATCTTGTTTTGCCTCACGGGCTGAAGGCCCTCCGGCGGGGCGGGCTGGCCGCCCGGCGCGTGGTCACGCTTGCGAGCTTTGCTCGGTATCTTGCTTTGATGCTTATGACTGGACATGGGC
>CAYUFN010000021.1:0-29005 GCA_964443965.1 uncultured Hyphomonas sp. | reverse complement strand
CGCGCTTGGCGCGGAAATTAGCGGCGTTGATCTGTCTGCGGACATATCGGATGAAGCTTTCTTACAAATCCAGCAAGCCTTCCGCGATCATCACGTCATCTTTTTCCGTGATCAGCACGGCCTAACGCCAGAAGCCCACAAAGCCTTCGCCCGCCGCTTCGGCACACTGAATGTCCACCCCTATGTCAAGGGCATGGAGGGCCACCCGGAACTTCTGGAAATTATCAAGGAACCGGAAGACACCGTAAACTTTGGCGGCGGCTGGCACACCGATATGTCCTTCCTTGAAAAGCCTGCGCTCGGCTCCCTACTCTACGCTCTGGAAGTCCCGGCAAGCGGCGGTGACACTTTGTTCGCCAGCCAGATCGCTGCCTATGAGGCGCTATCGGATGGCATGAAAGCCATGCTCGCGCCGCTCAAAGCCATCCACTCGGCCAGCCGTGAATACAGCGCCGCCGGACACTCCGCCCAGTCGCGCAAATCCATGCAAGCCACCACAGCAACGCAAGCGCCGGAATTTGAACACCCCGTGATACGCACGCACCCTGAAACAGGCCGCAAAGGGCTATACGTCAACCCAGCCTTCACCTTGCGTTTTTCCGGCATGACCAAGCATGAAAGCAAACCGCTCCTAAACTTCCTGTTCAACCATTCGCGCGATGAACGCTTTACGTGCCGTTTCCGCTGGACGGCGGGAACGCTCGCCTTCTGGGACAATCGCTGCTGCTGGCACTATGCGCTGAATGACTATGCGGGCCACCGCCGCCATATGCGCCGCGCTACGGTCAATGGCGACAGGCCGGTTTAGCGCATCCGCCCCCCCCTCATCGCTTCATCTACTCCCGTCGTGCCCGGAAAAGAAATCGGCAGGCCGCGCAAAGTGCGCACCGCCAGATATGCAAATGCTTCTGCCTCAATACTATCGCCGCGCCAGCCGGCTTGCTCAGCCGAAATCACCGGACACGGACAAGCTTTCTCAATCATCGCCATCAAAACAGGATTATGCCGACCACCGCCGCACGCAATAAGCTGCGCCGGTGTATCGCTCGCATGCTCGAACCCGCGCGCTACAGCACCAGCCGACAAAGCCGCGAGCGTCGCCGCACCATCCTCAATCGTCAGCCCGCGCACGAGGTTTGCGTTAAAGTCATAGCGGTCGAGCGATTTAGGCGGTGTTTCATCAAAATAAGGATGATCAAGCAATTGATCGAGCAGCCCCTGATGCACGCGCCCTGCGCCTGCAAGCGCGCCATCCTTATCATATGTTCCGCCTCCATGCCCCTCGACCCATTCATCAATCGGGCCATTGGCTGGGCCTGTATCAAAGGCAAGCAATGTGCCATCCGCTTCGCAGAGCGTAATATTCGCAACCCCGCCAAGGTTCAGCGCCGCCGCGTTCTGATAGCCAGAGCGCGCCAGCAGCGCCTTATGATAGATCGGCGCAAGCGGTGCCCCCTCGCCACCTGCGGCGACATCGGCGCTGCGAAAATCATAGGCCAGCGGCACGCCGAGCGCAGCTTGCAGCCCGGCCGCATCGAGAATTTGCAAGGTTGCTCCCAGCATCCCATCCACAGGCCGGCGATGCAAAACGGTCTGCCCATGCACACCGGCAATCGCAGGCAGCGGACCATCCCAGCCGTCCAGCATTTTATCCCATGCTTCCTTGTGCGTGCGCGTCAGCACCTCTAAAGCCGCGCTAAAATCGGGCGCTTTGCCTTGCCAGCTCCACGCCCGCGCCGCAGTTACGGCGGCTTGCAAAACGGCCCGCTCTTCGACCGTATATTTGCACTCGGCAACAGGGCCAAACTCCAGCACGCGCGTCCCATCTGTCAGGATCATCGCCGCATCGACAGCATCAAGCGAGGTGCCAGACATAAAGCCTGCCGCCCAGATCGGTGAAAAATCCTCATCCAAATGGTTCAAAATGTGCGCTCCTCGTGTTAGTGCCCGCGCTTCTGGAGATTATAACCCATGAACGATTACACTTCCGATTTCCTGCGTACGCTAGACGCACGCGGCTACCTAAAGCAAGTCACGCATACCAAAGAGCTGGATGCGTATTGTAACACGGGTGTGCCGACAGCCTATATTGGCTTTGACGCAACGGCGACGAGCCTACATGTCGGATCGCTGGTCGGGATCATGATGCTACGGCGTCTACAACAGGCAGGCGGCAAGCCCATCGTGCTTATGGGCGGCGGCACAACCAAAGTTGGCGACCCGACCGACAAAACGTCTTCGCGCCCCATTCTGACAGATGAAAAAATTCAGGAAAACATTGCAGGCATCAAGAAGGCCTTCGAACCCTTTCTGACCTTTGGTGACGGGCCAACTGACGCTGTCATGGTCAATAATGATGATTGGCTCTCTGGCATTGGCTATATCAATTTCCTGCGCGACATCGGCAAATACTTCACCATCAACACAATGGTGAAACAGGACACGGTTGCGCGCCGCCTGAAAGCCGAAGCGCCCTACACATTCCTCGAATTCAATTACCTGCTGCTCCAGTCCTATGACTTTCTGGAATTGGCGCGACGCAATGATTGTATGATCCAGATGGGTGGATCAGATCAATGGGGCAATATTGTTGGCGGCGTTGACCTCAATCATAAAGCAGATGGCCGTCAGGTCTTCGGTATAACCTCACCCCTCATCACGACCGCTTCGGGCGGCAAGATGGGTAAAACTGCTGATGGCGCGGTCTGGCTGAATGCTGACAAGAAAAGCCCTTATGAGTATTGGCAGTTCTGGCGCAATACAGAAGACGCTGACGTGACCCGCTTCCTGAAACTCTTCACCGATCTTTCACTAGAAGAGATTGCCAAGCTGGACGCACTGGAAGGGGCGGACATCAACCAAGCCAAAATCGCGCTTGCCAATGCTGCCACGGCCATGCTGCATGGCCCGGACGCAGCGCGCGAATCAGAAGCCGCCGCTGCGGCTGTGTTTGCGGGCGGCGGCTCCGCTGAAGCCCTGCCAACTACCGACGTGCCCAAAGCAGATCTTGAAGCAGGCATGCTTGTGGCAGCGGCGTTTAGCGCAGCAGGTCTGACCAAATCAAATGGCGATGCCCGCCGGATGATCAAACAAGGCGCTGCTAAGGTGAATGATGTGCAAGTGACCGACCAGAACGCGGTCATCAAGCTGGCCGATGCAACGGCCGACGGCGCGGTAAAGCTCTCAGCCGGAAAGAAACGCCACGCGCTTATTCGCCCGGTATAGTTTTATCCTCACCTTTTTTTGCCTCTTCATCGAAGGAAGGAATCAAGTCTCCATCCTCCGGGCTCTCAAAGATACGCCGCAACGCGCCCGGCGTAATGGCCGAGAGCGGATTCACAGAGACTTGTGCTTTTTCAAATGTGCCTTCGACGCCATAGCGGAGCGAGATAAGCCCCTCACCCTTGCGGCTAACAAATAAATCACCAATTACCGGAATACCACCAAGAGCTGAATTCACGCCGAAGCTGGGGACCAACACGCCATCAATATCAATCTCTTTCTTTTCCGGCGTGATGATGCCGTTCGCCGTTAACCCGAGTGCAGGACCTGAGGCGCGTGCACCTGCGATAATGTAGCGCCCATCACTTATCAGGAGCGGTAACTCAGCAATCGTAAAGAGCACGCCTTCGCCAGAAAGCGTATCGGACAGGCCGCGAATTGACGCAAGTGATAGAATTTGCGTCACAAAAGGTG
Organism: uncultured Hyphomonas sp.; assembly: GCA_964443965.1. Classification (GTDB taxonomy): domain Bacteria; phylum Pseudomonadota; class Alphaproteobacteria; order Caulobacterales; family Hyphomonadaceae; genus CALLCD01. The sequence goes on along the minus strand of CAYUFN010000021.1, from coordinate 25,309 downwards.
CATTTTTCAAACGCCCGTTTTCGATGACAAGACGAATCTGCGTTGGTTCATCATTGCTCGGCAGGGTTCCCGACATTTCCAACGTGCCACCTTCAAGTGAGTCGAAACCAAGAAAAACGCTGGCAAGGAAGCTGGCATCACCGCTATTTACAAGGAAGGTCGGATCGCCAAGACTGCTGGCATCATAGGCGGCGCGGATGTCTGCGCCATTTTGCAACTGACCGCTTGCTTCGATGGTCTGCACACCATCCTGATCTGAAACGAGCGACAAACGCGTATCTCGCGTTTCAAACCCTGGGCGAAGACGTAATGTCTTGATCTCTGCGTCAAGCAAGACATCGCCATAGGTCACTGCCTCTGTGTCAGAATTGGTATTAATTGCAGCCGCGCCAGGGATGAAGCGCGAGAGGTCGAGAAAATCGCCAGCTAGCTTGAATTGTAATGCACCCGTGCCCGTGCGGGCCGCTGTGCCACTCAGATTAAGTTGGTTGTTCAGAAAGGCACGTTCAATATTGCCCGAAATAAGCTGGCCATCATCAGACAAGGTGAATGTGCCATCAAAGGCTGCATCATCAGTATTCAAGGTTACCGCAGTTGTAGGAGCCCCTTCATTTATTTCATATCGGATACTCGCGCTTGCCGCTTTCCCTATAGGTTTTACCCAATTGACCTCGGCAACATCCATCCGCATTGCCAACAGATCAAACGCCGCATCAACGGCACGCACCTGGGAGCCATCAAGACGCGCCTCAAGCTCAACAGGCGCCTCTCCCATAATGTAAGCCCGTCCAATAATCCCAAAGGAATTTAAAATGTCTGGCGTAAATAGCGTCTTGACCTTGAGCAAAGCTGGGGGTGCAGTCTCTCCAAATGCCAAAGCCCAGTCATAGTCTAAAGGGGAATTGCCAATTTTTCCAAGACCGGCAATACGGATTCCCTTTTCATCAAGGTCAACGCTTGCATCACTTTCGGTCAGCGACAGCCCGTTAAAGGCCTGTGCTAATCCTCCCGATGTCACAGTTCCTTTTCCTGTATAGCGATACTCTGACAAGGGCACATTTGGCTTGGCTGGCCGCGTCATGGTGAAAGACATGACAGCTTCACCTGAAATGTTATCTGGGTTCAGGCCAGAGCGCGCTTGCAACTGGAGACGGCTCTCGCTGACCATTTTCACTAGGTCGGTTGCCAGGCCGCGCCCTTCAAGGCTGACTGTCATATCAGTCCCGGCAGGGCTCAAACGTGGATAATGAACTCGGCCTTTGTCAATTTTCCAATTGGCGATTTCAGCATCCTCAAAGCTTAACAACATTGAGTTGCCCGTCATCTGTCCAACGCCGTTCAGACGGTCGACCTCTGGGATATCTGATAAGGGGCGAATACGTGCATCAGCAATAGAGAAGCTGGCGGTTAGAGCTTCGTCTGCCAGATAACCTTCAGCAAAACTATCCCGCCGCAAATTGATTTGTGCAGTTGCGCCGCTGATGTGGCCCTGCTTGACAATTCGATTGACATAAGCGCGCGCACCGGGGGCCTGCCTGACGGGCCAAAAGCGCATAAACTGATTGACCAGTAGCGGCCCTTGAACTTCTGCGGACAGGTTTGCCTCTAGGGGAAGGTCACGCCCGGACAGGTTCTGTAAAATTGTAATTTTTCCTGAGGTCTGCAAAGTTGCTTCATCAATCTCAAGACGCAGAGCCTCAACATCAATCTGGCGGGTTTCTACATTGAAAGCGCCCGAGGCTTTTATCCGTCTTGGTCGCCAGACTTCTGAGAAGCGTGGGGTTATGTCAATTTGTAATCCAGGGCTGTCCAGAGAGAACCTGCGGTCTGCCTCGCCCTTTAGAAGATCTTCGACCGCAAAAGACAAATTTCCGCTAAGCGGGCCGAGATCAAAATCACTAAGCTTTAGATCAAGGTGATCTGTTGCCGGGAAATATTCCCCAGCTAATACGACCTGCACAACATTAAATTCAGCCCCGTCATAACGCACCTGGCCTGCACCAGCGTCAGCAGTAAAGCGCACTTGCTCAAGCCCCTCTGCAAGCGTTGCCCTTAAGCCAACAGTCAAATTTGCCGGCAAATCGCTCACCGTTCCGGCCGTGGCAGGAAAGACATTGGAGACAGATTCCAGAGACCAATCATAAAAGATAATTTCAGCATTTATATCGGTATAGTCGCCAGGAGCATTTATACTGGCCTCAAAGCGACCAGGGGACGTGTCGTCTCCCTGGCTGTTCCCCGTCAATTCCAATCTTATCCCATCGGCGTCGCGCGCAAAGCCACCAATCGCATCTGTAAAGCGGGCGCGCTCCCCCATGCCGGTTTGGGTGAAGATAAAGTCCAGCGCCTCAAACCGTAACTGCTCTAGTGGCAGCGCCTCAGCGTCACGCCTCAAGAGCGAGAGAACGTCGCTAAGTGTCTTGTTTGTTGCCTCCAGAAGGGCCTTGGCCCGAACAGGTTCAGAGTCTGGCCTAACAATTTGGCGAGAGCCGACCGGGTCCCCCGCAACGCTCCAGCCTTCCTCTCCTTGATGAACAACAATCCACCCGTCTTTCATGACCAACCCTACTGGACGGACCTTACCGACAATTAGACCTGTAATATCTAGCAGTATTTCAACACGTTCTGCCTGTGCGGCAGCGATGTTCATATCATCGTAAAGGATAAGGTTTGAAGCGGTTACAACGGCGCGCTTTTCTTTTGATAGCCATTCAAGGGAAATATTTTGCATCGAGACGTCCCGGCCGTCACGATTACTTTCAAGTGTCTGCTCAATCCGATCTTTTAGGAAATCAAGTTCTATCGGCCCGGATGACAAACGGATTGCCAATATCGCAAATGCCGCTATTGACAGAACCACCAAGCCAGCGAGTATTTCCAGAATAATTACTTTGGCAGATTGGCGGACCAAGTGTCGCCTCCTCGATGATTACGAAACACAAGTCTGATCAGTCAGACAAATTTGCAGGACCTTCTTATGAAAACTTCTATCGGCATTGGTGACATGGCGCCAGACTTTGATCTGCCAACCAACAGCGATGGGCGCGCAAGGCTGAAAGATTATCGCGGCAAAAACCTTATTCTCTATTTCTATCCTAAAGATGATACGAGCGGCTGCACAAAACAAGCTATCTCTTTTACCGAACATCTTCCGGCCTTTGCTGATCTTAACACAGCCATTTTAGGGCTTTCAAAAGACAGTCCTGCCTCACATGATAAATTTATCGCCAAACATAGCCTTGGGATTACGCTTGCCTCAGATGAAACCCTTGAAACATGTCAGGCTTATGGCGTTTGGGTTGAAAAAAACATGTACGGACGAAAGTATATGGGTGTGGAGCGCTCAACATTCCTGATCGGCGAGAATGGAAAGATTGTTCAAGTCTGGCGCAAGGTGCGTGTCCCTAACCATATCGAAAACGTTTTGGAGGCGATACGGGTTAGCAATGGTTAATGCAAATTATCGCAATTCGATGCTACTGATTTAAACATTAGCAAATATTAAGATAAAATTCACGATAATTTGGGAAAGAATGAGTGTTTCAGTGCATTTAAGACTTTCCAAATCACCTCAGATAGGTAATTAGTTTCGTATCAGAACAATTGGGAGAGAGACTGCAACTGGCATTGCAGTTGCATGGTATCTGATCAGGTTGGCAGGTAAAAGAAATATGGCAAAGTGGCGTACACAAATCAGGTCCCTCTTCGAACGGGTTTTTCCCGAACGCCAAATATATCATCGCAGCAGCGGCACAGTTAACTACATTGCCCTCTCTCCTCTGCAACAATCCGTTATGGCCGTTGGCGCATTCGCGTTTATGATCTGGGTTGGTGTTGCCTCAACTTCTTACATGCTTGGTGGATCAACCGGCGCAGGCGCTGGTAGTTCGGACCGTGAAGTTGCCAGGCTTACCCGTTGGGTTCAGGAACTGCGTGCCAAAGAAGAACTGTCGCGATCATTGCTTGAAGAACGGACAGATGCCTTCCAGCGTGCCACTGTTGATTTTGAGGAACGCCACCAAACGCTTGAGACCCTGTTAAAAGCGCTTGAAGGCAGTGATGATATTGAGGTGACCGCGCTGCGTGGCAACGGTGCCGATTTTCTTGTTGATGCGAGCATCGACAAAGCCGACCCGAGACAATCACGGCAAGCATCTACACAAACAGCCTCAGTTGAGGTCGTTGGTGTGCGCGCACGCATCAACCAGTTACAAGCCGAACAAGAACGATTTCTTGACAAGGCTGAAGTGCTCGCGGTTGAGCGATCTGAACGCGCACGCGGTATTCTTGAGCTTGCTTCTGTCAGTATGAATAGTCTGGCGATTGAAGGTAATGCGGCGGGCGGTCCACTTGTTGACATGCTGGCTTTAGGTACAGCAGATATTACAGACCCTAAAGAACGCGCTTTTGCCGAACGCGTCATACAAGTTGCTGCAAGGCTGGATGAAGCGCGTACATTAGAGGATGTCGTTCAGAGTATCCCTCTGGCCACGCCATCCACTGTTCCAATTCGTGTGACATCAAATTATGGTCTTCGCGCTGATCCTTTCACACGTCGCTCTGCCTGGCATGCAGGCGTTGATATGGGCGCTGGCGCTTATAGCGGCAGGGTGCCGATCACGGCGGCTGGTCCGGGCAAGGTCAGCTTTGTCGGGCGCAAAAGTGGATTCGGCAACCTTGTCGAAATCGACCATGGACATGGCTTTAAATCGCGTTATGCCCACCTTCGCACAGGCTCATTTGCTGTTAGAAAAGGTGACACCGTCGCGATCGGCGATCGGTTGGCGTATATGGGCAGCACGGGGCGCTCAACTGGACGGCATCTGCACTATGAGATACTGTTCCAAGGTAAACCGTACGATCCACGTCATTTCTTGAAAGCAGGACAACATGTTCACGAAAACCAATAAAGGCAACGACACGACATCTTCGCAGAAGAGCAGTACGCCGCCTGCTCAATCGGCGATCCGTTCAGCCGCCTCAAAGCCGACAGCACGTTCAGCCCCATCTATCATATCAGCAGATATGTTTATTAAGGGATCCGTGACCTCTGATGGTGAGATGCAAATTGACGGAAAGATTGAGGGAGATGTCTCGGCTGTCTCACTGACAATCGGTCAAACAGGGTCTATACAAGGCGAGGTTAAAGCGCAGACTGTTGTTGTACGCGGGCGCATTGTTGGCGCAGTGCGCGCACGCAAGGTAGAACTTGAAAGCGGCGCGCATGTTGAGGGTGATATTGTGCACGCCTCTCTGGCTATTCAGTCAAATGCCGTCTTCCAGGGACAAGTCAAACATTCCAGCGATCCCTTGAAAGATACAGCTGATGCGGCAAAGCCTTCTCCAAGCGCTGAACCGACAGCTACAGCGCCCACAAGCAGCGGCTTCGGCGCACCAAATTAAAGCTTGATATGAGCGACAAGATTGAGGCCGCCTTTGAAGTTTATCCGAGGCGGCTTTTTTATACTGGCATCCCCATTTCGTTAGACGCTTTGGCTTTCATTTCCGACAGCATGAGATAAGGCAGCACTCAAAAACCGGTCAATATCTCCATCAAGGACCCCCGACGTATCAGATGTTTCAACCTCGGTACGCAGATCCTTCACCAATTGATAGGGTTGCAAAACGTAAGAGCGGATTTGGTGCCCCCAACCTATTTCGGTCTTGGCGTCATGGGATTCCTGTTGCGCCGATAAACGCTTTTGCAGTTCGGCTTCATAGATACGCGAGCGCAGCATTTCCCAAGCTGTGGCTCTGTTTTGATGCTGAGAGCGCCCATTTTGGCAGGCGACCACAATTCCCGTTGGCTCGTGTGTCAAACGCACTGCACTATCGGTTTTGTTGACGTGCTGACCACCTGCGCCAGACGCGCGATATGTGTCTGTACGCACATCAGACGGGTTGATATCAACTTCTATTGTTTCATCAACGACCGGATAGACCCAAACACTTGCAAAGCTGGTATGACGTTTGGCATTCGAATCAAATGGAGAGATACGCACCAATCTGTGTACCCCGCTTTCAGATTTTAGCCAGCCAAATGCATTTTCGCCCTTGTAGTGAAGTGTTGCCGATTTTATGCCTGCCTCCTCACCATCATGAGCATCAATTTCCTCAACCTTAAATCCACGTTGCTCTGCCCAGCGAACATACATGCGCCGCAGCATATTTGCCCAATCCTGACTTTCAGTTCCCCCAGCACCCGCATTAATCTGGATATAAGTGTCATTGGCATCTGCTTCACCAGAGAGGAGCGCTTCAAGCTCAGCACGCGCTGCACGCTCAGCTGATTTTACAAGCCCGGCCCGCACATCGCTGATCAAGTCCTGATCATCCTCAAGTTCTGCCATTTCAAGCAGTTCAATACTGTCAGCGGCTTCACGTTCAAGTTGATCAATCAGCGCAATACCCTCAGCGAGCCTCGTACGCTCACGCATCATGGCTTGGGCAGCACTTGCATCGTTCCAGAAATCAGGCGCTTCACTTAGTGCATTTAATTCAGCAAGGCGTTTGGTTGCGACATCCCAGTCAAAGACGCCTCCTTAGCAATCCTGCTGATTGTTGGATTTGGGCAACAAGGTCTTTAACTTCTTGAGACAAAGGGGATACTCCAGAAAACGTCGTCCCGTTTGGTGCGACTATTTTTATTCCGGGTCAAGGCTAGAGGCAGGTTAGTAATCGACTTCAGCATCTTCAGCCTGTTCAGGCAGCGGCGGCGCAATAGGGTTTCCGTCTGCGTCCAATTGTGGCTCCCCCTCTTGCCCGGCTTCAGGGTCGCCGGGCGCAGGCGTGCCAAACAAACTGCTATTACCACTGCTGAAGATTGATGTGCCCTGCTCTTCAAAGCTCACCCCCGGCTCAGTGCCCGGCCTAAAAGCCTCAGTAATACGCTTTGTTGTTGTTGGTCCGGGAAGTTTCCCTGTTTCAGCATCAATCTCAACCAGCCTGACGCCCGGGGGAATACGGAATGGCAGTGCCGGGGCATCTTCGAGGGCATATTGCATAAACTCTGTAAAGATTGGTGCCCCAACAGATCCACCCGCTTCACCATCTCCAAGGGTGCGTGGTTCATCAAAGCCGACCCAAACACCAACCACCAGGTCAGGAGAGAACCCCATAAACAGTGCATCAAAGGAATCGTTTGACGTGCCTGTTTTTCCAGCAAGTGGTTTGCCAACACGCAATGCCCGGCGTCCTGTTCCGCGCTGCACAACACCTTCGAGCATATTTGTTATCTGAAAGGCCGTTACAGGATCGAGCACTTGTTTTCGTCCATCCATGAACATTGGCGGCTCCTGGCCTGTCCATTCTTCCATAACACACTCAGAACAATCGCGTTGATCATGACGAAACAGTGTTTTCCCATTCCGGTCCTGAACACGGTCCAGTAAAGTGGGTACAACCTCCCGCCCGCCATTAACAAAAGCAGCATAGCCTTTGGCAAGCTCTATGAGCGGCGTTTCACCTGCTCCTAAAGACATCGCCAGATAGGGTTCAAGATTATCATATAGGCCCATACGCTCAGCCAGCTCAGAAACTGACTCCATGCCAATGTCCTGTGCCATACGCACCGTCATCAGATTTCGCGATTGCTCAAGCCCGACGCGCATGGTTGTTAGCCCGTAAAAGCGCCCCTCAGCATAGTTTTTTGGAGCCCAGAAATCATCCTGCTCAATATCAAAATCAACAAAGGGCGCATCCAAAATCTGGCTGGCCGGTGTGTACCCATTTTCAAGTGCAGCAGCATAGACAAAAGGCTTAAAGCTTGAACCAGGCTGGCGCTTGGCCTGTGTGACACGATTAAACTGGCTCTTCCAGAATGAATAGCCACCTGCCATCGCCAAGACGCGGCCGGTATGCGGGTCTAACGCGATCAGGGCACCATCCACTTGGGGGACTTGACGAAGAATGGCATTACCCTCTGGCAAAGCAAGGGGTTCAGGCTCCAGCCCTGTTTCAGTCTCAGATTCGCGCACGCCTTCGCTTGCAGTCGGCGCAACAGCCTCCTCCCCCCGTAATATTTTACGTGTGAATTCAGCTAGAACGACATCTCCCTTGCGCAAGCCTTTGCCATCGTCATGTTCAAAAGTTTCACTGGCCCATTTAGCATCATCTTCTTCGAGCAAGATCGTCGCGCCATCTTTCAGTGTCAACGTAACTTTGTCACCGGAGATGGCTGTCACAAGGCCACCCTCCCATGTTCCAGACCCACCGGGCAGTTTCAGCGCGTCCAGTTCTTTAACTGCCTCCGCACCTGTGGTTTCTATGCGCGCGAATGGCCCACGATACGCATGACGGCGGTCATAGGCTTCCAGGCCATTTTGTAACGCTTCCTGAGCGTGCAACTGTAGTTGCGTATCAATTGTCGAGCGGATTGATAGACCGCCCTTGTAAAGCTTCTCATCCCCATACTCAGCAACAAGTTCGCGCCGCAACTCTTCAACGAAATAAGCCGCAGCAGCATATTCCGGACCGCGCAAACGGCGCACGGTTTCTAGGGGCATAGCCTGAGCTGCATCTGCATCCGCCTGTTCGATATATCCTTCAGCCACCATGCGGCCGAGCACATACCCGCGGCGTGTCACGAGTTTTTCGGGGCGGCGATATGGATTAACTGTACCTGGCGCCTTGGCCAATGAGGCAAGCGTGGCGGCTTCTGCAAGGTTTAGCTCCGGGAGGGATTTCCCGAAATAACGAAGCGCCGCGGACCCAACACCATACGAGCGCCCACCAAGATAAATCTCATTGAGATAAAGCTCCATAATCTCTTCTTTGGTGAAAGCTTTTTCCATACGTCGTGCAATCAAAGCTTCTTTGACCTTGCGCACAATTGTCTGGTCACGGGTAAGCAACATATTCTTGGCAACCTGCTGGGTGATGGTCGACCCGCCTTGTAAGCCACCACTTCGGGTAATCTTGTTTTTCAGAGAGTTCACCGCGCCGCGCGTGATCCCCTTAAAGTCTAGCCCGCCATGCGTAAAAAACGTCTTATCTTCTGCCGCGACAAAGGCATGCACGACATGGAGCGGAATTGATTCATATGGAACAAAAACACGGTTCTCTTCAGCAAACTCAGCGATCAGCGCACCATCACCGGCATGAACACGAGACGTAATTGGCGGCTCATACTCGGCCAGAATTTGATGAGATGGCAAACCACGCTCAAGAGACTTCACCCAAACGAACAGAGCCAGCAGGCAGACAACCCCGACAATAAAGCCGAAGATGACAAGACGTCTGAAGTTTTTCCAGGAAATCAGCCTGCCCATAACCGATTCAGTCATATTCGTCTCACTTTGCAATTACTCTAGCTTTGCCTTGGGTGCCAACCTGGCATCATATTTCGGCAAGACTAAGGCGTGTCTAAGCCGGACAAAAGGCCAAACTTCAGTTTTGCGCCAATAGAAGTTCACGTTGTTGAAAATAGGAATCAATTGCCGCTGCTACAGCTGTCATCACTTTCCTTTGACCAGACGCTGATTTCAGCCTTTTCGCATCGGCGCGATTCGTCAAAAATCCTAATTCCAAAAGAACAGCTGGCACATCTGGAGCGAGCAGGACAAAAAAGTTCTCATTGCGATGTGTGTTGCGCAAAATTGGGCCTGCTTTTTCAAGCTCAGGGATCAACAGGCTCGCAAACTTTTCTGAGTTGGATTTTGTTTCGCGTTTAAGCAAATCCTCAAGGATATCGTTGACCTCTTCTGTGGTTTCACCCGTTTCAATCGGAAGTTCCCAATTATTTTTTCTGGCCACACCATCAATGCGTTGCTCACCCTTGGTTGAGATGGTGTAGACACTGGCACCTGAAACATCTGGCCCTCCTGCCGCATCCGCATGCAGCGATATAAAAAGGTCAGCCCCCCAATCGCGTGCGCGCGCAACGCGGTCTTCATGATCAACATATGTATCATCTTCGCGGGTCAAATGAACTTTATAAAGTGGGTTCTTCTCCAATAGCAGCTTCAAGCGTTTGGCCGATTCAAGTACAATCGCGCGCTCAACAGCGCCATGATGGCTTGTTCCGGGGTCTTTGCCGCCATGGCCGGGGTCGATGACGACCGTATAACGCTCGCCGCCAGCAGCCACTCTCTTGGGACCATCTGCAGACGCTAATCGGCGTTCGGCTTTCAAGCTGGAAAGCCGCTTCATATCCTTTTGCGCTACACGCTCAAATCTGGCTCGCGAAATTGGATTAAGATCAATAATCAGGCGATGGCTCTGACGTGTACCGTAAGGTGGCAAGTCCAGTGTTCTGGAAATTTGCATCGGACCACTCAGCCAAAAGACGAGCTGTCCATCAACCCATTCATAGGCCTGCACCCCGCCAACCGGCGAAAATGCTGCCTGCTCGCCAATCCAGGATTTTCCCTTCACATCGACAATGAGAGAGGACCCACTCCCAATAGTGAGGAATTCATCGTGCTGAATCTCACTATCTGCAGAAATTATAATCCGCGAGTTAATACCGTCCCCCTGCACAATAACTGAATGTACATCCGCCGCCGCATGCTGAGTCGCAACTGACACGGATAAAAAACACAAACAAAACAGTATAAATGCACGCAAGACGGGGTACTCCTGTCTAAAAAAACCGACAAGTAAACATATGCACCCCTTTTATTAACCTAGCGTTTATCGCGGAAAATGAAAGAATATCTTATTCTTAACATATTCGTCCTTTCCAAACGGGTGAAATTTAGGCACTTATGTAAAGGACGGGTCATTTCTGGACCCGCACAACAGATTTCCCGAGCGTGACTGATGGCCGGTATAGAGCCCGCCAAGCCTCGATCGGAAAGTGGAAAAGATTATGAAACCCGGATTCGGTCCAGCATTTCCTCAGACGTCCGCGCCCAAAGGCGCGATCATCTGCTTATACGGTCGGTCCACCCCCACAAAAAATAAGCCCGAGCGGTTCCTTTTAGCGCGCTTTTATGGCGCGCCCGCCCGGCGACAAGAAAAGGTTACCTTTGATGAGCAAACTTATGCTGATCGACGCGGTCCACCCGGAAGAAACCCGGGTCGCCCTCGTTGCAGACGGACGTGTCGATGATTTTGATTTTGAGGCCGCTGGTAAACGGCAATTAAGAGGAAACATATATTTAGCAAAAGTCACCCGTGTGGAGCCCTCGCTTCAGGCTGCTTTTGTAGAATATGGCGGTAACCGCCACGGCTTCCTCGCCTTTAGTGAGATCCACCCCGACTATTACCAGCTTCCGCAGGAAGACCGAGAAGCGCTGCTCCGTGAAGAAGCAGAGCTTGCCGCAGCCGAAGCAGATGATGATGAAGTTGACGATCCGTCAGAGGTCGAAGCTGACGATGATGATCTGGACGAGCAGGACATTGAAGCCAATGCCGAAGGCGACGCATCTCACCCGGATGCAGAAGAGAGCGAAGCTTCTGGAGAAGATGATGAAGCCGAGGCTGACACGGATGAAAAGGCTGCTGCTGAGCCACGTCGTCGTCGCAAGCGCGCGCATCCATCACGCCGTTACAAAATTCAAGAAGTGATCCGCCGCCGCCAGGTTATGTTGATACAGGTGGTTAAGGAAGAGCGCGGCAATAAGGGCGCGGCCCTGACAACCTATCTTTCTCTGGCGGGGCGCTACTGTGTATTAATGCCAAATACGCCCCGGGGTGGCGGCATATCGCGGAAAATTTCGCATAGCTCTGACCGGAAACGTTTAAAGACAATTACCAAGAATCTCGATGTTCCCGATGGCATGGGCCTGATTGTCCGTACAGCTGGCGCGAAGCGGACGAAAACTGATATCAAACGTGATTTTGACTACCTCCAGAAGCTCTGGGACAGTATCCGTGAAAAAACACTCACCTCCATGGCGCCTACTTTGATTAATGAAGAAGGTGGCTTGGTCCACAGAGCGATGCGGGATCTCTACGATAAGGACGTGGACGATGTTCTCATTCAGGGAGAGCCAGCCTATCGTGAAGCCAAAGACCTTGCCCGGCTGCTCATGCCAAGCCAGGCCCGGAAAGTAAAACAGTGGAAAGATCCTAGTCCACTTTTCGTCGCTAAACGCGTTGAAGAACAACTCGATTCGATCTTCTCCCCGGTCGTGAAACTGAAATCAGGCGGATATTTGGTGATTAACCAGACTGAAGCGCTGGTTGCAATTGATGTGAACTCTGGCAAATCCACGCGTGGACGCAATATTGAGCAAACAGCCACCCAAACAAATCTGGAGGCAGCAGAAGAAGCCTGCCGACAAATGCGGCTGCGGGATCTGGCGGGTCTGGTCGTCATCGATTTCATTGATATGGATGAGAACAAGAACAATCGTGCCGTTGAAAAGAAAATGAAAGAGTGCCTTGCGCTTGATCGAGCGCGGGTTCAGAATGGGCGTATCTCTCAATTTGGTCTGATGGAGATATCCCGCCAGCGGCGGCGCACCGGCGTGCTGGAATCAAGCTCAGCAGCCTGCGGAAGCTGTAATGGCACTGGACGCCAGCGCTCTATTGAATCAGCTGCGCTCCAGCTTCTACGAGCTATTGAGGCGCGAGCGTCCGGTGGTGGACTGCTCTCACTTGATGTTGAAGCGCCCGGAGATGTCGCGCTTTACCTGCTGAACAATAAGCGTGATGCTTTTATCGCGATCGAAGAAGAAGCCGGACTGGCTATTTCAATCTCCTCATCAGAGGCCATGTTGCCCGGTGATTTCAAGATTGACGCGAACAAAGACCCCAATGCCAAGCGCAGACGGAAATCCAAGCCGCTCATTGAAGGCGATCCTGATGACGAGGCTTTTGCTGCTGAAATCGCTGCCCAGGATGGTGAAGAAGAAGAGGAACTGCTCAAAGAGGACACACGCCGTAAACGTGGCAGAGGTCGTGGGCGCAAGGCTTCTGATGAGGAGAGCGAAACTGAAACCGAAGCCAATGAAGCAGGCGAAGAGGACGGCGATGAGGACGACAGCGAGAGCGGTCGTAAGCGCCGTCGTCGTGGCCGCAGAGGTGGCCGGCGTCGCAGACGTGATTTTGAGGATAGCGAAACAGCCAAAGCTGCCGCTGAAGCAACTGCCGCTGCGTTGGCTCTGCCAGCTGTAGATAGTCAGCCACCCTCCGGGAAAGATGCGCCACCGGAAGATGGCGGCGCTTACCTGGATGGCTTGACGATGATGATGGACGAAGTCCTCGATGAAGGCCTCACTGAAATCGCGCCGCTTCGCAATCGTGAAAACACCGAAAGCAACGACGAGGACGAGGATCGTCCAAAGCGTCGCCGCAGACGCGGTCGCCGGGGCGGCAAACGTCGCGACAATGAGGGCGAAAATGAGGGCGAAGCGGCTGAACAAGACTCCACAGGCGAAGAGGTCCCTCAAGAGGCTGCTTTTACAAATGAAGACGACGAGCAGGCTGATCCTGAAGACAAGCCAAAACGCCGTCGTAGACGCGGTGGGCGTTCGCGTAAGAAAACTGACGAAGCATCTCAGGCAGATGAAACCGAGACAGTCCAAAGTGATGAGGGTGAAGCGGTAGCCGACGCTGACGCGCCAGTGAGCGAAAAACTAAGGCGGAGACGTCGCACACGCAAGCCAGAAGCGGCGGCTGAAACGGTTGAAGCAGCTGAAACCCAAACAAGCCCTGCTGAACCAGTTATTAAAGAGCCCGCTATTACGGAAGCCTCTGAAGCTGGTGACGCTGGCGAGGCCAAGCCGAAAAAACGTGGCTGGTGGGCCCGCAAGCGCGGCTAGGGTGCGCACGAAAATTAAAGGCCTCTCCTGCTATTCGTAGAGAGGCCATTTGTGCCTTAAGCCTTGGTATTGTTTGGTTTCTAAACGACTCGCAGTCTTTGGTCTTCGCGGCCCATCGCCAGCAAATATGGATCACTTTCCTGACGCAACGAAAAATCAACCTTTGAACCAAGCCCCTGCCAATCAATTCCGATCAGACTTTGCGCGACAGCCCCACCCAGCGTGGTGCCGGGCCCGAGCACGATAACACAGTCTGGCGCAAACTCGCGCGCGCCGACCTCTACCGCACGGGTAAAATCATAGCTTTCAGTCACCTGATGACCAAATGTGTATTGGTGTAAAGCTTGAGTATCCGTCGCTCCGCGCTGCCAGATCGCGCCACGGCCATCGATCAGAGGAACATCAGGCTGGGAAAACATATCTGCCGAAAGCGTTTCCAGCCCACGCTTTGAGTTAGAGGCCTGTAGTTCAGTGTGGAAAGCCGCGTGATTGGCAAGGTTCAGCGGGAAGCGATCAATCACGGGGAGCGTGGCTGTTAATGCTTTGAGGCCCTTATTGTTTCCAGCCAGCACCAACATGCCGCCAAGCTCAATCGATACATAGACCTGATGATCCAGCTTTGCATTCACAGCCGTCATATGTGCAGTAATCTCAGCACGGCGACCGGGCACTTCGCGCCAGTCTTCGTCAAGCAGTGGGTATACAATCTGTCCACCGATTAAGTTCTCCTGCATAATCGTGCCCATCGTGTTAACGATCCGTGCGCCATCCGCCATCGACACCGCGCCCGCGCAGGCCAGCGCGATATACCAGCCCATTGAGTTTCCAGTTACAGCGACAACATCAAACTTGCTCCGGTCAATTGCCTGAAAATCCCCATACGCACACGCATGGATCAGAAGTGAGGCGTTATCTCCGCGCGTATGGGTGGCGACGCTGTAACGCTCTGCCCCGTCAAGTGATTGCAAGCCAGGTTGTGAAAGCCGCGCACGCTCAGCCTCAAAAGTGGCGCGCATCTCGCGACGTTCACCATGATGGCGGCCAAGATAGCCAAGCTCTGGCTTGTTATAAGTGCCTCGGCCGGGGCAGACGACCAATGCTGTCTTCTTGCTCATACCGCTTCTCTGTGCACAAGCGCGCGCGCCGTTTCGATAATACTTTCCTTGCTTGGCAATGTTACAGTTGCTCCTTTGCCAAGGGGAATAAAGCTGTCATCAGCGGTCAGGCGCGCAAGGTTCGGTTTGTGCTTCGCCCTCTCCTGCACCAGCGCCATCAAGGCTTCGCTTTGAGAACCAGTCTTGCGGCACTCATCTACAATCAGCACGTTTCGACATGGCGTGATCGCTTTCAGGATTGCTTCCTCATTCAAGGGGGCAAGCCAGCGCAGATCAATCACGCGAACTTTCATCTTATGCTCTTTGGACAAAACCTGCTCAGCCTGTCGCGAGAGATAGTAACCATTGCCATAGGTGAGTATCGCAAGATCGGTTCCGCGCCCATGCTGGGCAATCTCGCCAAGCTTGATCGGCTGTCCTTCGCCCGGCGCTGGATAAAGCGCAGCCCAACCCTTGTCATCAGCCTTATGCAAATCACGCGTCATATAAAGCGCAATCGGCTCCAGGAACACAATCACGCGCTGCTCCTCTCTTGCCAACCGCACGCACTCTCGCATCATGTGAACTGCGTCTATGCCATTACTAGGACACGCGATAATAACGCCGGGAATATCGCGCAACACAGCCAGAGAATTATCATTGTGGAAATGCCCACCAAAGCCGCGCTGATAAGCAAGGCCCGCAATGCGGATGATCATCGGATTGGTATATTGCCCCTTAGAAAAGAAACTAAGCGTTGCCGCCTCTCCGCGCACCTGGTCTTCGGCGTTGTGCAAATAGGCCAGAAACTGAATCTCCGGGATCGGAAGATAGCCATTATGCGCAAGGCCAATCGCCAACCCCAAAATACTCTGCTCATCGAGCAAGGTATTGATCACCCGCCGATTGCCAAACCGCGCGGCAAGCTTGGCCGTCACATGATAGACACCGCCCTTGGGTCCAATATCCTCGCCCGCCATCACGCTGCTTTCATGTGCGTGCATTAAGTCGGTCAGCGCCCAGTTGAGCAGCCTGGCCATATGCTGCGGCTTTTCCATCGCGCGCCTATCGCTATCGAACAGTTTCTTTCGATCAGCAGAGGAAGGAGGTGTGGTTGGCGGCACATCCCGCTTCGGCGGGATAATGCTATCCATAACGGAATCAGGGGTGAGAAGTTTTGGCCGGGTGATAATCTGCTCACCAATGCGTGCAATTCGTTCGCCCAATTCATGATAGGTGTGCGCGATCTCCTCTGCGTTCATCACACCCTCAGCCAAGATAATCCGCGCGCCATGTAAGAGCGGATCATTGGCCTCATCGGCTTCCATATCTGCCTTGCTCATATAAGCGGTCTGGACATCAGACCCGGCATGCCCATACAGGCGCACCGTGTTCATATGCAGGAAGGCAGGTTTTTTGTAGCGCCGCACATAGGTGGCTGCCTCTTGCGCAGTTTTATAGGTATCAAGGATATCAAGGCCATTGCAGGAAAAATATTTTAAATCCGGCCGCGCCTTAAAGCTTTCAGAAATCCAATTTTTCGGTGTGCGGGTAGAAATACCAATACCATTATCTTCACAGATAAAAAGTAGCGGCAAAGGGATACCCTGATAGCCCGTCCATGACGCTGTGTTAAACGCGCCCTGGGAGGTGGAGTGATTGGCCGAGGCATCCCCGAAGCTGCACATAACAATAGCGTCTTTGGGCATAGCCGGAAATTCTGGCGCAACCTTGCGCGCTAACCCCAGGCTATAAGCAGCGCCAACCGCCTTTGGAAGGTGCGAGGCAATCGTGCTGGTTTGCGGGGGGATGTTTAGCCGCTTAGAGCCGAGCACTTTGTGCCGCCCGCCTGAGATTGGATCATCACTTGAAGCAGCAAAGCTGAGCATCATGTCCCAGATCATATTTTCGCCCGGCACTTGCGTAGCGCGGTGGATTTGAAACGCCGCGTCCCGGTAATGCAAGAAAGCCATATCCGTCGGCCGCAGCGCCGCTGCAATCGCCGCATTGCCTTCATGCCCGGAGCTGCCAATCGTATAGTATCCCTCTCCGCGTTTTTGCAGATCGCGAGCGGCACGATCCAGCTGGCGGCTGGTCATTTGCGAGATGAAAATCTTGCCCAACTCGGCTTTGCTCAGGCCTGCATCCTTTGCATCTAGGGCTGCGCCTTGCGCCGGAAAATCCTGCGCGGCAAGGCGGGCTAGAAATTGCTCATGTACATGCGCTGCGCGGTCCATTGCCATTGCCCGAAACACCTTTTGGCTAAAACGATACCCCTTTTGAGGCTTACGCGTTTATAAGCAGGCTCTCATTATGGGGCTAGCCATAGCAGCGAGAAATTATTCAGCGGCAATCTGCTCTGAAGACGCAACTGCGCTGCGCTTTTCAAACTGTAATGAGCCGTCTTCCATTTCACCTTCACGTAGCAGCTTCATATCAGCAAAGTAATCATGGTGCTGTTGCCAAGGCAGGTTGGTGCCTTCGCGCGGCAATTTGTCGATGGCACGCGCAAAATACCCTGAATCCAGCGGCATCATCTCTTTAACTTCAACATCGTCAGTCAAGCGCGGCACGCAGTAATCTGCACATGTTTCATCCATATAATTTATCACACGGCAAACATATTCGCAGGTAAGATCCGCCTTGAGGGTCCATGATGCATTGGTATAGCCAAAGACATTGGCGAAATTTGGCATATCTGAAAACATTAAGCCCTTATAAGTCACCATATCCTTGGCCGTTTTTTCCTGACCATCAATTCGAATTGTCATACCGCCAAAGAGCTGCAAATCCAGCCCCGTTGCCGTTACGATCATGTCCGCCTCAAGCACTTCACCAGATTTCAGCTTGATGCCCTCTGGAACAAAGCTGTCGATATGACCGGTTTTGATCGATGCTTTGCCAGATTTAAACGCTCTGAACAGATCGCTGTCAGGTACAAGGCAAAGTCGCTGCTCCCACGGATTATAGCTTGGCGTAAAATCCCGCTCGACATCAAACCTATCATCAAGCCCTTTAAGCTCTTTACGGAGTCGCCTGAACAATATCTTTTTAGCTTTTTCCGGATTGGTCTGGGTCTTTCTATAAAAGTAGCGGCCCAGGCTGATCGTTTTCCAACGGGTAATCTTATAGGCCAGCCGGTCAGGCAAGATTGCTCGCATAAAGTTCCCAAATCTGTCCTTTGCCGGTGCGGACACAATATATGTCGGCGAGCGTTGCAGCATCGTTACATGCGCGGCGTCCCATGACATTGCAGGCACAAGCGTCACCGCCGTCGCGCCAGAGCCAATAATGACCACTTTCTTATTCTTGTGAACAATCTCAGGTGTCCACTTCTGAGGGTGTACAATCTCGCCCTTAAAGGTTTCAGCGCCCGCAAAATCGGGCGTGTAACCGGCATCATAATTATAATAGCCAGAACACATAAACAGGAATTTGCTACTGAGTGTTTTTGTTTCTCCGCCTGTTTCGATATCGACTGTCCAGATTGCCCTTTCGCTCGACCAGTTTGCCGACGTTACTTTGTGACCAAAGCGGATATGGTCGGTCACGCCGTGCTCGGCCGCTGTCTCGCACACATAGCGGCGAATGTTTGGCCCATCAGCAATTGCCTTGGCCTCAGTCCAAGGTTTGAAGACATAACCCAACGTATGCATGTCACTGTCTGAACGGATGCCCGGATAACGAAACAAATCCCATGTGCCGCCAATCGCTTCGCGCCCCTCAAGAATAGCATAGGTCTTGTCTGGACAATTTGTTTGCAAGTGCACGGCAGCACCAATACCCGAGAGGCCAGCCCCAACGATTAGTACGTCAACATCCGTTTTCGTCATAAGAGGGGCTCCAACTCTGCTGTGAACATTGAATATGTCCACTTTTATTCAGAAAAGCAATCACTTAGCGCTTGAAACACTTCATTATTGCCCGTGCTTTACAGGACAGGTCGAGCAGGCGGCCTGTCGCGTTGCTCTGTTTCCCAAGCTTCATTTAGCCAAAACGGCGCATCCGATGCAGGTAAGGCCGGGCGGCCCAGAATTTTATCAGCTGCTTTCTCAGCCACCATAATCGTTGGGGCGTTAATGTTGCCATTCGGAACTGTCGGAAAGACAGAGGCGTCAATCACCCTTACCCCCTCCAGCCCAATCACACAGCAATCTGCGTCAACGACGGCTTCAGGATCTTTAGCATCACCCATCCGGCATGTTCCGCAGGGGTGATAGGCGCTTTCCACATTTTCACGCACCCAGCGGTCTATTGCGTCATCAGAGCTGACATCAACACCCGGCTGCAACTCCTCCCCGCGATAAGCATCCATGGCTGGTTGGTTGATAATTTCTCGTGTCAGTCGGATGCAGCGCCGCCACGCGGCGACATCATCTTGATGGCTGAGATAATTGAACAATATGCCAGGCGTAGCTTCAGGGGCAGATGAGGTAATTGCAACGCGCCCCCGGCTTTTCGGTTTGTTTGGGCCGACATGGACCTGAAACCCGTGTCCTTTGACTGATGGCGTACCGTCATAGCGCATCGCAGCTGGCAGAAAGTGATACTGTATATCAGGCCATTTCCGGCCTGCTTGTGAACGGATAAATGCGCAAGACTCAAAATGGTTCGTTGCACCAAGCCCTGTCTTGAAGAGGACCCACCGCGCCCCAATGAAAAATTTACTGATAAGGTTCAGCTTGCTATTCAGGCTGACCGGCTGCGTGCAATAATACTGGAAGTAGACCTCCAGGTGATCCTGCAGGTTTTGCCCAACACCACCCCTTTCATGGCGTACACCGACACCTGCAGCATCAAGCATATCGCCCGGGCCAATACCAGAGCGTTGAAGTATCACGGGTGAGTTAATCGATCCGGCGCAGAGCAGCACTTCACGTTTCGCGCTGAAGTTTACATCCTTGCGCTTGTGGCGCGCCTTAATACCAACAACCCGCTTGCCTTCAAGAACCAGCCTGTCGACGAGCACTTTCTTCATGACAGTCAGGTTTGGCCGTTTCAGCGCGGGGCGCAGATAAGCGCGGGAAGTAGATTCACGCACCCCGCCGCGCACAGTCATATGCATTGGCCCGAACCCCTCTTGCTGGTGCGCATTATAATCTTCTGTACAGGGATAACCTGCCTCTACACCAGCATCGATAAAAGCCTGGTAGAGAGGATTACCAGTCATATTATTGCCACCACTCACACCAAGCGGGCCATCGCCACCGCGATAGGCATTCTCTCCGTTTTGCCAGCTTTCTGCGCGCTTGAAATACGGCAAGCAGTCAGCATAGCTCCATCCCTTTGCACCAAGCGCTTCCCATTCATCAAAATCACACGCATGGCCGCGCACATAAACCATCCCATTAATCGAAGAGGTACCACCAAGCCCCTTCCCCCTTGGACAGGTAATCTGGCGATTATTGACTGCTGGTTCGGGCTCTGAATTGTATCCCCAATTATAGGTCTGAGAGGCCATCGGATAAGATAGCGCGGTTGGCATTTTGATCAGTATATTCCTATCGCTTCCGCCTGCCTCCAGCAAAAGGACCGAATGCTCACCGCTTTGGCTCAACCGATTAGCCAGCACACAACCAGCAGAACCTGCCCCAACAATGATATAATCGAACGCTGCATTCATAATAACGACCTTAGGGGTGGCCATGCCGATGTCATGCAGAGCCTGAAAATTATATTGTGACTGATATGTTTTGCATGGCAGGTAACAATCAAGCCGAAAAGACAGGAATGGCTTTCTCACACGTCACCGGAAACAACAAACCATTCATTATGGTTGCGGGTCACATTTGGGTTAGATCACAAATGTTCAACCCAAAAAAGAGCCGACCCATAAGGTCGGCGAGGTAAGCAAGAAGGACGTTGATGGATCTGCAAGAAGCATTCTCTCATCACCGATCAACATAGCCTTTATCGCATACGCTACCTGAACAGAATGACGGCAGGCTTATTCATATTCGTTCATATAAATCATTATTTTTCGCAATGAAATCAGGTGTGCTGAACACTTGTTCAGTCAGGCGAGGTAAAAATCGCTTCAAGGCTGCGTAAGTTCATACCATTTTTGAGGTAATTTGCCGGGGTCAAATTTACAGCCTTTATGACCGCGCGCTCGATTCGCGTTGCTTGGGCACCTCCTTCAAGTGGCACAAGATCAAAATCTATAATGTTGATACAGCCTGTATCCTGTTCAAATCCGGCACTGGCACCAAGCGGCGCGCCAAGTATTGTCGCGAGGATAAGCCGGTTGACGACCTCATGGGCAACAAGCAAACAGCTTGCCCAATCAGGGCGCATGAGCAGTTCTGTTAGCGCCTTATTGATTCTGGCCATTGCATCTGCAAACTTCTCTCCACCTTCGAGAAAAGTTGCACCCGGCTCACCGGCCTGCTCGAACTGAAACGTCATAACAGCAGCAAGCTGCTCAGGGCTTTCAAAATTGATATACTGCCCGCTACGCAGTTCCTGAAAGTCTGGGACTTCTTCAAGCAAAAGATCCTGAGGGTGTTCGGCAAGCACCAACTCGGCTGTTTGCCGCGTACGCTTCAGCCCAGAACAAATCGCCAGATCGAATTCAATGTCAGCCAAAGCAAGGCCTGCAATACGCGCTTCTTTTTTGCCTCTCTCGGTTAACACGGCCAATGACGGATCCTGACTTTCAACGACTTCCCTTGACGTATAATCAACAAATCCGTGACGCATCAGATAAATCCGGCGGCGGCCTGTCGTTCCGGGCAGCGCACTCATCTAGCTAATGCCCCAATCATTCAAAATTTCATCCGTATGCTCACCTTGCCCTGGCGGCAGCCCCTGGATAGCTCCCGGCGTGGCCGAAAACCGTGGCGCAGGGGCAGGCTGCACAACACCCTCAATCGTCACAAAGGTTTCACGCGCTTTATTATGGGGGTGCTCAGGGGCCTCTGCCATTGAAAGCACTGGCGCAAAACAAACGTCCGTTCCTTCCATGATAGCGCACCACTCATCACGCGTTTTAGTTTTGATCACACCAGAAAGTTTTTCTTTCAGCTCAGGCCTGTTTTCACGACTCATTTGCCCCTGAAATTGGCCATCGGTCAGCCCCGCCTTTTCCAGTAGAAGCGCATAGAATTGCGGTTCGATAGACCCAATTGAGACCCACTTCCCGTCGCTACATTCATACGTATCATAAAAATGTGCGCCGCCGTCGAGTAGATTGGCCTCTCGTTCGTCAGTCCATACACCCATTGCCCGCATGCCGAAGAACATGGATGCCAGCGAAGCAGCACCATCGGTCATCGCGCAATCAATCACCTGCCCTTGCCCGGTCGCCCGCGCATTAATGATTCCAGCACAAAGACCGAACGCCAGATACAATGCGCCGCCGCCATAGTCGCCAACAAGATTTAAAGGCGGTGCAGGCGGTTCACCTTTGCGCCCCATCGCGTGCAGGCCGCCGGTGAGTGCGATATAGTTTAGGTCGTGGCCAGCTGCATGAGCCAGCGTTCCAGTTTGCCCCCAGCCGGTCATCCGGCCATAAACAAGCTTCGGATTACGCGCAAGCACCACATCGGGGCCCAAGCCATTACGCTCCATGACACCGGGCCGAAACCCTTCGATCAGGCCATCAGCTTTGCTGAGCAATTTGAGGGCTGTTTCAATATCTGAGGGTTCTTTCAGATTCAGGGCAATTGAACGACGTCCTCGTCCTGTCACATCTGCTACCATGCCTGACCTTGAACCCGGACGATCAATACGAATCACGTCGGCGCCAAGGTCTGAGAGCAGCATTCCGCAGAACGGACCCGGCCCGATTCCTGCGAATTCAACGATTTTTACACCCTTTAACGGTCCCTTGCCCATATTTCTCTCCGATTTTAGCGGCTAAATGCTTCCACATCATACTTGGTCAACACATCATTAAGACACGCACAGGCAAAATAAAGCCTGACCCAACGAAATGCTGATGTGATTCTTATGACCGACCCTGATTTTCTGAACCCGCCGATTGAAGTCATCGCGACGAGCCCGCGTCTGGAAATGATCAAGTCACGTCTAAAGGCCGCTGGCCTGCGCCCATATGAAGGCCGCAATGAGTTGGGCAATCGCGACCCCATGCTGATTGATACCGAATCCATGAATGGCACCCAACTCCACCAGATAAAGCGGCAGATGGCTCGTAACAATGAGCGGATTACAATTTTGCTCGCTTCTCCCGATGCTCCGCTTATGCAAGACGCCATCATTCTCTCCAGCGAATCCGAGCTGTCGAGCATACCTGCACGTCTGGAGGTTGCTCGCCGCAAGCAAGACCGACTCAAGGAAGTTCGCCTGCGCGCCAAAACGGCCGAAAACATGGTCGGCCAGCCAATCAAGTGCCACGATGACAAATCGGCCAGCATCCTTTTTCTTGGAGACGGGTCGTCACGTTTTCTGGCTTTATCAGCAGCCTTAAGATCGCTTGACGTATCGGTCACGGCCGCACTGACAGCGCTGACCGCGCAGGATTATTTGACCCAGCATGACTTTTCCTGCGTTCTGGTTGATGTGGACGAAGGAACGGCTAGCGCGCTAGCCTTCCTTAATGAAATTACTGACGATCATTTCCTGTCACGCATTCCAGTTTTTACCCTAGTTCGCACAGGAACAAAAAGATCCCTCGAACAACACGCAACGCTGGCAAACGCGACGGAGGTTATCAATAGTGATTTGCCTATTATGGAAGTTGCAGACACGGTTTCGATGTTGGCAGAATATCACAAGGCCGCAACACCGATGACACCCGGTCTAACCAATGACACACGCATTCATGATCGCATGACCGGGCTTTTTACCGGAGCGTTTCTCAGCCAGCATTTGCAAAACCAAATCGAAAGCACGCAAGATGAGATTATGCCTCTGTCTTTCCTGACGCTACAACTGGCTTCACCAAACGATGGAAACACAGCTGCGCGTAAGGCCTTACCAGAGCTTGCCAATTATGTACTTGCTGATTTACGACAGACAGATTGTGCAGGACGGATCGACTGGTCAACCATTGGCGTGTCTTTGCGTAATACCTCTTATGCTGGCGGCGTTCGTCTTGCCAAGCGGATCGTTGAAAAACTTGGCGGGGCAGAGTTAACAGCCTTGAAAACACAGCTTGGATATGGCGGTTCACTTTCATGGCGTGTCATTGAAAGACGACGCTATCATAGCGCTGCTGACCTCTTTCAGGCTGGAACCAAAGGTCCGCAAACACGCATTACACAGGCTGCCTAAACCGGATCATCGACTAAGCCCACCAATTCGCCCAGTAGGCTGCGAATAGCCTGCATGCGTTTATCAGGTGCAGGCCATATCCCGCTGAATACGAGTTTGGAATCTGGCCTCAGGCGTAATTTAGATGGACGTGTGCGGACCAGCATCATCAACTGACCTGGATCAAGAGGCGTATCATCGCGGAACGTAAAGAGCGCGCCCTTCGGGCCTGCATCGAGCTTGCCGATCCCCAGACGTTTACATAGTGTTTTAATCGCCGTGATCTCCATTAGCTGTATCGTTTCTTCCGGTAATGGTCCAAACCGATCAATCATTTCAGCAGCAAACGCTTCGCGCTCAGTTTCAGTTTCAACATCTGCCAAACGACGATAGAGTGATAGCCGAAGCGTTAGGTCCTCGACATAAGTTTCCGGGATCAGGACAGAAACGCCAAGATTAATCTGCGGTGACCATTCATCAACAACCTCCTCTCCTTCACCGGATTTGAGGGCTGCAACCGCGTCTTCAAGCATCTGTTGGTAAAGCTCAACACCGACTTCGCGCACATGGCCCGATTGTTGATCACCGAGCAAGTTTCCACCACCGCGCATGTCTAAATCATGGCTGGCAAGCTGGAAGCCTGCGCCCAGACTATCAAGCGACTGGAGCACTTTGAGGCGCTTTTCAGCAGCCGGCGTTATCAACTTATTACGCGGTGTCGTGAAGTAGGCATAAGCTCGTAATTTGGAGCGGCCAACGCGCCCACGCAACTGATAAAGCTGCGCCAGGCCAAACATGTCTGCCCGGTGGATGATCAGCGTATTGGCACGCGGAATATCAAGGCCAGACTCTACAATTGTAGTTGAGAGCAACACATCATATTCGCCGTCATAAAAAGCGGTCATAATGTTTTCCAGCTCAGTTGCACCCATCTGACCATGCGCAACAACAAACTTCACTTCGGGTACATTTTCCCGCAGAAATACTTCAAGCTTATCCAGATCCTTGATACGCGGGGCGACAAAAAAGGCCTGCCCGCCGCGATACTTTTCACGCAGCAAAGCCTCGCGCAAAGTGACCGTGTCAAATTCGGTAATATAAGTCCGTACCGACAAACGGTCCACAGGCGGTGTTGCAATGATCGAGAGGTCTCGAATGCCTGTCAATGCCATTTGCAACGTACGCGGAATAGGTGTTGCTGATAGTGTCAGCACGTGCACATCGGCTTTAAGTTCTTTCAGACGCTCCTTATGTTTTACACCAAAGCGCTGCTCCTCATCGACAATC
>CAYUFN010000020.1:26506-29230 GCA_964443965.1 uncultured Hyphomonas sp. | reverse complement strand
TCAGGAGGCTGTCAAGGGTTGGGTTAGTGGGAGCCAAGCTGGCAGACACTGCAAGCGTTGTGGGCTGTAAATTACAAGACTTTCGTTGACGCTTCATCGCCTAGCGATTCAAGGCTTAAACCGCCCTGCCCATCAAGCTGTAAAACAGTAATCGAACAATGTCCGGGTTTGAAGACCAGCACATCTGGCTGCCCTGTTATCTGCCCAATTATCGCATTGATTGCGACGAAGTGTGAAAAAACAACTGTTTCGTCGGGTAACGAAGCAACGGTGTTATATGCTGCGCGGCACCAAGGTAGCAAGTTATCAGGCCAGGCTCCCTGCATCAGGCCACGTAGCCAAAGAACACGATCTGTAACATGATCGGGGGTAACAATTTCTGAAACCGCAGGCACGATTTTGGGCGTCACGTTACATAGTGTTGCAAAAGGCACTGCAGTTTCCTGACATCTCTGCATAGGGCTGCAAATGAGGGAGGTTGCACCGCTGTCTAAAAGTGTTTTTCCAACGCCCGCAGCCTGCAACTTCCCACGTGCACTAAGCCCGGGGTCGGGATGCTCGCCCCAGGCGGAAGCGGCCTCGCCATGCCTGACAAGATAAATCATGCGGCGAGCATATCACGTTGCTCAGCCGGTAGCGCCATATAAGCTTGCAACGCCGCTTTGTAAGCAACTGGTTTGGCGATCCGCAAACGGGTGCGCACTTTATCAATAGGCTCATGCATGAGCGCGAGAATATCCTGTTGAATAATCTTTGCTGCCTGTTTCCCATTTCGGCGAGCTTCTTCTTTAACTGCAACAAAATCTACTTTTTGGCCAAGCGTTTTACGCATTTGCCGAAAAGCTACGTTTGAGATGAAGCTGATACCGCGTCCCGGGTTTTGCCCATGAGAGAACATCAACAAGGCTGCTTCGCCCAGACCATCTCTCCCATAGCCAGTCAAAACATGGAAAATATCATGCGTATCGCGCAGGCGATTGCCAAACCAAAGAAGATCATCGTCAAAGACGTCTTCATCACGTGATCTGATCTGACTTTCTTCAACCAAGCCAGCAGCGGTAAGTCCTTCACGTTTCATAAAGTCTATATATTTTCGACCGACTGATTTTGGCGCGAGCGTGCCAAACGATTCATGGTCATCCATAAGCGGTGCCAGATCACGGCGCTCAGTAAAGCGTGCCTGGCCATCAGACGTGTCTAAAAAGGTCTGAAAGTTACGCCGCAAGGCATTTCCATTCAGGGCTTCGATAATATGGAAAACTTGTTGCGTATCTTCTTTATCAGCCAGCAATTTATTCATATGACTCATCGCCTTGAAGGGACGAAATCGTGGTTTTGGTCTGGCTGGGTCTATAAAAGGTTCCATTGCCGACACTCCTCAGGCTTCATTGGCAGATGTATAGCAAAGTATGACGCAGGCGTCACCTTCAATTAAATTGATGACGCTCAAGCTTCTGCACAAAAAGCAAGCACTGCTGCATATTTTTGCGCCCTTGGCAGCGCGTGGCACTAATTTCTGTAGATTCTGCCTCGTCAAAACAATGGTGAGAGGCTAGTCACACTTATGGTAATTTGATCAGGATCAGGACATGAAAAAGATAGAAGCCATTATCAAGCCTTTCAAACTAGATGATGTGAAAGAGGCACTTCATGCAGTTGGCATGCAGGGCATGACTGTTTTAGAAGCTAAGGGGTTTGGACGTCAGCGTGGGCACACAGAGCTTTATCGCGGTGCCGAATACGTTGTTGACTTTCTGCCCAAACTCAAAATTGAGATCATTGTTGCTAATGATGCTCTTGATGACGCTATTGAAGCTATCACAAAAGCAGCTCATACAGGCAAAATTGGAGACGGGAAAATATTCGTATCCGATATTGGCGAGGCTATTCGCATTCGCACCAGTGAACGCGGCGACCAAGCTCTATAACTAAATATTCTCACAACGGCGAAGGCCAAAATTTACAACACGCGTGTGGACACAAATACGCGGTGACATGATGGAGACACAAATGTCAGATGATATTCTCAAGCTTATGCAGGAAAAAGACGTGGAATTCGTCGACCTGCGTTTTACCGACCCTCGTGGCAAGTTGCAGCATGTAACATTCGATAAGTCGATGGTTGATACGGATTTCTTTACGGATGGTCAGATGTTCGATGGCTCCTCCGTGGCTGGTTGGAAAGCTATTAACGAATCAGACATGACTTTGATGCCGGATACCTCAACGGCCATTATTGATCCGTTCTTCCAGCAGACAACGCTGGCGATTATGTGTGATATCCTAGATCCGATCACAGGCCAGCCCTATGGGCGCGACCCGCGTACAACTGCAAAGAAAGCAGAAGCATACCTGCAGCAGTCCGGCGTGGGCGACACAGCTTTTTTTGGGCCGGAAGCTGAATTTTTTGTTTTTGATGATGTCCGCTGGAATACTGAACCACACATGACCGGTTACAGCTTTGATTCAACAGAGTTGCCTGCCAATACAGGCAAATCCTACGAAATGGGCAATATGGGCCACCGTCCGGGTCCAAAAGGTGGCTACTTCCCTGTCCCCCCAATCGATAGCGAGCAGGACATGCGCTCTGAAATGTTGTCTGTCATGGGCGAAATTGGGCTTGAGCCTGAAAAGCACCATCATGAGGTTGCCCCTGCCCAGCATGAGCTTGGGATGAAGTTTTCGACACTCACGCAAATGGCCGATCGTCTGCAACGCTATAAG
>CAYUFN010000020.1:10598-26496 GCA_964443965.1 uncultured Hyphomonas sp. | reverse complement strand
AAGTTGCTGCGTCTTACGGCAAGACTGCCACCTTCATGCCAAAGCCTTACTTTAATGATAACGGCTCAGGCATGCATGTGCACCAATCTATATGGAAAGACGGTCAACCGCTATTCGCTGGCGATCGTTATGCTGACCTTTCAGAGATGTGCCTGAACTACATTGGTGGCATAATAAAGCACGCGCGTGCGCTGAATGCTTTGACGAATGCCTCAACAAATTCCTACAAACGCTTGGTGCCAGGCTTTGAAGCACCTGTCATGTTGGCCTATTCTGCGCGCAACCGCTCTGCATCTATCCGGATCCCATTTGGTAATAGCCCGAAAGCCAAGCGGATTGAAACACGCTTCCCAGACCCGACCGCTAACCCATACCTTGCTTTCGCAGCGCTTCTAATGGCTGGCCTTGACGGAATCGAAAACAAAATTGATCCAGGCGAAGCTATGGATAAGGACCTTTATGATCTTCCCCCAGAAGAAGCCAAAGCGATTCCGCAAGTATGTGGCAGCCTTCGCGAAGCGCTTGAAGCCCTTGATGGTGATCGTGAGTTCCTGAAAAAAGGTGGCGTGATGGATGATGATCAGATTGATGCTTACATCGATCTGAAAATGGAAGAAGTTGAACGCCTTCAACTCCATCCGCACCCTGTCGAGTTTGATATGTACTACAAGTGCTAAACTAGGAATTATCTCCTGATAGATTAGAGTTTTCCTCCCGGATTTCTAGTCTCCACCTGGCCGGAATGCTTAGCGCATTCCGGCCTTTTTTTGGTCAAATGCTGTCTTTAAGTCTTACTCAGCATGTCAACCGAGGGAGTATGATGAAAGTTTTTTTGTTTTACGCATCTTACCTGTGTTTTCCATTTATCATTGCTCTTGTGCTGATAATCTGGCGCGGCAAACGTTTGGTAAAAGGTTTAACCTTATTGGCCCTTATGATGTCGTCCGTGTTCGTATATGCACGATTTGGGGAACCCCATATTTTAACTGTTCATCACGAGACACTACTTCTTGAGGGTGCGGGCGGAACCAGTCCGTCAATTCGCATCGCCCTTTTCTCAGATACCCATTTTGGTATTTTCAAGAATGCTATACCAATGAAACGAATTATCGCTAAGGTTGAAGCGCAAAATCCTGATGCTGTATTTGTTGCAGGAGACTTTCTTTATCACATCGACCAAGCCAATATTCCTGAGGTGCTCTCGCCTCTTAAGCAATTAGATGTACCCGTTTTTGCTGTACTTGGTAATCACGATGTGGGTAGGCCCGGGCCGATTTATACAGCCGACCTTTACAGCGCGCTACGAGCGCTTGGTGTTATATTGGTTGAGAACCGTGCCCATGAGATTACGATAAATGGACAGGAACTTGTCATAGGCGGCGTATCAGACCTTTGGCAACGCCAACAAAGTTTTGAATTTACGGCCAACCTTCCCAACAAACCGTTGATCTTACTGACTCATAATCCCGACACAGCCTTTACAGTGCCAGAAAATGTGCCATTTTCACTAATGCTGGCCGGACACACGCATGGCGGGCAAGTCCGCCTACCTTGGATGCTGGAAGACGTTATCCCTACCGAGCATCCATTTGATCAAGGCTTGCATAGAGTTTTAACACTGGGCGGTGAGAGAATGGTCTACGTAACGACAGGTACTGGTATGGTCGGCTTGCCTTTGCGTTTTAATATGCCGCCACGGATTGATATTCTTACAATTCATTTTGCGGCTGACGCATAACTCATTTGTCATGTTCTGGTCTTTGGAGTTTGCACATAACTATGGCATATCTTCGTTATGTTGAAGTGCTCACTTGTTTTCTCACTTATTTTGATCACTCTGCTTACTGCCTGCGCCACATCGCAGCCTAGCGCTTTGGAGCAAAGCGATGTGTGTGATATCTTTGACAATCGAAAGAATTGGTATCGTGCAACCGCAAAAACAGAGAAAGAATGGGGAACCCCAATTGCTGTTCAGATGGCAATTATCAAGGCGGAATCCAACTTCAGGCGTGATGCCCGCCCTGCCCGCGGCAAGCGGCGTAATCTTGGACTGACACGGGGCAAGCGTCCCTCAACGGCGCGCGGTTTTGCACAGGCCCTCAACAGCACATGGGATGAATACAAGCTGAAAACCCGCAACCCAAATGCCAGTCGCGAAAATTTTATGGACGCTTCGGATTTTGTTGGCTGGTATACGGCCCAGTCTTCTCGCATAGCAGGCATTAGGCTTGGTGACGCCCGCGCGCAATATCTGGCTTATCATGAAGGGGCCGGTGGCTTCTCACGTGGGACTTGGCGTTCCAAGCAATGGCTGATCAATGTCGCCGACCGCGTTGCGCGCGACGCAGCAACCTTTGATAGGCAACTTGATGGTTGTAAGGGACGTCTAAAGCGGCGTGGCCTATTCGGGTAAGCCGATCCGGGAAATGGTACGCTCAACAGGATTCGAACCTGTGACCGCCTCATTAAAAGTGAGATGCTCTACCAACTGAGCTATGAGCGCATACTATTTCAAACCTGCACATAAGCCCGCAAAACGTTCTGGTCAATATCGCGATTGCCGCTTATGAAATTGTTGCAAAGATTTAGGATCCCAAGATGCCAAACCTTTCCAGTGACTGGACACTTGAGTTCGCCCCTGAGACAGGCGGTAGCGTTACGCTGTGTCAATATAAAGGGCATGATATTTTACGACGCGCCGTCTCATTGGAAGGCCCGTTAATGTGCAGCGCTTTTCCTATGGTCCCTTTTATTGGGCGCATCGGGAACGGACGTTTCGTCTTTGACCGGGTTGATTACAGGTTAAAGCCTAATATGCCCCCAGAACCACATGCTATCCACGGGCGCGGTTGGCAAACCTCTTGGACAATAAACCATAGTAATAATGGCGATATTGTAATGGAGCAAACTTATCATGGATCAGGTGACTGGCCTTGGTCATATCATGCGCGCCAAAACTTTTCGGCGGAAGGCAACACACTCCATGTTAATATGGCGCTTAAAAATCTGAGCGAAACGCAAATGCCAGCCGGGCTAGGCTGGCACCCTTATTTCCCCAAAGCTGGCGCTCAGCTTGAAGCAGATACCAGCGCAATATGGGCAAATGTTCAAGATGGAATAATAGGTGACCGCCCGAGCCGCTTAAAACCGGAAAATGACTTACGGTTCTTGCGCCAGGTCGATACACTCAATCTTGATAGTTGCTACACAATGTCCAGAAACGTGGCCAGAATTGAATGGCCTGAACGTTGCCTTGGTATAAGTGTTTCATCCGGTCCAACGCTTAATTATCTTACGGTTTTCACACCTCCAGAAGAGAATTATTTCTGCATTGAACCTGTTAGTCACATTCCTGACGCCATTAATAATCCGCTATCACCAAACGATACGGGCTTCCGCGTCCTGCAACCAGGTGAGTCACTGAAAGGTCATACGGCAATCAGTGTAACATTGGGCAAGCGTTAAATCTTTTCGTGCAAGGTAGCGTGATATGCTTTGGCGGCTTTGCCCTCCTGTCCTTGATAAACGCGAAGGGCCTTGAAGACGCCGAGATTTAAATTTGGATCTTGCCCTGCACCCATGCGTCTGATTTGCTCGCAAAACCAACCTTGCTGGCCCCAGCCATTCATGCCTTTGATCAAAGAGATTGGAGAGTTCGGGCCCAGAAACTTTGTTGGCCCTAGCCGCAATCTCTTTTCCCAAACTGGCGTAGCTTTCATCTGTCCAGTTAAAAGCTTTCCGGGCACATCAGGATCGGCGCACAAGGGGCGGCCAAGACCTATCAAATCGGCTTCTCCTGACTGTAGGGCTTCATCCATAGCCGCGCGAGTGCGAAATCCACCCGTCACCAATAGAGGCATTTTTGCCCTGCCCTGCACACTTTTAGCATAGCTTGCAAAGTAAGCTTCACGTTGCCGCGTCGATTCGCGCACGCCATCTTCAAATACGGGTTCCATACCTTCAGTACCCATCATCTGCGGTTGCTCATAATTGCCTCCAGAAATCTCTACAAAATCGAGACTCTCTGCGTTCAACATATCGACCACCGCCAGACAATCTTCGTGACTAAACCCGCCTTTTTGAAAATCGGTCGAATTCAGCTTCACTGCAACGGCAAAATCACGCCCACATGCAACCTTTACGGCGCGAATACTTTCCAGCAATAAGCGCGCGCGATTTTCTAGCGTACCGCCCCAGGCGTCTTGCCTTTGATTGGAAAGTGGAGAGAGAAATTGTGAAACCAAATAGCCATGCGCCGCATGTATCTGCACACCATCAAAGCCTGTATCCTGGGCAACCTTGGCGGCATGCGCAAAGCCGTTAATAACGCCCTCAATATCCCTCTCCGTCATTGGCACTGGTGGACCAAAGAGCCCGCCGGGCATCTTTAGCTTCACGGGGCTAGGTGCAAGCGGAGTTGCATTCACCGAACTTGGTGTTTGTCTCCCAGCATGAGAAAGTTGCATCATCACCTTGCCACCAGAAGACTTCGCTGCTTGGGCATAGGCAGCAAGGCCAGCGCGCTGCGCATTGGACTGCTCGCCCTGTATCACGACATTACCAGCGCGTTCCAAATGCCGGCGGTCAATCTGCACATTTCCTGTAAGTTGCAGTCCGATTCCACCTTTCGCCCATCGCGCGTACAGCGTAGCCAGTTTAGGCGTTGCAATATTGTGGGCATCAGCCAAGCCCTCAGTCATTGCTGCCTTGACCAAACGATTAGGCAGTGTAAGTCCCGATAGCAAAGTTAATTCATCCTTAATGGAATTTGTCATCAAATCGCTCCAATCTAACGCGAGTCAGTTTATTGGAGACTGTATGGTAAAATCTACACAAGCGAAACTGTTCAACAATATGGCTCAGGAAACATCTGGCTACAGCGCCAAAGATATTGAAGTCCTTGAAGGGCTGGAACCCGTTCGTAAGCGCCCAGGCATGTATATCGGTGGTACTGATGAACGCGCTTATCATCACCTTTTTGCAGAAATTCTTGATAATTCAATGGACGAGGCAGTTGCGGGCTTCGCTACGCGTATTGAGGTTGAGGTTTGTGCAAATGGTTACCTCATCGTGACGGATAATGGGCGCGGCATTCCAATTGGCGAACATCCCAAGTTTCCCGGCAAATCTGCTCTAGAGGTTATTATGACCACCTTGCATGCGGGTGGTAAGTTTTCAGCATCAGCTTATGAAACAGCAGGTGGGCTGCACGGCGTTGGTATTTCGGTTGTAAATGCGCTCTCAGAACGTGTTGAAGTGGAAGTCGCACGCGACAAAAAAGTTTATGCACAAAATTTTGAGCGCGGAATTGTGCAAGGCCCGATTAAATGCATTGGCGCAGCCCCTAATCGCCGCGGCACAACGGTTCGGTTTAAACCAGACTATGAAATTTTTGGCGAAAAGCTTCGCTGGCGCCCTGCGCGCCTGTTCCAGATGGCCCGATCAAAGGCCTATCTTTATCGCGGTGTTGAATTGCGTTGGAAATGCGACCCGGCACTGCTCCCAGAAGATTCAAAAGTGCCAGCAGAGGCGACGCTCTCTTACCCTAACGGTTTGGCAGATCAGCTTGCTGAAGTCTTTACCGGTAAAAATACGATTACAACTGAAGCCTTTACCGGTCTTGTGGAGAGTGATGAGGGCAAGGTCGAATGGGCTATTTCCTGGACAGCAGCCGGGTTTGGCGAAACCGATGGGTTTTCACGCTCATACTGTAATACAATTCCAACACCCGACGGAGGCACACATGAAGCCGGTTTCCGCTCTGCCCTCACCAAAGGCCTGCGCAATTATGGCGAACTGACGGGTCAAAAAAGATCCAACACAATTACATCTGAGGACGTGATCGGCCATGCAGGGCTTTTGCTCTCAGTCTTTATTCGCGGACCGGAATTTGTTGGTCAGACCAAGGATAAACTTTCTACGACTGCTGCTTTTCGGCTTGTTGAAAACGCCGTGCGTGATCGGTTTGATCACTGGCTGGCAGGATCGCCCAAAGAGGCTGATAAACTCTTCAACTGGGCCATGGAACGCGCAGATGAGCGCGCGCGCCGCCGGAAGCAGCGTGATGTGCAACGTAAGTCGGCGACTAAGCGCCTGCGACTTCCTGGCAAACTGGCCGATTGTTCAAACAAAGGCCCAGAAGGCACTGAGATTTTCTTCGTAGAGGGCGACTCTGCGGGAGGCTCAGCCAAGCAGGCCCGAGACAGGAAAACACAAGCCATACACCCTCTGCGTGGTAAAATTTTAAATGTCGCCAGCGCGACAAGCGATAAAGTTTCCCAGAACGCAGAACTTTCTGATGTAGCCCTCGCACTTGGCGTGCGTTTTGGTAGCCAGTTTAGCATTGATGATCTGCGCTATGAAAAGATCATCATCATGACCGATGCTGACGTTGATGGTGCCCATATTGCTGCCCTGCTCATAACCTTTTTCTATAAGATGACGCCCGGCCTTATCGAAAATGGTCAGCTTTATCTGGCCCAGCCTCCCCTATATCGCCTGAGCCAGAAGGGTAAATCCGTTTATGCGATGGATGACGAAGAAAAAGAGAAGCTACTCACTAGCGCTTTTAAACCAGGCAGCAAGGTTGAAGTTGGCCGCTTTAAGGGGCTTGGGGAAATGAACCCTGCACAACTTAAGGAAACCACGATGAACCCGCAAACGCGCATATTAGCGCGTGTGACATTGCCTGATAGTTTTGATGAGCTAACAGAAGTAAAACCAGCCGAACTCATTGAAACTCTAATGGGCCGCAAAGCTGAGTTGCGTTATAAGTTTATACAGGAAAATGCACATTTCGTTGAAGAGCTAGACGTATAATTGCTAAGCTGATTTGTCCTGAGGGATGCATTCGATTAGTTTACGCCAATGCGAGATGAACGCCTTTTCCCGCTCTTTGCAGAGCTAGATACGCTGCCTGGCATAGGGCCTAAGCTAAAGATTGCTTTTGAACGTCTTTTGGGCGGGACATCAGTTTGGGATCTTTTGCTGCATCTGCCAGAGCGCTGGCTCGACCGCCGCATCCGCGCAAGCTTTGAAGAGATGGTGCCTGGCGAAGTCACGACCGTCCAAGGCGAGGTTCAGTCCCACATCGCGCCTAAAGGTGGCAACCAACCCTATCGTGTCCGTTTGGCAGATGAGACCGGCTTTCTGACGTTAGTTTTTTTTCGCGGCGATGGGCGATGGTTGTCGGGGCAATTACCCATAAATTCGGACCGCATCGTGTCCGGCAGAGTTGAGGAATTTAACGGTGAGCGTCAAATGGTCCATCCTGATCATATTTGCGATCCCGGGCGTGATACCCGCCCGCCACCAGTTGAGCCGATTTATCCACTGACTGCCGGCCTCACAAACAAACGCGTCCACAGCGCAGTGATTGCCGCCCTGCAAACCATCCCTGACCTTCCAGAATGGATTGATTCACATTTAGTAACGGCAAAGAAGTGGCCAAGTTTTGAGGGCGCGCTGCAAACCCTGCATGCACCAGAAGCCTTCGACGAAGAGGCGATTTACATTGCCCGTCAACGTTTAGCTTATGATGAAGCGCTTGCAAGAGAAATCGCCTTTGCGCTTGCGCGTGCTGCCCGCAAGCAACGAAAAGCCCCCGCGCTCACCACAGATTATAAGGCACAAAACCGTTTGGCCACCTCCCTGCCTTACCGCCCGACTGGTGCACAAATGCGCGCAACTAAAGAAATTGCAGAAGATCTGGCCCAGCCGATGCCAATGCGGCGTATGTTGCAGGGAGATGTTGGTGCAGGCAAAACACTCGTTGGGGCGCTCGCCGCAGTACAAGCGGTAGAAGCAGGTTTCCAAGTAGCGTTTATGGCACCGACCGAAGTGCTCGCGCGCCAGCAATACGCCACATTAGAGGCGCTGCTAACGCCGCTTGGCTATTCTGTTTCTGCATTGACTGGACGTGACAAGGGCAAAGCCCGCGAAGCGACACTGATGGCGTTAGCTGATGGTGCGATACAGGTTGTCGCCGGAACACATGCCCTGTTTCAGGAGAGTGTGAAGTTTAAGAATCTTGGCTTGATCATCGTTGATGAGCAACACCGTTTTGGCGTTATGGATCGCGCCAGGCTGGCCGATAAAGCGCTAAGTCCCCATATTCTGGTCATGAGTGCAACGCCTATTCCGCGCACACTCGCCCTTGCTGTTAATGGCGATATGGATGTTTCAGTACTGGATGAAAAACCTATAGGCCGCAAACCGATAAAAACGCGTGCTGTGCCTGATACACGCATAGAAGAAGTTATCGCCGCTGTCGGGCGCGCAGCAGACCGAGATGAGCAAGCATTCTGGGTTTGTCCGAAAGTTGACATTGATGATGATGGCTCTAGCGCTGTTTCCCGCCATGCCGCCCTCAAGCAGCAATTAGGCGTAAATGTTGGTCTGGTGCACGGACGCATGAAGTCTGTTGAGAAAGACGCTGCGCTTGAAGACTTCCGTTCGGGGAAGACCAAAATTCTCGTTGCAACAACGGTCATTGAAGTTGGTGTTGATGTCCCCAATGCGACAATCATGGTTATCGAACGTGCAGAAGGCTTCGGCTTGGCTCAACTCCACCAGTTGCGTGGGCGTGTGGGCCGAGGGGATAAACAAAGTTTTTGTCTTCTCGTTTACCGCGCGCCACTTGGTGAAATTGCAACCGAAAGACTGGAAACGTTACGCCGCACAGATGACGGATTTGAAATTGCTGAAGCGGATTTTAATCTGCGTGGACCAGGTGATCTGTTGGGTCTTCGCCAATCAGGCGCGCCAGTTTTCCGCATTTTGCAATTAAGCGAACATAGTGAACTGATCCCGACGGCGCGAAAGGATGCAACAAACTTTGTGACCAAAGACCTAAGGTTTGACAGCGAACGTGGTCGGGCGCTTATCCTTTTGCGCGAACTCCTCAGTCCACGCATTGAAAGGCCTGAAGACTAGCTTATCAAAGGGCTTGGGTTATTATCGTCATGATCGGCTGGCGGAATCCTGGCGATAATTTCATCAACCTGATCTTTTGTCATATATTCGGGCACGACCATGCCGACAGAAACAATCATTTTCGCACCCTCTTCCACGGTCATATCCAAATCTATGAGTTCAGCTTTCGGCGCGAACATGTAGAAACCAGAAGTTGGGTTTGGCGTTGTTGGCACGAATACCCCCGTCATCCCCTTTCCAAGCTTGGCGAGCACCTCGCCTTTTATTGGAGCAGTCACAAAACCAATGCACCATGTTCCCTTTTTAGGATATTCCACTAGGACCATATCGCGGAATGAAGGTTCCTGTGTGCTGGCAATAGTCTCAAATAATTGCTTGAACAGGGAATAAATATTTTTAACTACGGGCACGTTCGATAAAAATCTGTCACCTGCAGTGATAAGAGCCCGCCCGATCAGATTTGCCCCAACAGCACCAAGCAGCGTCAGTAAAATTACCGCGACGACCAGACCAAGCCCCGGTAGGCCAAGTGCCATTTCGTTGCCGAGTATTGTTATCTTGTCGGGGATGTAGGTTTCAGGGTTCCACGCCTTTGGAATGTTTGGCTTAATGATTTGGTCAATCCAGGAGATAAACCCCCAGACCAGATAAATCGTAATTGTTATCGGCGCGGCTATCACAATCCCAGCGAGAAAACGTCCACGCAAATAGGCGATCAGGCTCGGCTTCTGCGAACCGGGCTCCAAAATCTCGTCGATTTGGCTCTTGTTGGACTTTGCTTTCTTCGCGGCCATCATCTCTCTCGGAATTACAGAATTGTCTTTTCACTCATTACGCGTAATTGTTACTCATATGAGTATGTCAAAAGATATTGAAAGTGCCCTTAACAGGCTAGCGCCAAAATTTTCAAGAAATCGTGGCCCAATTACGGCCCTCAATCGACTTTCTGGCGGTGCCAGTCAAGAAATATGGTCATTTGAATCTCTAAATAGCGAGAATGTATCGCAGCGTTATATTTTGCGCCGCGCGCCCGGTGGTCAGCGTCCTGCAAGCCCATCACACACGATTTCATTAGAAGATGAGGCTAAATTACTACGCGCTGTTGGCAAGATGAAGCTGGCGGTTCCTGGAATTGTACACATTTGCACGCCTGAAGATGGGCTTGGAATGGCTTACATAATGGAATATATAAACGGGGAAACCATTGCCCGTAAGATTCAGCGCGACGATACTTACAAAGCGGCACGGGAGCGGTTTTCAGAAGACTGTGGAAAGGCTCTGGCATCTATTCATCAAACGCCTCTGATGCGTTTGCCGGACCTGCCTGTCTCTTCTGGCCTCGCCCAAATTCAGCACTATGAAGATATTTTCAGGCAATTGAATATCCCACGCCCAACTTTTGAGCTTGCATTGCAAGTACTAAAGGACAATGCGCCAGAAGAAGCAGATCCAGTATTGGTGCACGGCGATTTTCGATTGGGCAACCTGATCATCGGCAATACTGGACTCTGCGCTGTCCTTGATTGGGAACTAGCCCATTTGGGCGACCCACGCCAGGATATTGGTTGGATATGGCGCTTTGGCACATCGCAAAACCGAGTGGGCGGTATTGGCCAACTTGAAAATCTGCTGTCTGCCTACAGCGCAGCTGGTGGCGCGCAAATTGAGCCAGAAGAGATCAACTGGTGGGAAATGCTGGGCACGCTGAAATGGGGTATAATGTGTATGATTATGTATGACACCTACCGGACTGGTGCAGAGGTAAGCGTTGAGCGCGTTGCGATAGGTCGCAGAGTCTCTGAAACCGAAATTGATCTTATCAATCTGATGGAAAATTTATAAGCTATGCAGACAGCCCCCTCAATGACGGAACTTCTTGAAGCTGTAAAACACTTCATAGACGAGACCGCCTCACCGCAGCTTTCAGGCCATGCCAACTTTCACGCACGCGTGGCTTCGAACGTTTTGTCAGTTGTTTTGCGAGAAATGGAACAGGGAGCCAACGCGCAGGCTGATGAGGTAGATCGGTTACAAAGCATTCTTCAGAACGAGTCCGAACAAACAGCAGATGCTTTGAATACGGCACTCTGCAAAGCAATCGCAGCTGGAAAACTTAGCGTACAGACACCCAGATTACTCCAGCACCTTAAAACTACCGCAATTGCACAGTTAAAAATAGACCAACCCCATTATTCGGGCCTGAAAACTGCGTTGGAGGCATCTCAATGAAGAAAGCCCTTATTGGCCTACTGGTTATGTTTGCAGCATGGTTTGGCCTGAAAGATATCGCGCTCCAATTTTACCTCTCCAATGGAGCCCTAAATATACCAGAACCTTTATCGTACGAGACGCCAAATGCCTGGGCCGTCACACCTGAAGCTCCTCCGCCTGGCGCATGGGAAACTCCTTGGGGCGTTGATACTTTCATCGTACTCCCACCAGCAAATGTAGCACTCAAGCATGGCTTACTGCCGGTAGAAGATACAAAGGTCATCAAAGAAACACTTCAAGCTTTGCAGCAAATAGGTGCGGCAATCCCGGGACAAACACCCGTATACGCACCCTTCTATCGTGCCCCTTCACGCGCGACGAAAGCAAAGGATATTGACGAAATTTACGCATTGTCCAGCAATGATTTGCTCACCGCATTTGAACAATACATGCGCGATCACAACAAGGGCCGAGGGATCATTCTGGTAGTAGCCGAAAGTAGTGGTCTTTATGCAAAGCCGCTGATTAATCGTCTACAAGCAGATGATATTGTCTCGCGCTTTGGCGGACTTATTAGCTTTGGACCGAAGAACTCTGCTTATCCAAGCCAGACTTTAAAGTGCGCTGAAATTTTAGGGGGTGGTTGTCATCAAAAGGTGGAAACACATGACACCTTTAATCTTGGTCGCTTCATAATGCCAAACCTACCAGGCGCTGTTCCACCTCTAAATGCCGTGGACGCAAATGGTGTTGCCGAAGCAATTAAAACACAAGCTGAGAGTGTCAGTGTTTGGCTCGATGAGACGCAGCCTAAACCCGCAGAGCCTTTCTTTGCGACAGAAATTATCCAGACTGCTCCAATCTATCGCCCGGGCGCGGATACACCAATCGAACGAACCGATGGGAATTAATCTTCACCACCTGCCTTTTCGAGCATATGCGTTGTTGAAAAGCCGTCCAATAGAGGAGCAATATAAACTTCACCGCCCCACGCACGTACAGCATCGGCACCAATAATTGTATCAGCACTATAATCGCCCCCCTTCACGAGAAGGTCAGGGCGAATAATATTGATCAACTCAGCTGGTGTATCTTCTTCAAAGATAACTACCCCATCAACGGCACTCAACCCAGCCAGCATGCGTGCGCGTGAGACCTGATCATTCACAGGCCTGTTCGGGCCTTTCAGTCGCGAGACAGAGGCATCACTGTTTAAGCCCACAACCAAGCGCCCACAACGGGCTTTAGCCTCCTCCAGAACACGTAAATGGCCAGGGTGGAGTATATCAAAACACCCATTGGTAAACCCAACCGAGTGGCCCGCCCTACGCCAATTATTGATCTCGCTTGCAAGGTTCTGT
Organism: uncultured Hyphomonas sp.; assembly: GCA_964443965.1. Classification (GTDB taxonomy): domain Bacteria; phylum Pseudomonadota; class Alphaproteobacteria; order Caulobacterales; family Hyphomonadaceae; genus CALLCD01. Next base: position 13,990 of record CAYUFN010000020.1, on the reverse strand, counting down.
AGATCAAGTGGTTCATTTGCTTGCGTGGCGAGAAGCTCAGCTGGTGAAAGAACTGCAGTCCCCGGTTTTTCAACCGCCAGGCCTGAAGCTATTAGCGATAGCTCAGCAGCATCGCTCAGCGAGGCCCCAGCTGATAGGGCTATCCCCAGTATCGCTACAACCGTATCCCCCGCGCCGGACACATCGTAAACATCACGCGCCTGACCCTTGCAGTGACGCACGCTTCCGCCGCGCTCAAGATAAGACAAGCCCAATGCTGCGCGTGTCACCAAAATGGCTTTCGCAGTAGAAAGCTCAAGCGCCATGTTTAGGGCTGCTTCAATCTCCGCATCAGTTGCGGTTGGCATCTCAACCATTGCCGACAACTCATTTGCATTCGGTTTTAACAGGTCAACCGGACCATAGCGGGCTATATCTGCTCCCTTAGGGTCAATAATAACAGGAATTTTATTCTTAAGCCCAGCTTGCAGGACGGCTGCGATCAGATCCGGCCCAACTACGCCCTTGGCATAGTCCGACACTAGAATGGCTGTTGCCCCTTCTGCCGCTTCAGGAATAGCCTCCAATACGTCCGGTATGTCTAGATGGTCGCTCAAATTCTCAGCGTCGCGATCAAGTCGCAATAATTGTTGTCCACCAGATACAAGCCGTATTTTCTGAGTTGTCGTTCCATCTGGGTCGATATGGAGGTGTGGATCAATATTCTTGTAAGTTGTCAGCAACTTTGTAAGCTTCACCCCAGCTGCATCATTTCCAACAATGCTGATCAACCGTGTCTTAACACCCAAGGCGGCCAGATTACGCGCTGTATTCGCTGCGCCACCAGGCATCTGTTCAGATCTCTCTTGCTTCAGCACAGGCACAGGCGCCTCAGGCGAAATGCGTTCAACCGTTCCGTATATGAAGTCATCGAGCATGACATCACCAAGGCAAAGTATACGCTGCCGGGAAGCCCCCAAAATCAGTTTTTCCAGATGCTTCGTACTCATCAAGCCTCTTCTGCCGCAAAAGTCTTGGCGAGTTTGTCAAAAGCCATAATGCGCGACATCACACGTTCTGCATCCTCCAGCCGTATCATATTCGGGCCGTCAGAAGGCGCATTATCCGGATCATTATGGACTTCCATAAAAACAGCGCTCACACCAACGGCGGCGGCTGCATTGGCTAAAATAGGCGCGTATTTACGCTGCCCACCACTGACCTCACCCTGTCCTCCAGGCTGTTGCACCGAATGGGTTGCGTCAAAAACAACGGGGCAGCCAGTGGCGCGCATCTCCGGGATCGCCCGGAAATCTGTGATGAGCGTGTTATATCCAAAGCTCACACCGCGCTCTGTGAGCAAAATATCCCTACAACCACCAGCGACGAGCTTTTTAACAACATTCGCCATGTCCCAGGGTGCAAGGAATTGCCCTTTCTTTACATTGACAACTTTATTAGTTGCCGCCGCGGCCAGCAAAAGATCAGTTTGACGGCATAAAAACGCAGGAATTTGCAGGACATCAACGCATTCTGCGGCCAGCGCGCATTGGTCGGCTGTGTGTACATCTGTTAGAATAGGCCGTCCTGTCGCAGCACGGACGTCCTCAAATATGGGCAAGGCGTCTTCCAGTGATACACCACGATAGCTTGAAACACTGGTTCTGTTCGCCTTATCGAAGCTTGTTTTATAGATAAGTGAGGCACCCAAACGCTCTGCCATTTCCGTTAAGGCCTCCGACATCATTAAGGCATGATCACGGCTTTCAAGAGCGCATGGCCCAGCGATGAATATAACAGGTTCAGAATTTGAAATTAAAACATCCGACTTTGGCCCGCTTAGACGAACTGTGCTATTGGGTAATGCTAAAGCCGTATCCGCCATCGGAATGATCCTTGTTAATAAATTGCGGTATAGCGCGACTTTTATCGAAGCCAAATTAAAATATAGAGCCGCCTGATAAATATCAGCATTTGCTCACATATTGAAAGAAACGTTCAAACAAGAGAACCAAAGTCAAACACAATAAAGTGAAGAAAGAATAGTTGCTTCAATTATCAACATCACCGTGTAACAAACGTATAAGTGTTCGTGCCTATCGGTCCATTGGATCCAAAATAGAAGTTTAATCATGAAAATAGCGGTTATAGGATCTGGCATTAGTGGTTTAAGTGCTGCATGGGCCTTAAAGGATAAAGCAGACGTTCAGGTTTTCGAGAAACGCAACCGAATCGGCGGCCATAGTTGCACAATGGATGTCGATTATGACGGGACACAAATTTCGGTTGATGTTGGTTTTATTGTTTATAATGCCACAAATTATCCAAATCTGATTGCACTCTTTGATCACTTGGGCGTACAAACACAGCCAAGTGATATGAGCTTTGCTGTTTCAAACCCGCATGGATATGAGTGGTCATCCAATCCAGCAGGTCTCTTTGCACAAAAACGTAATCTCCTCAAACCAGCTTTCCATAAATTCTGGCTGACGATATTAAAATTCAATGACTTGGCTCGTGCTGAACTGGCAGCTGACAAAGTTACTGATTCAACACTTGGACAATGGCTAAACCGACATAACTTCTCCCAAAGCTTTCGTGAAAACTATATCCTGCCCATGGGCGCTGCAATCTGGTCAACACCGCAAGATAAGATGCTGAACTATCCCGCACTTAGCTTTTTCAATTTCTTTGAAAACCACCGCCTGATGCATAAAGAACGCCCAAAATGGCGTACCGTCACAGGTGGCAGCCGAAATTATGTTAAACGCTTTGAAGCTGAGCTTGGCGACCGTCTGCATCCTGCCACTCCTGTTAGCAGCGTGTCCAAGGGCGATCGTCAGGTAGAGTTGCTTTTTGAGAATGGCGAGCGTCAACTCTTTGACCATGTCATCATGGCCTGTCACTCAGATCAGTCAGCATCGATTCTGGCTGATAGTTTTGCAGACCGTCGCGCCCTTCTCACAACTGCACGCTATCGGCCTAATCAGATTTATCTGCACCGGGATGCTGCCCTAATGCCAAAACGGAAAGCAGCATGGGCCGCATGGAATGTGCTCCAGCAAGAAGGCGAAGATGTTTGCCTGACTTACTGGATGAATATCCTGCAAGGTCTTCCAATGAATAAACCTCTCTTCGTCACCCTTAATCCCAACACACCTCCTGCTGAAGACAAAACCTTTGCAGCTTTCAGCTTCGATCACCCTCAGTTTGATACCGCCGCGCAGGTCTCTGTAACAAACCTCAAGAACACAAACGGGAAAGATGGGCTCTGGCTGGCAGGCGCATGGATGGGGTCCGGCTTCCATGAAGACGGCCTCAAATCAGGTTTGGAAGCCGCTCTTTCCCTTGGCGGTGTTATTCCTTGGGAGCCACAAAACATTACAATAAGAACAGGGCAGCCCGCATATGCC
>CAYUFN010000020.1:3246-10588 GCA_964443965.1 uncultured Hyphomonas sp. | reverse complement strand
ATATGCCTAGTAAAGCGGTTTTATCATTCCCGGCTCTGTCACTCTTTCTGGGTGAAACGCGGCACAGACGATTGGTCCCCTTTGACCAGAGTTTTGTCTATAAGTTATTTCTGATTGATATTGATATTGATCGACTCGATGAAGCCAATGGTCAATCTATTTGTTTTGCGGTTGAACGCCCCGCCCTTTTCAGCTTTCGACGGTGCGATCACGGCACGCGGCAAAAAGCACCGCTACGACCGTGGGCAGAGCAAGTATTCGCAAGCGCCGATATAGATCTCAAAGGTGGAGACATTCGGCTGGTGACAATGCCGCGTCATTTATTCTTCAAGTTTGCCCCTATATCGCTTTGGTACGGATATGATCCTGAAGGTGCGTTGCGTGGCATTATCTATGAAGTGAATAACACATTCGGCGAGACCCACGCCTATGTTGCTCCCGTCGGCTCTGATCGTGCAGAGCATGAAGCAGACAAGAAACTCTACGTGTCTCCTTTCTTTGATGTCAGCGGTAAATATAAATTTACTTTGCGCGCGCCTGATGATCACCTCTCATTGGTCATTGAAAATATTGTCGACGGTACGCGCACACACATAGCCACTCTCAAAGGAAAACGCCGCCCTGCCAAAGCTGGTGTATTTTTAAAGGCAAGTGTCCTGCGCCCATTTTCCACATTGGGCGTAACGACCGCCATACATTATGAAGCCTTGAAACTATGGATACGAAAGGCAGGTTACAGATCACGCCCCAAAAGCCCTATCGTGCCAACCAGTCGAGCAACACCCCTTTCGGCAGGTAGTAAAAGTACACAGAATAGTGAGTAAAATGAAGCATACATTTATCGCCGACGCCGCAACAATACGTAAGCTGCCAAACATTCCCGCAACCTTCCGAATAGCAGGCATGGCCTTGCTGTCTGCGAAAACAGGCAAAGTGACTTTTACGCTACCGGATGGCCGACAGGTTGTTTTTGATAAGCGTGATGGCGGCCCTCAAGCAGACATTACAGTTCATGATTACGCATTCGCCAAGCGCAGCATTGCGGGTGGAGATGTCGGTTTTGCTGAAAGCTATATGGACGAGCAATGGTCAACGCCAGACTTAACAGCCGTGCTTCGTTATTTCGGAGATAATTTTGATGCTGTTGGCGACGGTGATCTGGCGCGCGGCAAAAAAACAGTTCGCTTTATGAATATGATACGACATTTTCTAAACCGAAACAGTAAGGCTGGTGCAAAGCGCAATATCTACAGCCATTATGACCTTGGAAATGCATTTTATGGCATGTGGCTTGATCCCTCTATGACATATTCCTCTGCTATTTATTCCGATCCAGAGGCAAGCTTAGAGGCCGCACAATTTGCTAAATATGAAGGTATTTGCAGCATTCTGAAACCAAATTCTAATAGCCGCCTTCTTGAGATCGGGTGTGGTTGGGGTGGATTTGCTGAACATGTTGCTAAGAATTACGGCTCACACATCACGTGTCTTACCATATCCCCATCACAGCGCGAGTTTGCCATTAAACGCATAACAGATGCAGGTTTGACTGGTAAGGTTGACATCCGCCTGCAAGATTATCGGGATCATCACGGTGAATATGATGGTGTGGCCTCTATTGAAATGTTTGAAGCCGTTGGAGAGGCCTATTGGCCTTCCTACTTTGCCAAGATTTCAGAGGTTCTTAAGCCCGGTGCAAAAGCAGCATTACAAATCATTACGATCGCTGATGACCTATTTCAAAGCTATCGCAAGCGCGCAGACTTCATTCAACATTATATTTTTCCAGGCGGTATGTTACCTAGCGAAATTGCCTTGAAGGATCAGTTGCGTACTGCCAATCTAAGCTATGACAGCGAGAACTATTTCGGCCACGACTATTCGCGCACACTCAGAGAGTGGTCAGAGTCCTTCAATTCCAAATGGGCTGATATTGAACTTATGAACTTTGATGAACATTTCCGACGCATGTGGAACTTTTATCTCAGCTACTGCGAAGCAGGCTTTGATAGTGGACGCATCAATGTTGGCCAGTTTGCGATCTCAAAGCCAGCTTCACTTTAATAAAGGTCTTTGAGAATGTAGGCGATTTCCTGCCCACGCGCAGTGAAAGAAAGCTTTAGCCAGCGTCCATTATCGTCATACCAGAGAAATACACTCAAATCAGAATCTAGCTGAAACTTCGTCGCTTCAATTTCTTGTCCATTGATTACGAGCGTGTCACGCCCGAGATCAGTGACGGCAACATCAAGCGGCTGCCCGCCCTCTGTGGAAAGCATTTTGTTCCTGTAAAGTTGTGATATGTTCCAGTGATTGGCCGGAATAACGCTTGCAGGATATAAGCCCGAATAGTTCGTTCCCTTTACAGCAAGGCCATCAGCAGTTCGCATTGCGCGTGCCTCAATATCGTCCCCGTCTTTACGGGTTTCTGCTTCAAGCGCAATAATTTTGCCATCCTTCCAGGTTTCTACAGATTTATGGCGATACTTGTAGACAGTTATTGGACCGATCTTAGCGGTTAACTCAACATCAGCGGTCGCGGTAAAGCCGCCGTCTTCGGTCGGCTGAAAAGATACATTATGCCGCCCGAAAGGTTTGCCCTTACGTAGAACATCAAACTGTATCTTCGTTGGACCTTCAGGCTCCCAAACGGGTAAGATATTTGCGACAGATGTCGCAGTGAAATCCTGATTAATATCTGGGGTAGCAACTGTCTCAGCAAAAGCTGAAAAGGTCAGACCAGCGGCCAGAACAATCGTTGAAAAAAGTCTCATAAGGGCACCTGTAAGATACTTTGATTTAGTTATTAGATAGGAATTTATAAAAATTTTCCAATGAATGTTCTGTGAGGAAACGGTCTCAGGGGCACTTCTCAGTATTAATTCATCGTAATCTAGAGCTAACGCTTGAACCCCAAGCTTAGCCAGCATAGCTTGCATCGCAGAAATTCAAAAAGGCTATAAATATGACAATTCATGAGTCCGTCCTTGGGTCCATTGGTAATACGCCCCTCATTCGCTTGAAACGCGCGTCCGAGGAGACTGGATGTGAAATTCTGGGAAAAGCTGAATTCCTCAATCCCGGTCAATCTGTAAAAGATCGCGCAGCTATTGGTATTGTGCGCGATGCTGAAGCAAAAGGGTTGCTCAAACCTGGTGGCACTATTGTTGAAGGCACAGCTGGCAATACAGGCATTGGGCTGGCGCTCGTTGGCAGTGCCCTGGGATATCGCGTTGTGATTGTGATGCCGCGTACACAAAGCCAGGAGAAGAAAGATGCTGTCCGCCTCTACGGCGCAGAACTGATTGAGGTCGACGCTGTTCCGTTCAAGAACCCAAATAATTATGTGCACTATTCGCGCAGGCTCGCAGAAGACCTCGCTAAAACCGAGCCTAACGGAGCAATCTGGGCCAATCAATTCGACAATGTCGCGAACCGACAAGCCCATATTGATACGACAGGCCCGGAAATCTACGATCAGCTTGATGGAAAGATTGACGGCTTCATATGCGCCGTTGGCTCAGGTGGTACGCTGGGCGGTATTTCGATGGCGCTCAAAGCGCGTGATCCGGAGATTCAGATAGGTATCGCTGACCCAGGTGGCGCTGCCCTCTATGAGTATTATAAAAATGGTGAGCTTAAATCTGAAGGTACGTCCATAACCGAAGGCATTGGCCAGGGACGCATCACGGCTAATCTGGAGGGAGTTGTTGTTGATCACGCCTATCGTATTACCGATACCGAAGCTCTCAACGTGATCTACCAACTTATCGAGGAAGAAGGCATGTGTCTTGGCGGCTCAGCCGGAATTAATATTGCAGGCGCAGTTAAGCTCGCCAAGGACCTTGGTCCGGGAAAGACAATCGTTACAATCCTTTGTGATTATGGCAATCGGTATCAAGGTAAAATGTTCAACCCGGAGTTTCTGCGCTCTAAGGATTTACCTGTTCCTAAATGGATAGAGAATTAGATGCCCGCCCCCCAGCGCCCACTTGTTAGTCCTGCATGGCTCGCGCAGAATATTGACGCGCCAGATGTACGCATTATCGATGCAACCTGGTTCGCCCCTTTCCTTGATCCACTAGAAAGCGGGTATGAAGCCTATAAAAAAGCACATATTCCGGGTGCTGTGCATTTCGATATAGACCACGTCACTGATCCTGAAGTCACGCTCGGGCATACATTACCGCCAGCACACATTTTTTCAGCGCGTGCGCGTAAACTGGGCATCGGTGATGGGCACCGCTTAGTTGTCTATGATCAGAATAACTTCTTCGCAGCTGCACGCGTCTGGTGGATGTTCAGGGTTATGGGCGTCACTGACATTATGGTTCTTGATGGCGGTCTGCAAGCTTGGCGTGAAACAGGGGAGCCTGTTGTCGATCTACCCACGATAGCGACAGAGCGACATTTCACGGCGCGCATGCGCGCTGATCTGGTCAAAACCAGTACGCAAATACGAGCCTTGCTCGGTCGCACCCACCCCCAAATTATCGACGCGCGTCCTGCCGGGCGTTTTACAGGTAAAATTGCTGAACCGCGCGCAGGCCTGCCTTCTGGCCATATTCCGGGCAGCTTCAATATCCCAGGTGATCAACTACTGGAAAATGGACGTATGAAGTCCCCAGATGCACTTGCCTCTCTGTTTGCAGAAGCGGGCGTTGATCTATCTGCGCCCATTATTACAAGTTGCGGATCGGGCGTCACAGCTGCGATAACTGCTCTGGCGCTGGCAACACTTGGGAATGACCTTGCCGCTGTTTATGATGGCTCATGGAGCGACTGGGCATCAAACCCTGATAACCCAATTGCAACAGGTGCTCGCAGCTGATGGATAAGAAGCTTCCTACGCGCCTGGTGCATTTGGGCGGCGAAAGACTGCGGCCAACCGTAAACCCTCCTATTGAGCGTGGCTCTACACTACTTATGCCAAACATAAAGGCTTTATACGGACAGAAGCCAAATTATGGGCGCATGGGGCATGCCGTCCATAGTGAGTTGCGCGCAGGACTGTGCCAACTGGAAGCGGCAAATTTCACCCAACTCACACCCAATGGCCTAAGCGCGTGCGCACTTGCAATCGGGAGCTTTGTTAAAGCAGGTGATCATGTTCTTGTAGCCGATAATGTCTATGGCCCAACCCGGCGCTATTGCACCCGTCGTTTACGGAAGATGGGTGTCGCTACGACATTTTTTCCCTCGACGATTAAGGTCGCCGCTTTAAAGCGCCTTATGCGTGAAGAAACAAGTTTGATTTTTCTTGAAGCTCCCGGTTCGCTTACTTTTGATATCTGCGACACACCTGCCATCGTCGCTGTGGCTAAAGAAGCCGGAATCACAACAGCCATGGACAATACATGGGCTGCGGGCATTGCTTATAAGCCACTTGAGAACGGAATTGATGTCTCAATTCAGGCTTTGACAAAATATGTCGTTGGTCATGCCGATGCGCTGGGCGGCGCGGTTATGACGCACGAAAAAAAACATGCAAATGCCGTTACCGCAACCGCGGCCGACTGGGGAATCGCCCTTAGCCCGGACGATGCCTATCTGGCCCTGCGAGGGCTGCGCACACTTCAGGCGCGCTGGAATGCCCACGAAGCGAGTGGCTTAGTCGTGGCGCGTTGGCTGCAAGCGCACCCAGCCGTTGACCGGGTATTGCATCCCGCCTTAAGCGACCATCCCCAACATGAGTTGTGGACGCGAGATTTCTCAGGCACCAATGGTTTGTTCGGCTTGCTGCTAAAGCCTATGTCTAAGCAAAGCTTCAACACATTTTTCGATTCCCTTACCTTATTTGGGTTTGGGTTTTCCTGGGGTGGCTTCGAAAGCCTCTTGATTCCAGCCGACCCAGATACAATGCGCGACCAGAGCCACTGGCTACACAAGGAAACTGGCCACCTTTTGCGCGCCCATATCGGTCTAGAAGACACAAGCGATCTGCTTGCCGACCTTGAGCAAGCCTTTAGAGCAGCAAAAGCGCAAACTTAACCTCTCCAATTGCCTTCCGGCAGACTTGGCGTTATCCCTGCGTCCATGACTGATACTGCCTTAACGACAGCCATCAAGGCCATCGCCCGCCATGAAGAACTAAACGCACTCACGTTGGAAACTGCGTTCAACGCCATGCTCGAGGGCGACGCCGCGCCTGAAGAAATTGGCGCGCTCCTCACCGGCCTTGCCGTGCGTGGAGAGACAAGCTCTGAGCTTATTGCTGGTGCGCGTGCCATGCGTGAGAAATCTCGCCGTATTCTTGTTGATGGACCACTTCTTGATACTTGCGGCACCGGTGGACTTAAATGGACAAGCCTGAATACCTCAACGGCCGCTGCTATTGTCATCGCTGCTGCTGGAGGGCGCGTTGCCAAGCATGGCAACCGATCAGTGCCCCCAAAAACCGGCTCCGCTGACGTCCTCGAAGCGCTCGGTGTTAATATTGAGCTTGACGAGCGCGCCTTTCACAATTGCCTTGATGGAGCAGGCGTGGCCTTTATGTTTGCGCGCAGTCATCACAGCGCCATGCGTCATGTTGCGCCAATTCGGGCAAAACTGGGTATTCGCACCATCTTCAATCTGCTGGGTCCTCTGACCAACCCTGCCGGTGCGCAGCATCAGGTGCTGGGTGTATTTTCGCCAGACTGGGTGCGACCGATGGCTGAAACTTTACGTGCCCTCGGAACGGAGCGCGCCATGGTCGTGCATGGCTTAGACGGTATTGATGAGATTTCTATATCAGGCGAAACGCGCGTTGCGGAGGTTGGCTTTGGTGAGATCAATGAATATACGCTCAAGCCTGCCATGATCGGCCTAACTATCAGCCCATTATCAGCCCTTGCCGGCGGTCCGCCACGCGAGAATGCCTCCGCAATTATCGAACTTCTCGAAGGACAGGAAGGCCCCTTCCGCGATTGTGTTATTGCTAATGCTGGGGCCGGGCTTTACGTGCTTGGCCGCGAAGCTGACCTCATCAGTGGTGTGCAGGCGGCGGCGGCCGCACTCGATAGTGGCAAAGCGCGCGAAACACTCGCTGTTCTAACAGAGCTCTCACACGGGCGGGATATCTAAACATGGCAAATGCACTCACACCAATCCTCGCCTACAAGCGCGAAGAAGTCGCGGCGCTTAAGGCCCTCACCAGTCTGCCAGCTTTAGAAGCGAAAGCGAAAGCTCAACCCACTCCACGTGGCTTTGCAGCCGCCCTCAGCGCAAGAGTTGCAAAAGGTCACAATGCCCTAATTTGCGAACTCAAGCGCAAAAGCCCCTCGGCCGGTGAAATCCTGCCTGGTGCCGACCCGGCTCTGATCGCTCGCATCAAAAAGAAGATCGAAGAATTCTACGCCTC
>CAYUFN010000020.1:0-3236 GCA_964443965.1 uncultured Hyphomonas sp. | reverse complement strand
TGGTGGTTCGTTGAATGATCTGGAGGCTATTCGTGAAGCTGTCGCTCTCCCACTATTGCGCAAAGACTTTATCGTTGATCCGATTCAGATCATCGAAGCCCGCGCACATGGGGCAGATGCGATACTGATTATTATGGCCGCACTCAGTGACGCTGAAGCCATAGACTTTGAACAGACGGCACATGCGCTAGGTATGGATGCGCTTATCGAAGTGCATAATGAAGAAGAGCTTGAACGCGCTCTAACTCTTTCCAGCCCCCTTCTCGGCATCAACAACAGAGACTTAACCCGAATGGTCACTGAGCTTACCGTCACAGAACGACTCAGTCACCTAATTCCACCTGATAAACACGTCATTTCAGAGAGCGGTGTAAAAACGCCAGGAGACATAATCCGTCTTAAAAAAAGCAATGCACACCGCTTCCTCATCGGAGAAAGTCTTATGAAACAACCACAAAGGGTTGATTTCGTTCGTGCTTTGGCCACTGCAAAATAATAAGTTTTTGCAGTTCTTGACGTAAAACAAGAACACATATAGAACAAAAGAGCAATCAATTATCCCGAAAGGCGGGTCCATGCTCACAACAAAGCAAAAAGAGCTTTTGCTCTTTATTCACAAGCGCATTAAAGAAACAGGCGTTTCACCCTCCTTTGACGAAATGAAGGATGCGCTGAACTTAGCCTCAAAATCAGGTATTCATCGCCTCATTACTGCCTTGGAAGAACGCGGTTTTATTCGTCGTTTAGCGCACAGAGCACGGGCATTGGAGGTTTTAAAGTTACCCGAATCAGCAACACCGAGCGCGCCGACTGCAGGCAGGCAGCCTTTCCGGCCGAGTGTTGTCGACAATAATGCGCCGGTGCCACAAGCAGCAAACAATAATTCTGTTCCAATTCTCGGTCGCATCGCTGCAGGGGTTCCAATTGAAGCGATACAACAGGAAACAAATCGCGTGAACGCGCCAATAGACTTACCCACGGGCGAAGAACATTTTGCTCTTGAGGTTAAAGGCGACTCCATGATTGAGGCGGGTATACTTGAAGACGATATCGTGATCCTTCGCCGCACCGATACAGCCACTTCAGGTGATATTGTTGTGGCGCTTGTTGACGAAAAAGAAGCCACACTCAAAAAGTTACGTAAGAAGGGTAATTCCATCGCACTGGAAGCTGCCAATCCGGACTATGAGACACGTATCTTCGGCCCTGATCGCGTTCGTGTGCAGGGCGTCCTCGTGGCACTTATTCGCCGTTACGTTTAGACAAGCCTTTTTTATGCCAATCTGCTGTACACGCCCGCCATGGTCGACTGCTACATTGTGCAGCATATTGTATACTAAGCTGTCCGTTATGAAGGCGTATTTTCGCGCCACCATTGCGCTGGATATCTGCCCAATAGACCGTGTTTGGACAAGAATCTGCCTGATTTGTTAGCGATTTAGCACTAAGCACAATGTCCGCTTCAGACAGGCAACTATGTAGATTGGCGTCAGACTTTTGAATCAGGATACGCGCGCCAGTTGCTGCTTCCAAACGACATATCTCTTTTTTGCACAGCGCACCGCGCCGCGCAGACCGGAAACTTAAAGGCCCTAAAGCATCTGCATCAATAAACGCAATGCGCTCATACTTGCTATCGCTGGTATTTACATACAGTTCACCGGAAGTTGCCCAGTAAACACTCGCGACAGGTATTAACGTCCACATCGCAAACCCACAAATGCTAGCAACTACGACAACACATATTCTAAACCATCTGCGAAATAATATCAGCCCTATCAGTGCGAGTGTAAATAAAAGCAAAGCCGCATCAGGCATTCCTTTTAAATAAGGAGTCCGAATTTCACCAGCACGCTCAGCCCACCCAGCAATGAATAAGACGATCTCCAGCGACCATCCAAACACACTAAGTCCATATTCTGAGAGACCAAAAGGCGCAAGCAGGATAGCGAGCCCAGCGGCGGGAACAGAAATAATGCTCACGACAGGCATAGCGATGAGATTTGCGAGTAATCCCAATGGAGCCAGCCGCTCAAAGTGGAAAACAGCAAATGGCGCAGTCGCAAGAGAGGCGGCAATAGAAGTTACGGCAAGAGATTTGCCCGCAAAAACACCACGCCCAACTAACCCGCCCAGGGCCGCTGTTCGATGCCGCGACCATGCTTCATAAATTGCAATCAAAATTCCAGTTGCAGCGAATGACATTTGAAAGCCTGGCGCAAAAACACTCTCCGGCGCGATCAGAATAACTGCGATCATTGCGATTGAAAAAGACCTCAGGCTAAGGGCGGGCCTATCAATAAGAATGGCGCTGAAGAAAACGGCAGACATGATGAAAGCACGCTGCGTTGAGACGCTTGCACCAGAAATTACGAGATAGACCGTAATTGCAAATAATGCAGCTAAGGCAGCGGGTTTTTGCACTGGTATCCGCAAACTTAATGGCGAGATGAAAGCGAGGCCCTGTCTAAAGAGAAAGTAAACAAGCCCTCCAACAATCCCCAAATGCAGCCCTGAGATAGCCAGCAAATGTGCAAGACCAGAGGCCCGCAAAGTCTCTTGATCCTTAGATGCCATGAACGAACGATCACCAGAAACAAGCGCCGCAGCAAAGCCACCAGCCCGCTCTCCGCTAGCTTTCCTTGTGTAAACTGCCAGTTGCCTTCTAATGGCTGCTATCTTCAACTTCAAGGCTGAGGCCCGATGCTCAGGTTGCCCGAGTACACCGCCTCGGCAGCGCCCCTGCACATAACCGACTGCGCCCAAGCCTTGAAACCAGGCTTGACGGCGAAAATCATAATCGCCCGGAACAGATGCCGCCGGTGGAGGGCGAAGAACGGCCCAACAGCGCACAAAACGACCTGGCGAAACGTTCAAGCTCAAACGATGAGTTAGTCGGATTGTGCGAGGGGTCTCAGCACGTGAGAATCCAGCAATTGCATGCGGTTTAATGCGCAACCGTACGCCTGTTTGTGCTGGCTCAACGGCACTTACCCAACCTTCAACGATAACAGGCCCTTGCATTCCGCCAACGCTAGGCACGGCTACAAGGTAGGTACGTGCTTTCCCAGCGAGAAGGCCAATAATCACACCGCTAAGCAATATAGCGGCAAGTCTTGAAATGGCTACAAACCGCCCCTTCAACAAACCTAATACAAGTGCACACAGGCAGATCAACGCCGCACAAGCCAACTTCCAGCCTGGTTCAAACGGCAGCTTAAGGTAGCCCCCAGCGC
>CAYUFN010000019.1:28272-29455 GCA_964443965.1 uncultured Hyphomonas sp. | reverse complement strand
GGCGCGGGTATGGCAAAAAGCGGCAGGCTTTCAACTCTTGATGGGTCAGCTTCCAGGCGTTTAAGGACTTGCTCTGCACGGCGCACCGCAGATTTTGGTAATCCAGCCAGCTTAGCCACCTGTACACCATAAGAGCGATCAGCTGGCCCTGGCTGAACATCATGTAGGAACACGAGCTGATCCTGCCATTCTTTCGCACGCAGGGAGACATTCGCTGCGCCGGGCAGGTCTTCAGCAAGTGTTGTAAGTTCATGATAGTGCGTAGCAAACAGCGCGCGGCACCCATTCTTATTATGTAAATGCTCGACAGCGGCCCACGCAATCGCCAATCCATCATAGGTGGATGTTCCCCGACCAACCTCATCGAGAATAACAAAACTGGCAGGCGTTGCCTGTGTCAGGATTGTGGCTGTTTCCACCATCTCCACCATGAATGTTGAGCGGCCACGCGCCAGATCGTCAGAGGCCCCAACACGCGAGAAAACACGATCAGCCAGTCCAAAGGTCAGCGCGCGGGCCGGGACATAGCACCCTGCCTGCGCCATGATCACGGCCAGGACGCATTGGCGCAGATAGGTTGATTTGCCTGCCATGTTCGGCCCGGTAACCAGTTGCAGGCGCGGCGCCTGCAGACTGCTTGCATCAAGATCGGTATTGTTTGCTGTAAAGCCATTCCCATCTTTTTTAAGAGCCGCCTCAACTACAGGGTGGCGCAGCGCTTCTGCCTTGAAAACGGCCTCCTCACTTATAATCGGGCGCACTGCTCCAGCCTCTTCAGCCCAGACGGCCCCAGCGGTGGCCACATCCAGATCAGCCAGCGCTTGTGCGGCCGCTTGTAAAGGGGCAGATAAGGGCTCTAGCCGCGCAATGAAATCGTGAAAGAGTGCCAGTTCGCGCCCCTTGGCCTCTTCTTCAGCCCGGGATATTCGCCCGGCCAGCTCGCTCAGTTCGGTGGTTGAAAAGCGCACGACATTGGCAAGCGTCTGCCGGTGGATGAAGGTTTCATTCAGCGGTGCGGCCATTAAAGGCTCTGCGTTACGGGCACTGGCCTCAATAAAATAGCCAAGCACATTGTTGAATTTAATTTTCAGTGCAGAGATACCTGAATTTTCAGCATACTGTGCTTGCAGGCCGGCAATGATCTTTCGGCTGTCATCGCGCAAATTGCGGGCCTCATCTAGGG
>CAYUFN010000019.1:12174-28262 GCA_964443965.1 uncultured Hyphomonas sp. | reverse complement strand
GTCCCATCCCGGTGCGATAAAGTTTCCATCACGGGCCAGCAGGGGCACCTCTTGATGTAAGGCACGCTGCAAGTCGCCAGCAAGTCCGCCGAGTTCAGGCGTATGCGACAGCGTTAGCGCATTGGCGGCCGCGTCGATCAGCGCGGGGGCATGGCGCATCCGTTTGGCAATCATCGTCGCGGCCGCTTCTCCATGGCGCAGGGCTCGCCCAAGCGCTTGTAGGTCACGTGGCCCACCCCGGCCAAGCCGGAGCCGCCCGCGCGCGCGCTCAAGGTCTGGCGCTTGACGCAGCTCTTTACGGATATCAGTGGACAGATCATGATCGTTAAGACACCAGGCAATCGCATCATGGCGGGCGGTGATTTCCGCTGTGTTGGTTGAGGGGCGCGATAGGCGGTCAGCCAGAAGTCGCGCGCCAGGTGCTGTCAGTGTGCGGTCTATCGTGTGCAGAAGAGAGCCAGCCCGCGTGCCCGCCACCGAGGCGTCGATTTCAAGGCTGGTCCGCGTGGCTGGGTCAATCGCCAAATGTTCACCGGATACTGTGCGTCTTGGTGGGTCGAGTTTAATCTCCGCGCCAGCCTGTGTGAGTGTCAGATAATCCAGAAGCAGGGCCGCCGCGCTTAGCTCAGCCCGGGAGAAGCTTCCAAATACGTCGAGGGCATGCACGTCAAAGACATTTTTTAGAGCGGCTTCGCCTGCCTTAGCAGAGGCACCACGAGATGGACGTAATGTGATTGGTGCATCAATCATTGCCAGTGCTGATTGCATAGCGGGCTTATCGTTGGTGACTTCGCTTACCAAAATTTCGCGAGCTGAAACGCTTGAGAGGGCTTCCCCCAGCGCGGGGGCGGGAAGGGGAAACAGCTCAAACGCGCCCGTTGAAACGTCACAAATAGCTAATCCAGCTTCGCGGTCTCCTGCGCCCAATCCGACAGCCACAAGTGTGTGGGACTGGCGCGCGGGCAAAAGCGAATCCTCGGTGATCGTGCCCGGCGTAACGATTCGCACAATTTCCCGATTAACGATCGCCTTATACCCGCGCTTTTTAGCCTCTGCTGGGGTTTCGGTTTGTTCACAAACTGCAATGCGGCGTCCCGATGCGATCAGGCGGGCCAGATATCCCTCTGCGGCGTGGAAAGGTACGCCCGCCATGGGAATCGGTTTGCCATTATATTCACCGCGCGCGGTGAGCGTGATTCCTAAAATTTCAGCTGCATCAATAGCATCCTGAAAGAATAGCTCATAAAAGTCACCCATGCGGAAAAACAACAATGCATCAGTATGTTGCGCTTTAATATCGAGGTACTGAACCAGAAATGGGCTTGGCCCTTTTGGTGCCTTGGCCTTGGTTTTTTTTGTTGTTTTTGTGGGCGCTGATTCTGACATGCCTGTAAGCTATAGGCATCACCAAGCGTTTTGGAAGGCTTGACTTCGTCTGGCTTGCAAAAGTTTGGCTGTTGTCAACCTGAAAGGAGACGCGTAGGCTATCGAAAAATGGGTATTAAGGGAACTTCCCAAATGACTTCCAAGCGACCGAGCTTTACCGACCAAGAAGCACTCGATTTTCATAGCCACCCTCAACCCGGTAAGCTTGCAGTTGCGCCGACAAAACCAATGGGGACCCAGCGCGATCTTTCGCTCGCTTACAGCCCGGGTGTTGCTGTGCCGGTTTTGGCAATCGCAGAAGATGAAGATCGCGCATATGATTACACGTCCAAAGGTAACATGGTTGCGGTAATTTCAAACGGGACAGCCATTCTCGGTTTGGGTGACCTTGGTGCGATGGCTTCAAAACCGGTTATGGAAGGTAAGTCAGTTCTTTTCAAAAGGTTTGCTGATGTTGATAGTTTTGACATTGAAGTGACCACAAAGGATACAGAAGAATTTATCACCACTGTTCGCAATATCGGTCCGACATTTGGTGGGATAAACCTTGAAGATATTGGATCCCCGGCGTGTTTCATTATCGAAAGCCGGTTGCGTGAAGAGCTTGATATCCCCGTTTTTCATGATGATCAGCACGGCACGGCGATTATTGCTGCAGCGGGTTTGATCAATGCCTGCCATATTACCGGGCGTGAAATGAAAGACGTGAAGGTGGCTATTTCAGGGGCAGGGGCTGCTGGCCTTTCTGTCGCTGGCCTTATCCGTCATATGGGCGTGTCGCCAGAAAATATCCTGATGTGTGATCGTGAAGGCGTGATTTATGAAGGCCGCGATGGTGTTGATCAGTTTAAATCCGCATTTGCCATAAAAACAAGTAAGCGGACATTGGCTGAAGCCATCGAGGGGGCCGACTGTGTTATGGGGCTATCAGTTGCCGGCGCCATATCCAAGGAAATGATCAAGTCTATGGCTGACAATCCGATTGTTTTCGCCATGGCTAATCCGGATCCGGAAATTACACCTGAGGATATAAAAGCGGTCCGCGATGATGCGATTATTGCAACAGGGCGCTCTGACTATCCAAACCAGGTCAATAATGTCTTAGGTTTCCCCTATATTTTCCGTGGCGCATTGGATGTGCGTGCGCGAAGTATTAATGAAGAGATGAAAGTTGCTGCTGCCGAGGCGCTCGCCCAGCTTGCACGCGAGGATGTGCCAGATGAGGTAGCCGCCGCTTACCATGGTGCCCGCCCGACATTTGGGCCAGACTATATTATCCCGACCCCGTTTGATCCGCGCTTGATCAGCTTCATTCCACCATTTGTGGCCAAGGCCGCTATGGACACTGGCGTGGCGCGCAAACCGATCACGGACATGGAAGGCTATCGGCGCGAATTGGCAAGACGACAAGACCCGACAGCTTCGTTCCTGCAAGGCATTCAAAGTGCGGTTCGCCCGATGAATAAGCGGATTGTGTTTGCCGAAGGCGAGGAACCTGCAGTCATCCGTGCGGCAGCCTCCTTTAAAATTCAAGGACTCGGGCGTCCCATCCTGATTGGCCGCGAAGACCGCGTTAATGCGGTTATGGAACAAATGGGAGTGCCACTTGGCAGTCTTGATATTATTAATGCGCGCCTGTCAGATAAAAATCCTGAGTATACGGATCATATGTATAAGCGTTTGCAGCGCAAAGGTTATCTCAAGCGTGACGCGCAGCGCCTTGTCAACCAGGATCGGAATGTCTTTGGGTGCTGCATGCTCGCGCATGGTGATGCGGACGGCATGGTCACAGGCGTTACCCGAAACTATGATGTTGCCTTGCGCGATGCCCAGCTTGTTCTGGATCCAATTCCCGGCCAGCCTGTAATCGGCATGTCTATGGTTATCGGGCGTGAGACCGTCTTTATTGCTGATACGAGCGTTGTGGAATTGCCAAGCGCGGCGCAGATTGCTGGAATTGCTGTTGAAGCGGCAAGTGCGGCGCGCCGTCTGGGCTTTGCGCCGCGGGTTGCATTCTTATCTTATTCCACCTTTGGAAACCCGATGGGCGAGCGTTCTGAGAAAGTTCGTGAGGCCGTCGCTTTGCTTGATGAGCGCAAGGATATTGATTTTGAGTATGAAGGCGATATTGCTGCCGATGTTGCGCTTAGCGAGTCCTCGCGCCTGGCCTATCCATTCTCTCGCCTGTCGGGGCCAGCAAATGTTCTGGTTATGCCGGCGATTCATTCAGCGTCAATTGCAACAAAACTGCTGGATGCGCTTGGCGGGGCCACCGTTATCGGCCCGATGTTGCTTGGCCTTCAAAAGCCTGTACAAATCGCCAGTTTCGGGGCCTCTGTTGCCAATATTGTAACGCTGGCCACGCTTGCTGCCTATGATGTCGACGGCGTTATGGGGCATGTCAGGATGGGGTAGTTATCCCCTTTGTATTCTCAGGCCCGTAGCGCATCAGAATCAAGATCAGGATCATGGGCGGGATTGTGTAGAGGGAAGTAATGGAGAAAAATCCAACCCATCCTATAGCTTCAGACAGCGGCCCAGACGTTGTCGAAGCCGCCAGCTTACAAAAGAAGGCATAGGCTGAACTCAACAGCGCATATTGCGTTGCTGCAAATCTGCGGTCTACGAGTGATGACATATAGGCGATGAAAACAGTGCCGACATAGCCAGCTGCCAAATTGTCAGCAACAATTACACATAACAATGCGAGATCACTTGGTGTGTCGACAATTGCCCCATCTGGAATTGGCAACCCTTGTGAGACTGCTTGTGCGACAATTTCAAGATCTGGCCCCGCTGCGAGACCAAGCAACGCGAATGCGCCATTCGTCAAAAGTGTTAGAATTCCACCAGCCAAAAGTGCTGGCAAGAGGCTATATCGAACAGCAACAAACCCGCCGATAAAGCCTCCTGCAATAATCGGCCAAGGCCCGAATAGAGCCTGTATCGTACCTATTGTTTCTGGTGAAAAGCCAAGATCAATATAAAATGGGACGGCCATTATCCCCATTGTGAAATCGCTGATCCTGTAAAGCGCCACAATTGCAAGAACGATAATTGCCCATTTTCCATAGCGCGCAACAATTTGCCAAAAAGGCTCTACGATTGCATCCTTAACAGCAGGTAGCATGCCTTGTTTCTTACCCGCCATTCGTTCGGTTTGTGGGGGTTCCTGAATGATCAATACGATCCCTGCAAGCACCAACATGACGCAAGCCATCACAAGATAGGCTATAAGGAAGCTTGTCGCGCCGGCGATTATTAAGCCCACGCCTGCAAACATAATGGCAAAGCGGTAGCCAAGGTTATAAACGGCTGCCATGTTTGCTTGTTCGTCATTAGGTGCAGACTCGATGCGCCAGGCGTCGATCGCTATATCGAGCGTTGCGCCTGAAAAAGCGAGTATGAGCGCCCCAATAATTGTTTGTTGTAAATTGCTGCCAGGGTCTGAGGTTGCAATTATCATAAAGCCTACCACTGTGCCGGCAATTGCAAGAAGCATCCAGCTTCGCCTTTGTCCGAGTAATCGGCTCAAGATCGGTAAAGGCAGACGATCAACTGCAGGTGCCCAAAGGACTTTAATTGAATAGGCCAATGAGACGGCGTAAAAACCACCAATTGTGGCACGGTCAATGCCTTCTATGCGAAGCCAGGCCGATAGTTTTGAAAACACCATCATAAGTGGCAAGCCAGACGCAAAACCCAGTGCTAGCATCGCTGCCATCTTCCAGTTTAGATATGGACGGATCCACTGTGGCCATGAGTCTTTGCTTGTGTCTGGTGTGGCCGTATTCATGCTGCGCCTTTCTTGGCTGCAATAGATTGACTGGTCCAATTTGTGGCCAGCATACGCAGGGCAGTCGCATCGAGGGGTTTAGAGGCCACCGCATTAGCGCCGCATGCGCGCGCGCGCGCCTCAATTTGCGGGTTGATCTCTGCAGAGACGGCGATGATGGGCGTGGCGTGCCCGGCCGCGCGCAAATGCTGCATGGCTTCAAACCCATCCATGACCGGCATGCGTAGATCCATCAAAATAAGAGCGTGATCCACCGCTTGGGCTGCCTCCAATGCTTCAACACCTGTTGCAGCACTTGTGACACGAAAACCCGCCTTTTCTAAGGCGCGTCTGGCAATTAATGTGTTTACGGCATTATCATCAGCGATCAAAATGCGCGCACCTGATGGGCCCTTGGCTTCGGCATCCTCACCTAAATTACGATTGCCAGCACTGGCAAGCTTAACGCGTTCAATCAGAGACGCGTGCCGCAGCGGCCGCACAAGCCATCCTGCACAGCCAAGCTGCCTGAAGCGGCTAATCGTTTGCCTGTCTTCAGGACGCAGCACAACCAGCGTCGGCGCGATGGTCGCCAACCGGGCAATTTCGCCACTCGACAGTGTCGCACCGACTAATATGACATCCGGCTTGTTTAGATCAGCTCCCGGATCAAACTGTACGGCCGTCATGTTCGCGTGTAATAAAGAGAGACTGATCGAGAGGGCGGTTGGGCCGGGTAAGCCGACCAATGCAATGCGCTTAGGCGGATTTGTCTCTAAAGCAGGCTGGTCTGCTTCAACCTCTTCAAAGACCGGAGTGAGTGGTATTGTCAGTTGAAATTTGGTGCCATAACCGGGCAGGCTTTTTATCTTGATCTGTCCACCCAAAATATCTGTTAGGCGCCGCACAATGGCCAGGCCAAGCCCTACGCCACCATCCTTTTGCGCATCTGAGGCTTGTGTTTGGTGGAAGGCTTTAAAGAGGTTCTTTTGATCTTCAGGCGCAATGCCCGGGCCTGAATCTGTTATCGACCATGTAATGCGGTCATGGTCTGGGTCGACGTCAATGAGTATACCGCCCTTATCGGTGAATTTTAGCGCGTTACCAATCAGGTTAAACAGAATTTGCCGGATACGCCCAGCATCCCCATATGCATGGCATGGCTGTTTGCTAAAGCGGCGCATCGCGATATCTATGCCTTTGGCGTGCGCGCGCGGCCCCAAAAGCTCAACAACTTCCCGCGTCAGCTTGGAGGGCGAGAAAGACACTTCCTCAAGAGCAATATCGCCAGCGTCGAGCCGTGCGAAGTCAAGCACATTATTGAGCATATCAAGCAGGCGCGCGCCGCTCGTGCGGATCGCTTCAGCATACTCACGTTGAGCCGGGTCCAGCTTTGTTTCCAGCAATAGGGATGTTGTGCCAAGTATACCGTTCAAAGGTGTGCGTATTTCGTGGCTGGCTGTGGCCAGAAAGGCTTGATCGGCGCGTATATCGCTTTGTTTGTCAGGCGATGAGTCGGACGGAAAATCTGTCATGGGAATAGATTGACAGAAAGGGTTAATGAAATCTTTAACAGCTCAATTTTTGCGCAGCGATTTGCGTGCTAATACACCAAGGATTTAGCGACACCAGATGTCGCCGTGCCGGGACTGCGGCGGCGATAGGTGAGCGCCTCAGCAATATGTAGGCGGCGAATGCTCGTTGCCCCTTCAAGATCGGCAATCGTGCGGGCAACTTTCAAGACCCGGTGATATCCGCGCGCGGTCAGGTTGAGTTGGGCTGCCGCTTCGGCCAGAAGCGCGCCACCAGCCTCATCAGGTTTGGCGTATGTATCAAGCTGTGGTGGACCAGCATCTGCATTAACTGCGCGGCGATTTCCAATCGGTTCGGCCTTATATCTAGCCTCTTGTAAAGCTCTGGCTTCGGCTACGCGGGCGGCAACCTCTGCGGTGCCTTCCTTTGCAGGTGGCAGGGTCAGGTCAATCGCCGTTACAGGTGGGGTGTCATAGAAAAGATCAATACGGTCCATAAAAGGACCGGAGATGCGCGATTGGTATTTTTGCTGGCAGGCAGGTTTAATCCGGCAGTTGATCTCTTCGGCGCCGCCTCCGCATCTGCAAGGGTTCATGGCAGCGATCAGTTGGAAGCGCGCTGGGTATTTCACATGGCGGTTGGCGCGCGCGACGACAGCTTCACCCGTTTCGATGGGTTGACGTAGGGCATCAAGAGCTTGGCTATTAAATTCGGGTAATTCATCGAGAAACAGCACGCCGTGATGGGCCAGCGACACCTCGCCTGGCTTGGCCTTAATGCCGCCGCCAACAAGGGCGGCCATGGAGGCTGAGTGATGCGGAGCGCGATAGGGGCGCTGGCGGGAGAGCTGGCCGCGTTCAAGCAAGCCGGCAACCGATTGTATCTGGCTAACCTCTAGCAATTCCCTTGCAGATAAAGGGGGCAACAAGCCCGGCAAGCGTTGGGCGAGCATCGATTTGCCCGATCCTGGTGGACCAGAGAATAAAAGATTGTGACCTCCGGCAGCTGCAATTTCCAGCACACGTTTGGCCATATCTTGACCTTTCACGTCTTGCAAATCAGGACCAGGAGGGGGAAGGGCAAGCTCACCTTTTAAAGGTGGCGAGAGCAGGGCACGTCCGGAAAAATGATTGACCAGCGCAATTAAATTGTCGCCAGCAATTGTTTCCCCGCCAGCCCAGGCTGCCTCTGCTCCGCAGATTGCAGGGCAAGCCAGGCGTAGCCCCATTCCTTCTGCAGCCATCGCAGCGGGCAGGACGCCAAGCGTTTGACCAAGTCGTCCATCAAGGGACAGTTCACCAATTGCTGCATATCCATCCAGCGCATCAGGCGCGATCACCCCCATAGCGGCCAACATGGCAAGGGCAATTGCTAAATCATAATGACTGCCTTCCTTAGGCAGATCTGCAGGGGCAAGGTTCACAATTATCCGCTTGGGTGGCAGGGCTAGGCCGATCGATGAAAACGCTGCGCGCACCCGCTCGCGGCTTTCACCAACGGCTTTGTCAGGCAGACCAACAATAGCAAAATAGGGGTTCCCACCTGAGAGCTGCACCTGCACAGCAACAGGTTTTGCCTCTACGCCTTCAAAAGCAAATGTTGTAATTCGGCTGACCATCGCCCCGTCTCCAAGCTGAAAATCGGGTAGCATAAAAAAGAGAACAAATAAAGAACATTTTTGCGCCTATGTTAAAAACTGCACACTCCAAGCGGGGCAGCTTTAACCAAACAGACCAAAAAACGGCTTGTGCCGCGGACGCCATCTACGATTTAGTCTTTTATCATTGGGGGCGTCTTTGCGGTGACGTGGGATATGAATATTGTTCATTTTTGGTTTCAGGCCCCGGATCAGGTCTTCTTCAATGCGGGCCTGACGCTCACGAGATTTGATCCGCAGAATGTGGCGCTCAGTCGCGCCGCGGTTCCACCAGGCTTCCCGCCAGCGTTCATGACCAATTAATCGATTTTGGAAATTTGCTGCTTTGCCGATGTAAAGCGGCTCAAGCCAGAAGACGAACCGGCGCCGTACAAAGACATAAACACCGCCACCTTTGGGCAGGCCTTTATCAGTAAGTGTGATGTTAAAGCGATAAGACCGCCCGGTTTCTCCGTGCCAATTATGCCATCCAAATATCAACATCTGTGCAAATCCTTTAGGCTGCAAAGATTAACTATAAGCGGGTAACGGTTAACTTTAAGCAAATTTACGCGCACCTTTGGGCTTAAATCTAAGAAAATATTCGACCTCTTAAGGAACGGATCGTTCTATATGCTTTTCAGATATGCCTGATTTTTGCCTTAAACTTCCAGTATTTACAGGTAAAATGGATAAATAGTACGATGCGTATCTATACTTTGTTCAGCTTGCCTTGCATTAATCAAATGTAAACGGCATAGCGGTAAGAATAATATGTAAATTAAACCCGCGCGGGCATTTTTTCAATGTCCGGGCCCAGCGAAAAGTAAGAGTAATGATCGGTAGTCTTCTCGGCATGTTGTCTACGGACATGGCCATCGACCTTGGAACCGCAAACACGCTTGTTTATGTCAAAGGCCGAGGCGTTGTTCTTGATGAGCCGTCAGTGGTCGCTTACATGACACAGGGCGGGCGCAAGATGGTCTACGCGGTGGGTGATCAGGCGAAATTGATGCTTGGGAAAACCCCTGTCAATATGGAAGCCATACGGCCCATGCGCGATGGTGTGATCGCTGATTTCGATGTTGCCGAGGAAATGATCAAGCACTTTATTCGCAAAGTGCACAATCGCCGGGCATTTGTGTCTCCGCTTATTATTATCTGCGTGCCAAGCTCGGCAACGAATGTTGAGCGTCGCGCCATTCATCAATCAGCACTCGCAGCAGGCGCGCGTGACGTAAAATTAATTGAAGAGCCGATGGCCGCTGCGATTGGAGCCGGATTACCTATTGAAGACCCAGCTGGTTCCATGGTGGTCGATATTGGTGGTGGAACAGCTGAAGTTGCTGTTCTTTCGCTTGGTGGCATTGTTTACTCACGTTCTGTGCGTGTTGGTGGCGACAAAATGGACGAGGCGATTGTAAACTATTTGCGTCGTGAGGAACGCCTTCTGATTGGCGAAATGTCAGCTGAGCGGATTAAGAAAGAGATCGGCACGGCCCGTGCGCCCGAAAAAGGCTCTGGTATGACATTGTCGATCCGTGGCCGCGGCACGCTTGATGCTGTGCCCAAGGAAGCTGAGGTTAATGAAGCAATGGTCGCTGAGGCCCTGCGCGAACCCGTCACTGAAATTATTGATGCGATCCGAATCGCGCTTGAAGCGATGCCGCCAGAGCTGGCCGCCGATATTGTCGATCGCGGGATCGTTCTGACAGGGGGCGGGGCGCTCCTGCGTAATCTAGATGTCGTTATTCGCGAACAGGCCAAACTGCCTGTCATGATTGCTGATGATCCACTTAAATGCGTTGTGAATGGATGCGGTCACGTTCTGGAAAATTATTCCAAAATGCAAGGCGTTCTGTCGCCGGAAGTTTGAATCTGTTACAAGTGCGTGCATAATGTGAACGTGCTTGGGTGGTATAGAAACGTCAGTCTCTTTAGAGGAGGTGTCTGCCGATGGGCCGACAGCGCACACATAAACGAAGACCCTTGCGCGGCCTGGCTTTTGGTATCCTGCTGGCCTTAGGCGGGGCCATCGTTCTCTTGCAGACAGCCCCAAGCATTAAAGACGCTTTTACGCCAGTACGGACCTCAGCCAGTGATCAGCTTGTCGGCAATGGTCGAGCAAGTTGGTATGCACGTATAACAGGCCAGACTGCGCGTGAAGCGCGTGTGCGGGAATTAGAGGCAGATGTGCGTGATCTCGCCCGCTGGCGCGCAGCAGCAATTTCCATGGCCGAGCGGCTTGAAACCTATGAAGAGATTTTAAATGCGCTTGGCGAGCCGCCGACGCAGGGCGTGACGGCGCGTATCATTGCTGAAAGTGATGGCCCGTTTTCAGATACACTTTTGGCGAATGCTGGACAGAACCAAGGCATTGAGGCTGGCTTTGTTGCCCTTAATGAGGGTGGGCTTGTTGGGCGTGTCGTTAAGCTTGGTCAGCGCTCTGCGCGTATCCTTGCGGTGACCGATTTCAACTCACGTGTTCCGGTTATGGGTGAGGCCAGCGGGGTGCGTGCGATCATGTATGGCGGACGCGATGGCATTGGGGCTTTAGATGATCGACCGGAGATCCATAATTTCCTTGAAGGCGAGCGTATTCTTACCACTGGCGAGGGCGGCTTGTTCCCGCGGGGAATCGTGGCTGGTTATGCCATGCGGCGCGGCAATAGCTGGCGGGTGGACTATGCAATGAAGCGCGGCGCGGCCGGATTTGTTCGGCTTTTGCCGCCTGCACGTATTCCAAAACCTGAAGACGAGCCCGTGCCTGAAGCGGCGGCCTTGCTTGTCGAAGCTGATACAGCTGCTGGTGAAGCAAGTGCTGCGGCCAGATTGGCAGGTCAGTAATGGCTGGCTCAAGCAAATCCATGGTGCGCAAAAGCGCCTGGAGCCAGGTGGCACCAACCTACCGCATGGTGTTTGGCTTTTTCTTTATTTGTGTCGTGGGTTTGATGGGGCTAACCCCTAAGTCTATTTTTGGCATTCAAATTATTTGGCCGCATGCGGCCCTATGGGCCGCGGTTGGGTGGGCGTCGGTTGGATTTGCTGTTCGGCCCATGCTGCTGCTGTGCGTATTAGGTGTTGCACAGGATATTTCTTTTGATGGTCCAATCGCTGTCTTCTGGATCGTAAACTTGCTGGCCTATGGCATCGCTGTTTGGCTAAATGAGCTTTTTGATGTGGAGAAAGATCCGGTAAAAGGTTTGATGGTGGCCGCAGTGGCGATGGCGGCTGCCTTTTTGGCTCTGTGGCTTCTGGCCAGTGGGACGGCTAATCATGGCATACGTATTTTGCCCCGTATTCAGGAATGGCTGTTGACGCTGCTTTTGTTCGTCCCTCTTGCGCCCATGTTCCGCTTGGGTGGAATTCCGGGCCAAAGACTGGGAGCAGGCTGATGGCGAAAAAGGGTATCCGCGATCTGAGTTTGGAATTTTCCCGAAGAACCATGCTGGCCGCTGGGGCCGGGTCACTTGTTTGGGGTACGCTGCTGGCGCGTCTGTTCCAGTTACAAGTGCTTGAAGGTGATAAATTTGCCAGCCTTGCTGCAGAGAACAGGGTTAAGCTGGAACTTGCCCCGCCAGAGCGTGGGCGCATTCTCGACCGTTTCGGCATGCCGCTTGCCTCGCACAGGCGCGCCGGGCGTATCACGCTGGTGCGTGAACAGGTCGGCGATCTTAAGGCAACACTGGCGAAAATCGCCAACCTTGTTGACCTACCTGTTGAGCGCCAGGAGCGTATCCTCAGCCGGGCGTTCAGTCAGCCAAGTTTTGTGCCGGTCGTTGTGGCAGCTGAACTGACCTATGAAGACTTTGCACGCATGAATGTACATGCGGTTGATCTGCCCGGTGTGCAGGTGGAGATGGCGGCCACGCGTTCCTATCCGCGCGGACGAGATTTTGCGCACGTCCTTGGCTATGTCGCACGAGCCAGCGAGAAAGATCTCACTCGCTTGACCGAGGGCGCAAGTGTGACACAGGCCGAGCAGTTACGTCGCCTGTTTAAGCATCCCGATATGCGCACAGGTCGTGAAGGTATTGAGCGTGTCTCAGAAGAATGGTTGCGCGGAACTGTTGGGCAACGTCGCGTTGTCACAAATGCAGCCGGGCGCATCATTGAGGAGCTGCCTAGCGAAGACCTTGCGGCTATCCCTGGCAAAGATCTCTCAGTTACAATCGATGCCGAACTTCAGCGCGCGGCTATTGAGCGGTTTGGCGATGAATCCGGCGCTGCTGCGGTCATCGATATTGAAACCGGAGATATTCTCGCGCTTGTCTCAACGCCGGCCTATGACCCAAATGATTTCGTGAACGGCATTTCCACGACAGATTATCGCGCCTTGCAACAAAACGATCGTTCACCGCTCTATCATAAGGCCTATGATGGCCTCTATCCGCCGGGCTCTACGATTAAAATGGTCACGGCAGCAGCTGGCCTTGAGTACGGTGTGATCAAGCCAGAGGAACGTATCTTCTGTAATCGGAGATATCATTTTGGAAACCGCACATGGCATTGCTGGAAGAAGGGCGGGCATGGATCGGTCAACATGCATCAAGCGATCAAGGGCAGCTGCGATGTCTACTTCTATGAAGTTGCGCGTCGCGTCGGGATCGAGAATCTTGCCAAGACGTTCAAGGCGTTCGGCTTTGGCCACCGTTGGGATGTTGGCCTCTGGGGTGGACGCTCTGGCGTTGTACCGAATAATGAGTGGAAGCTACAAGCGCGCGGCGAACCTTGGTATGAAGGCGAAACCCTCAATATTGGCATCGGGCAGGGCCAGCTTAATGCGTCTCCTCTGCAATTGGCTGTTATGTGCGCGCGAATTGCCGCTGAGGGGCGGGACATTCAACCCAATTTGATCGGTGAAGGGCCACGCCGCGAGGTGACGCGCCCGGTAGAAACGGCCAATATCGATGCAGACATTATGCGCCGCATGAAAGCTGGTATGTTTGGCGTCACATCTGAAGCGGGCGGAACGGCGCGCTCATCTGGTGATCTTGGTCTTGGTGGGCCCCGCCTTGCGGGCAAAACCGGAACAGCCCAGGTGCGCCGCATTTCAGCCGAGGAACGTCGTACAGGGATTCTCAAAGGCGATAATATCGACCGTAAATTGCGCGACCACGCTTTGTTTGTCGCCTATGCCCCCGCCGATGATCCCAAATATGCCATTGGCGTCGTTGTTGAACACGGCGAAGGCGGCAGCCGGGCGGCTGCGCCGGTCGCTCGCGATATTCTCGCCCATGCTCTGCGCACAGATAGTCGGCGTAAACCCAAATATCAGCGTACAGCTGGAACGCCCAGCGGCGGGCCGTCTCGCGGGGCTCCCCAATGAGCTGGATGAATGATGGGCCAAGCCGTTCCAAACAGTTCGCTGGTCGGCAAAGTAATCTTGATAAGCTGATTGCAATGCCGTGGGGATTAGTGGCGTTGATCATTGGCCTGGCCATCCTTGGTACAGCAATGCTCTATTCTTCTACGATTACTAATCCTGAAGTGGCAGATTTACCCAGCAAGCACTTTACGCGTTTTGTCCTGTCTTTCTTTGTCATGATGGGTTTGGCGCTTACACCAACAAGTCTTTGGCTGCGCGCGGCTATTCCTGCCTATATCGTTAGCTTTGTGCTCCTGATCGGGGTTGAGTTGTTCGGCTCAACAGGTGGGGGCGCAGAACGGTGGCTTCAATTGGGACCGATCAGGTTGCAGCCTTCAGAATTTATGAAGCTCGCGCTCGTGCTGGCACTTGCCCAGTATTATCATGTCTTTCTAAAAGACAATTCGGGCGGTTTCCTTGTTCACTTGCCCGCGCTCCTCTTAATTATGGCCCCGGCAGCTTTGGTGTTGCGCCAGCCTGACCTCGGCACAGCCTTGACGCTTGCTGCGGCGGGCCTTGTTATTATCTATTTTGCAGGTCTGTTCTGGAAAGTGATGGGCGTTGCGTTGCTCGGGGCGGTGATCGGTGCGCCTTTTGCTTATTTCAGCGTTCTCAAACCCTATCAGCGCGCCCGCGTTGAAACCCTTTGGAACCCCAGCGCAGACCCGCTGGGCGCGGGCTATCAATCTGAGCAGGCCAAAATCGCTATCGGCTCAGGCGGCTTTGAAGGCAAAGGCTTCACACAGGGTACACAAAGCCAACTCGACTTTATCCCTGAACAACATACAGATTTTATCTTCACCGTTGTTGCAGAAGAATTTGGCTTTCTGGGCTCAGCAGCGCTGCTGACCATTTGGGCGGCGGTTATCATCTGGGGATTTATGATCGCGATGCGCTCGCACTCCCTGTTTGGCCGCTTCGCCGCGATTGGCGCCGTGGCAACAATTGCCTTTTATGTCTCCTTCAATATTGGCATGGTGGCCGGGCTTTTGCCCGTAGTCGGTATTCCATTGCCGCTGATTTCCTACGGTGGAACAGCGATGTTGACAGTCATGGCGGCCTTCGGGCTGATCCTCTCAGTCCACCTGCACCGGGATGCAAAGCTTGGCTAAGCTGGAAAAATTTTGCCAGAAACTCGTGTTTTCGTTGACCTTTGCCCCACGCTGACTAGTGTCCGGCGCATTAGATAATGCATGGGAGGCCTTCAAATGGCTGCAATTGGTCGCAAGACAGATACTTGGGGATCCAAGTACGGATTTATTATGGCGGCGGTTGGTTCGTCGGTTGGTCTTGGAAACTTTTGGCGGTTTCCTTTTACCGCTGGGGAAAATGGTGGTGGTGCTTTTATCCTGATCTATCTGATCTGTGTTCTTCTGTTTGGCTTGCCCGTTTTGATGGCTGAATATGCCCTTGGCCGTAAATCTGGTCGGTCGGCGATTGATGGCGTTGCTTATTTAGCACGTGAGGAAGGTAAAAGCTCTGCATGGGTTATTCTTGGTTGGGTAGGTTCACTGGCAGCCTTCGGTATTTTAACATTTTACATGGTCATTTCGGCTTGGATCGTTGATTTTGTTCCGCAGGCTTTTTCCGGATCTTTTGCCGGTTTTGATGCAGCGTCCTCTGGTGAAAACTTTGATAGTGTAACAAAGGATAAGCCAAAAATCATTATTTGGTTGGTACTCTTTATCGCGATTAATACGATTATTCTGGCGCGCGGCGTTAAGGGGGGTATTGAAAAAGCTGCAAGCATTTTGATGCCGCTTTTCTTTGTCTTGCTCATCGGTATTGTTGGCTTTTCTCTGGTCAAAGGGGATGCTGCTGCTGCTGCCAACTTCCTGCTCGCGCCAGACTTTAGTGCCGTCACCTTTGAAACTTATCTAGCCGCTGTTGGGCAGGCTTTCTTCTCCATTGGGGTCGGTTCCTGTTTGATGATCACCTATGGCGCTTATCTCTCGCGCGACACGAATATTGCCCGCTCGTCTGTAGTCGTAGCCAGTGCAGATACGCTGGTGGCGATGATTGCTGGCTTTGCTATTTTCCCCATCGTGTTCGCCTTTGGCGTTGATGCGGCTGGTGGCCCTGGGTTATTCTTTGTGTCTCTTCCTATTGCGTTTGGTCAAATGCCGGCACTTGTGGGCGGGGCCTTCTTTACCCTAGCACTTTTTGCGGCCTTTACCTCGTCTATCTCACTGATGGAAGTTGGCGTGTCATGGCTTGAGGACCGTAATGGTCTTGGGCGGCCAAAAGCGGCGATGATTGTCGGCGGCGTTCTGCTCGTAATTGGTTCAGCCTATGTCTTCGATGGTTCGCTAATTGACATTGCGGACTTTATTACTGGTCAAATCATGCTTCCACTTGGCGGGATACTTGTCTGTATCTTTGCTGGCTGG
>CAYUFN010000019.1:2704-12164 GCA_964443965.1 uncultured Hyphomonas sp. | reverse complement strand
GCCGTGAGACGTTGATGTCCGAATTCGAGAACCCGCGTATTATGGCTATCTGGTCATTTGCGTGTCGCTTTATTGCGCCGCCTGCGCTGACTGTAATTCTCGTCTTTGGGATTATTGCTTCACTCTAACGTGAAGAAAGACATCTTTACAAAAGCGCCCCACATCCGGGGCGCTTTTTTTGTCTCTAAAAGTCCCACCCTTCACAAACGCGCTTATTGGGATACCCACAGGGCGTTTATTCTGGTGTATGGACCTTAGCCGAAGCGATCAGCAAATTTGTCCGTTGCGGTGATAAGCTGGTGGACGATGCCAAGTTCCATGCTGGAATGCCCGGCATCAGGCACAATAAAAAGATCAGACTTCGGCCACGCCTTTTTCAGTGCCCAGGCCGTAGAGAGCGGTGTCACGACATCGTAGCGGCCATGCACAATGATGCCGGGAATATCCTGTAACTTGTCCCGCACCTGATCGAGCAACCACCCGTCATATTCAAAGAAACCTTTATTGACGAAGAAATGGTTTTCAATCCGGGCAAAAGCGTCGACAAAGTCATCATTTTCAAAGCGAGGTGGGGCGCTGCCCGTTGCTCGCAGCGTAATTGTCTCACCTTCCCAGCAAGCCCAAGCGCGTGCTGCCTTCAATCGTACGGCTTTGTTTTCACTTGTTAAACGCTTGTGAAAGGCAGTCAGCAAATCGTCCTGCTCATCTTCAGGGATGGGTGCGATATAGCGCTCATATGCATCGGGAAACAGGCGGCTGGCTCCGGTTTGGTAAAACCAGCGCACCTCCGATTCTGTCAGAAGGAAGATTCCGCGTAAAATTAACCCTAAAACACGTTCAGGATATGTCACTGCATAGGCGAGTGCGAGTGTCGATCCCCATGATCCTCCAAACACGACCCACTTCTCTATGCCAAGTTCAATTCTTAATTTTTCGACATCTTTCACCAAGGCCCATGTGTCATTGTCACTCAACTCCGAGGCAGGGGTTGAGCGCCCACACCCGCGTTGATCAGCAAGGATAACACGGTAGCGATTACGATCAAAAAATCGTCTCATTTCAGGGCTTGAGCCCCCACCAGGCCCGCCATGAAGGCCGATAACAGGCACACCATCAGGCGCGCCAGACTCTTCATAATAAACCTCATGAAGGTCAGAAACGCGTAATTTGCCTGAGCGGCGCAGATTATAAGGGGCGTACAAAGTGCGCCGGATAGATGAAGTGTTCATATCTCCTTCACCTATCTGCAGTCATAAGGAGAATAAAGGCTAGACGTAAATAAATCTGGCTGTAATAGTATTTTCAGGCAGATTATATTGAGAGTGTCCCCACATGCTCGTGCGTAGTGTATTAACCAGTTTAGGTCTGGCATTGGCTCTTGGTGCTTGTGCAACCGTTTCGGTCATTCCTGGCACCTCTACCGTTGAAACTGGCATCACCCAAAAACAATCAAATCTGAGGCTTGCTGCTGTTGCATTTAATGAAGCAGCTGTGAACCGTGGATGGATTAACGAGTCGCTTGGCTTTGTTGATCTGGCCCGCGTCCTTGTTGACGGCAAGAGTAGTGTGCAGGCCGAGTCAAAAACATATGCCAGTTTGATTGGTGCAGATGTGCGCGCCAGTGAAGATATTATCGCAACGCTTCTAACAGACGTCAGCGATAGCAAAGATGCACTTTCCCTTGTTTCAACTGAGGCGGACACGTTTTTAACTGGTCGAACAGCTATTGACGCGCGCACGGCACGGGAAGACCTGGTCAGCTTTGAGCGAGCGCTCGTGCAAGCACAGCGATCGCGTCGTGCTTTTATTGAAGCGATGAGCATCTCCGGCGTTGATGAGACATCTGAGCTGACGACCGCTTTTGAAGCTCTTGATCATGAGCTCACGCGCGCCCGTGATCTTGCAGATCGCATGGCAACCGAATATTCGCAGCGTGATACGAGCATATCAGTCTCATGATTATCGCGCTCGCAATCTCTTCCTATGCTGTTATACGCCGCCTGAGATTTCAGCGCATTCGTGCAAAATCAAAATAATTCCGATCAGCTTATCTTTTGGCGACAGCTCAACGATGGCTCCAATCATCAGGATCATCAGAATTGCCCGGTGATAAGCCGAGTATGTCACCCTCTGTTGAAATACCAAGGCCTAACACTGTGCGGTTGGCATAAGCAAAATAAGCGGTCACCTGATTGATCTCCAGAATCTCGCCATCGCTCAAACCGGCTTTACGCAATGGGAAAAGGCTATCTGCAGTCAACTCTGCTGCATTAAGTGTCAGGTCTCTTGCGTAGGTGAGGGTGGCCTTGGCGCGCATATCAAAAACAGGGTGGTCCAGATTGTTTGCAACCATAGCCGCGCGTATCTCTTCAGCCTGTCTGTCATCCTTTAAAAGCCGCTGAAGGCCTGCATAATGGTGCTCAATGCAATAACCGCATTTATTCAGCAAGCTGACCCAGACGCCGATCATTTCAAGGAATGACTTGTCTAGCGTATTTCCAGAATGGTGGAGCACATATTTGTAAATAGCCATATGGCCTTCCATTGTATGCGGACGCAGACTGTGGGCCATCATAATATTATCGATATTGTTATTAGGGCCTTTGACGCGCTCATAAAGTTTGCGCAACCGGCCAGTCGCATCTGCATAGGCAATCGTTTTGATCCAGCTCATCTTCGCCCCTTTCAATTGATGTTTTCGGCTTGCGAGACGATAGGGCCGGGCGCGTGCGAGTAAACTCTAAATTTTTGTTTTATAATTTGGGGCCCCTCGACGAGTCCAAAAGTGCGCCTTAAGACTTACACATAGGGGGGCATCAGATCATGTTGCCCATGCAAGTAAGGATAATAAGCATGATTACCGAGGGCGATGAATATCCGATCCACCAGATTCCCGAGCCGGTCGCTGTCTCCGGCACTGATCGGAATTTTTACGATCGTTATTTCTTTAATGGCTATAACGCTGATGGTTCGATCTTTTTTGCTGCCGCAATGGGGGTCTATCCACATCTGAATATCATTGATTGTGCTTTCTCGGTGCTCAAAGATGGTAAGCAGTCTTCTGTCTTTTTCTCTCGCGGTTTGAATAATGAGCGCATGCGCACAGAGGTTGGCCCGTTTAGGGTGAGTGTTGAGACACCTTTGAAGCAAATTCGCCTAACCCTGTCTGAGACAGAAGGCGTCGCGTGTGATCTCCTGTTCGAGGGGCGGGCGCATCCCATTGAAGAACCGCGCTTTATTTATCGCCAAGGTGGCTCGCGTACGCTCATTGACTGCACACGTATGACGCAAAACGGACGCTGGAGCGGGTCTATCACGCTGGATGGCACGCATGTATCTGTTTCCCCGGAAAGCTGGCGCGGCACACGTGATCGAAGCTGGGGTGTGCGTCCCATCGGAGCAGCTGACGGGAACCCGACGATCCCCTTTGAAATACCGCAATTTTACTGGATCTGGACCCCTGCAAACTTTCAGGACAAATCATTCTTTTTCCATGTCAATGATGATGCGCACGGGCATCCGTGGAATACACGCGCTGTCATGGTAGGCGACGGCACAAATGAAACCACGCATGCGCATATGGTGCGTTGCCATGCGGATGTGAGCTATGTTTCCGGGACACGCCGGGCCTCAGGCGCAACGATCCACTTTACGGACCGGGAAAACCGTGAAGGCAAGATGGAGATTACCCCGCTGCAGCAATTTCAAATGAAAGGGATAGGTTACCGCCACCCCAAATGGACGCACGGCGCATTTATAGATGAGCAACCCAGCTGGGCGCGTGAAGACTGGATACCTGATGAGCTACCTTGGGCTGATCCGCATAATTTGCACATTCAGGCGATTTCAAAAGCCGTGTTGACTGATGTTGATGGGCAAACCCATGAGGGAATTTGCAGCTTTGAGCAGCTATTTGCTGGTTTGCATGCGCCTAGTGGCTTCAACTCGATTATGGACGGAGCAGAATGAACCGAAAAATAGAAGACACAAAGCTCGCCGAACAATTTGCCGCTTATGCCAGTGCGCAAATGGAAGGAGTTGCCGATCTGCGCATTACCGGGCTGACGCGTATACATGGCGGTGCCTCACGCCAGACCTATTCAATCGATATGACCTACCAGCATGACGGAGCAGAAAAGACGCAAGGCGTTATCCTGCGACGCGATCCTGTCGACAGCCTGATTAATACCGAAAGGAAAGTGGAATTTGCCGCGATACGGTCTGTTGAAGAGATTGATATTCCAGTGCCTAAAGCCTTGTTTTTGGAGGAAGATGGGGGCCCGCTTGGTGCACCTTTTTTCGTTATGGAGCGCATCAATACGGGTGTAGCCGCTGCGCCTTTTCAACTTGAAGCACTGGACCCATTTCGTGAAACTTTAGGACGCCAAATGTTTCGCCATATGGGCCATATTGCTGCTGTTGATCCGGCCGGGTCGCCTTTGTCAGAGGTGATTGATACGCCAAGCCTTGAAACTTGCTGGAGTAGAGAGCTTGATTATTGGGAAGGCGAAATCGACAAGCATGCTCGCAAGCCAGAGCTTATTGCAAAGGCGGCCATAAGGCATTTGCGTCGCAATCCCCCACCGCCGGCTCAAAAACTTTCAATTGTGCATGGGGACTACCGAATTGGGAATTTCCTACACAATGAGGCTGGCCGAATAACAGCGGTGCTTGATTGGGAAATGGCGCACATTGGTGATCCGTATGAGGATATTGCCTGGGCGGCAGACCTGTTATGGTCGGGCGGGGATGTGGCCCGCGCGTGCGGCTTAATTGCGTGGCCGGATGCTGTGGCAGAATGGGAGCTGGTTTCCGGATTAAAATTTGACTTTGCCGCCTTTGAATGGTGGTCAATTTTTTCATCTGTCAAAGCGGTCGGCATATGGATTTCATCTGCGCGCGCGTTTGCTGATGGTGCAAATGATGATCCAATCCTGGCCTTTTCCGGCTGGTTCACACATGCCGCGCATGAGCGTATTCTAGCCGCGCGGCTATCTTCAAAGTATCGAGCTTAGGAGCATAAAATGACAGATATTTCCATGGTCCTCGATCGGGTTGGCAAGACACTCGCCATTGAGGTCAGCCCCCATCTTGATGGTCATTATGCTGGTGGCCATGTCGTACTATCGGGGTTGATGGCCGTAATGGCAGGAGAAGCGTTTGATGGCACAGTTGACCGCATGCTGCACGAGATTTCAGATATGCGGACACTGCTTGAAGAGGGCGGGGTTGATCCGGGGGATACGCGTGGCACCAGTATGCGCGTCTCTGCTTTGCAAATAGTTCATAATGGCCGGTCTGAGAAATTGATGACATTACAAATTGAGCTGGATGCACGTGAAGATCAGGAAGCCAACAGATTGAACGCCCGCATTTGGCAATTTTTTGTTGAAGGCGCAGATGCGCGGATGCCGACCTTGCCCGATTTTCAAGCAGCACGCGCGCAAGCGCTGAAGAAAGTTTTGGCTGAAAAAGCTGATCAGGGATGAATTCTGCCTGGCGGGTCACGGGGTTTGGCGTCAGCATATATCTGCTGGTCGGCGCAAACCTGCCTTATTTGCCTGTCTGGTTGGAACAGGCGCGTGGGTTTAGTGGCGCAGAAATTTCCGCGATTGTTGCTGCTGGTACACTGCTGCGCATATTTATTGGTCCTTTGGTTGCTGCGCGGGCAGAGCAAACCAGCCTCGCGCTGGTGTTAGGCCAAACCTCGTTTGTTTGCTTATTTGCCTTTTCCGCTGCCGCGCCAGATGCGGTGCCCTTTATCGGCGTCATGGTGCTGATCGCGGTAACCTATGTGGCATGGGGGCTGTTGATGCCGCTTACGGATGCTGTGCTATTGGCAGGCACCAGGGGGCAGGTGCCGGATTATGGTGTGGCCCGCGCCTTGGCCTCTGTCAGTTTTATTGTGGCCAGCCTGTCTGTCGGGGCACTGGTCAGTGTCTATGGGCCGGATGCAGCAATTTGGTGGTTGGTTGGCGCGTCAGCCCTAATGGTTCTCAGCAGTTTGACACTTCCAAAAGAGGTAGAGCCAATTGGTGCGCGCCAACCCCTCAGCCAGACACTGCGGGAAGGGTTTTGGCTTTATCGCAAAAGATCCCTGTTTCTGGCGACCTTTGGGGCATCCATGATCCAGGCTGCCCACGCTTATTATTATAATCTTGGGTCAAATATTTGGGTGGCGCAGGGAATTGGCGAGAATTATATCGGCGCGCTCTGGTCAACCGGTGTTGCGGTGGAAGGCGTCTTTCTGCTGGCTTCAGGGGTCTTGTTTGCGCGCTGGCGGCCGGCATGGGTGATCATTATGGGCGGGTGCGGGGCAACTTTACGGTGGCTGCTCATGGGGCTTGCGCCACCTTTGGAAGTGCTCTTTGTGTTACAGACACTGCACGCCTTCAGTTTTGCAGCAACGCATATAGGTATTTTGTGGTTTTTGAAGGAGACACTCGCTGAAGACAAAGTCCCTGTTGCACTATCGATTAATAGTGCTGTTCTGTTTGGGCCAATGCTGGCGGTCTTCGGTCTGATGACGGGGGCATGGTATGATCATTATCCAAGTGCGCAGGCGCAAGGATATTGGCTGATGGCTGGTATGACGTGTCTTGGCGTTATCTGCGTGCTCGGCGGGATGCGGACAACTCAGCCCCAAAGCACCCGGCTTGGTGGTGAAACAAAGCCGTCTTTGTAGGTCAAGCCGTCAGCTATATCTTCTGCTAGCCAAAGTGGGCCATCAAGATCAACAAAATCGGCTAAGCCTGCAAGTAAGACGGCGGGTG
The DNA here is from genome assembly GCA_964443965.1 of uncultured Hyphomonas sp. Taxonomy (GTDB): domain Bacteria; phylum Pseudomonadota; class Alphaproteobacteria; order Caulobacterales; family Hyphomonadaceae; genus CALLCD01. Next base: position 5,391 of record CAYUFN010000019.1, on the reverse strand, counting down.
CCATTGAAAGCGAGCCAGCCACCATGCAGCCAATCATAACCTGCATCTTGTGCGCGCGAGCGGCCTTGACCATTTTTAGCGCCTCGGTCAATCCACCTGTCTTGTCGAGTTTGATGTTGACGGCGTCATAACGCTTGGCGAGGGTTGGAATATCTGCTGCTGTGTGTGCGCTTTCATCCGCGCAAACGCTTAGCGTTGTTCCAAGCCCCTCAAGGGCCTCATCGTCCCCATCTGGAAAAGGTTGTTCTATCAGCACAACACCGCTTGTGGCGGCTATCTGCGCAAAAGCTGGAAAGTTTGCCGGGACCAGGCCTTCATTGCCGTCAATAATCAATCGGGCATCCGGGCGGGCTTCATGCACCGCTTGCAGACGGGCCATATCATCATGACCACCAAGTTTCAGTTTCAATAGATTGCTCGCAATTTTGCTGGCGGCCAAGCCCATTTTGTCTGGCGTATCAAGGCTCACGGTGACGGCCGTCTCAACCGGTTTTGGTGCGGACAGCCCTGCCAGTTTCCACACCGCAGTGCCCGCTTGCTTGGCTTTTAAATCCCACAAGGCACAATCAACAGCACACCTGGCTGCGCCCGCTGGCAGCAGGGTTTGTAACTGGGAAATCTCTAGACCAGCTTCCAGAGTTTGTCTGATGGCCTCAATTTCGGCCATTACGCTTTCTACACTTTCTTTATAGCGTGAATAGGGAACGCACTCGCCACGCCCGATATATCCGTTATCATGCAGCTCGACGATCACCGTGTGCGCCCGTGTTTTGGCGCCGCGAGAAATAGCAAACGTATGCGCCAAGGCAGCAATATGAGGACGAATGGACAGTTTCATAAGGCAATTCTACTCAATTAGATCAAATTTGATCGATTGTGCTTTTCCGGAATTAAGCATGATCTGCTAGGTTTCAGGAAGAGAAAAAGGCCGTTATGACAACAGGACCAGACATTGATTTTACCGTTTCGGAAGAAAACGGTCGCGTCGTGATTACGCCGCAGGGTGACTGGATTGTGCGCACAATTGGTCCAATGGAAAAGAAATTGCGCGGATTAGAACCTATCTCTGGGCAGGCCATACTGGATATCAGTCATCTCGGTCGCATAGATACTGCTGGTGCTTACATTTTAGACAGAACCTTGCGCAATAGTGGTAAAGTCGCATTGGAAGAAACGCTGCGCGGTGAACATGCTATGGCGTTAAGTCTGCTTGGGCAGGTGCGGCGCACATGTGAGGTGCAGCGACCCGCCAAAGTTGGCCGTGCACCTGTGCAAGATTGGCTCAGCCGGATTGGCCATGGCGCCTATGATGGACTGAGTGAAGGCGCACGCACACTCGCTTTTGTGGGGGAAACTATCGCAACGTGTATGCGTATTGTTGTCCAACCGCGCAAATTTCGGGCAACGGCCACGGTTTCAGTTATGGAAGAGGCTGGCCTTGATGCCATTCCGATCATTATGTTCCTGTCCTTCTTTGTGGGCATGGTGATCGCCTTTATCGGGGCGACCACGCTTGAGGCGTTCAACAGTACAGAATTTTCGGTTGAGCTTGTCGGCTTTGCCGTCCTGCGCGAATTTGGCGTTGTGTTGACAGCGATCATTCTGGCTGGACGCACAAATTCGGCCTTTACCGCGCAGATTGGCGCCATGCGGATGCGTCAGGAAATTGACGCGATGAAAGTGCTCGGGCTTGATCCGATGGAAGTGCTCGTTGCACCGCGTGTGATCGCGATGCTGGTGATGCTGCCCATATTGACATTTTTTGCAACCGTCTCCGGGCTTTTCGGCGGGCTGATCGTGAGCTGGCTTGCCCTTGACCTGAGCCCGACATTCTTTCTCAACCGCTTGATTGAAACAGTTCCTATTGAAAACTTCTGGGTCGGCATGTCCAAAGCGCCTTTCTTTGCGATGGTCGTTGCCTTGATTGGGTGCAGGCAAGGGCTTGGTGTTGGGGGATCTGTGCAATCATTAGGTTCTGCAACGACAAAATCTGTGGTTCAAGCGCTGTTCTCGATTATTGTTATCGATGCCTTCTTCGCCATGTTCTATATGCAGTTGGGGGTCTGATGAACGCGCAGACCTCACATACTCTCTCTCATGCTTCTGCTGAGCTGACACCTGCCATTCGCGTGCGTGACCTGATCAACAGATTTGGCACGCATACCGTCCACGATGGTTTAAGCCTTGATGTCAGGCAGGGAGAAGTGATCGGGGTGATCGGACCCTCAGGCTGCGGAAAATCTGTTCTTTTGCGGGCGATTGTAGGGCTGCGTCCCCCTCAAGGTGGAACTGTTGAAGTCTTCGGAGAGGACCTGTCAAAACTTTCGCAAGCCGGGCGCCAACGCGTTGAGCAAAGGTGGGGGGTTATGTTTCAGGATGGCGCACTATTTTCTAATCTGACTGTGCTTGAAAATGTAATGGTACCCCTCAAAGAACATATCAAAATGCCAAAGAGCCTGATGGAAGAGTTGGCTTTGATGAAAATTCGTATGGCTGGCCTCGAGCATGATGCAGCAGGGAAGTTTCCTTCAGATTTGTCGGGCGGCATGCGTAAACGTGCTGCCCTTGCGCGCGCGCTGGTCCTCGACCCAGCGTTATTGTTCCTTGATGAGCCAACTGCAGGCCTTGATCCTGTTACAGCAGGGCGGTTTGATGCTCTGGTGCGTGAATTACAAAAGGCAATGGGG
>CAYUFN010000019.1:2365-2694 GCA_964443965.1 uncultured Hyphomonas sp. | reverse complement strand
TAACGCATGATCTCGATACACTCGCAGCTACTTGCAATAGGATCGCCGTACTTGGTGAGCAACGCCTGTTGGCATTGGGGACGATGTCAGAGCTACGTGAAAATCCACATCACTGGATTCAGGATTATTTTTCAGGACCGCGCGGGCGCGCTGCGGCCTCAGGTTACGAGCAGGAGTAAGTGTTATGGAAACCCGTGCAAATTTTGCATTGATAGGGGCTTTGGTCGTCATGGCAGTGATTGCTTTTGCTGGCTTTACGCTCTGGTTTGGGCAATCGCAGTTCAATCGTGATTTTGATACTTATGATGTCGTTTTCGAAGGACCGGTCA
>CAYUFN010000019.1:0-2355 GCA_964443965.1 uncultured Hyphomonas sp. | reverse complement strand
GTATCAATGTCGGCGAGGTCACGCGTGTTGCGATTGACCGTGGGAATGATCGCATGGTGCGCGCGCGTATCCGCGTAAATTCCGAAACGCCCGTGCGGACGGACTCTGTGGCCGAAATTGACTTCGCAGGCATTACAGGGCTGACATTTGTGCAAATTCGCGCTGGCTCTCAGAACGCGCCTCTGCTGGAGCGTAAGCCAGGTGAGCCTTTGCCTATCATTCAGTCAGAGCCTAATCCGCTCGCGGAAATTTTTTCAGGTGGTGCAGAAATGCTTGAGACAGCGAATTCCACGCTGGAAAATATTGGCGAAGCGCTCTCAGATAAAAATGTTGCATCCTTTACTGGAACACTGGAAAATCTGAACACGATCACAACTGCTATTGCAGATGATGCTGATTTGGTGGGCGATGTCTCGGCGACGCTTGCTAGTATTCGTCAGGCCAGTGATGACTTTGCGGCTGCCAGCCGGTCAGTTACAGTGCTTAGCCAAAATACTGATGCCCAAATTAACGTGCTCGCAACAGATGCTGCGCGCATGCTAACTGACTTACGCAACACGATGGCACGCGTTGACCAGTTGATTGAAACAACCAACGGGACCGTCGCGCAAACGAGCGCTGTAATAGACCCCGCAGTTGAGGCCATGGAAGAGTTTCGTTTAGCCAGCCAGGATTTGCGCCTCCTCATTCAGAGGCTCGACGGGTTCGCCCGTGATGTTGAAGAAAACCCGCAGGCTTTTATCGCCGGCGACCCGAAACCTTATGAAGGAGGCCGCCGCTAATGAAACGCCTAATTGCCAGCCTTGCCGCTCTAACGATGCTCTCTGGGTGTGTCTCGCTCTTCCCAGAACCTGAAATTCCCACCGGGCTCTATCGGCTGGGACCAGTTGAAGCCGATAGCCGGTTCTCAATTACAAACTCTGTTATGGTCCGCCAGCCAGAAGCGCCGCGTATTCTTTCAGGTGTCCAAATGGCCAGTCGTGACGATGACAACGCCATACGATTGATCCGGGGGGTAGAATGGGCAGACCGTGTGCCGCGCCTTATGCAGCTGACAGTCCTGGACTATCTTGGCACAAACGGAGCTGGTGCTGCGATTTTGCCAGAAACAGGCGCGCGGGTAGATTATGAATTAAGTTGGCGTCTGTCTGAGTTTTCTCTGCAAGGAAATACAGCCCTTGCTGTGGCTGAGTTAACCTTGCTGGATGGGCGAACCCGCAAACCGTTACGCCAGATGACGGTTACATCACGTCAGCAAGCGACCAGCCGAACCGCTGAAAACCGGGCCCAGGCTTTGGCAGAAGCAGGGCGTGATCTGGCTCGTCAGGCGGCAGGCTTTATTGCTCAAACGTCAGACGCAACAGGCTAAAGACAACTGCTTGGCTATTCAGCGGGTATTTGAATATTTGCTTCTGGCTGCGCTTTGACAGGTAGATAGAAAGCCACTGTCGTTCCACGGCCTACCTGACTGGCGATAGTCATTTTGCCGCCATGCATTTCAGCAAAGGATTTGGTCAATGCTAGGCCAAGGCCGGTGCCTTCATGGTTTCGGTTGGAGTTATCATTGACTTGCTCAAATGGTTTGGCTAAGCGCGGCAGATCTTCCTCAGGGATACCAATGCCGGTATCTGTTACCGCAAAGCGCATAACATTTTCTCGGTATCTAATCGTTACAGCAATACGCCCACCCTTATCGGTGAACTTGATGGCGTTAGAGACCAAATTCAAAATCATTTGACGGATAGCGCGATGGTCGGCATTGATCTCAGGCAGGTTATTCTCAGCATCAAGAATAAGCTGTATGCCAGCATCCTCTGCCTTGCGACGGATCATGCGTACGGCAGCATCAACCGGATCAACCGGGTCGATGTATTGACGCTGGATTCCCATTTTCCCAGCCTCGATCTTGGCCATGTCCAGAATATCATTAATCATATCAAGCAAATGCTGACCCGACATAAGAATGTCGTTTGCATAGCCCTTATATCGCGCGTCCCCAAGGGGGCCATAAAGCTCGCTCGTCAGAATTTCAGAAAAGCCGTTAATAGCATTCAGTGGCGTTCGTAACTCGTGGCTCATATTTGCAAGGAAAGCAGATTTTGAATTGGCTGCGCGTTCTGCCCGTTCCTTCTCTTCAGCATACTTGCGCGCCAGACCCGCTGCATGCCCCTCAGAACGTTCCAATTCGGCCACCAGACGTTTAAGCTTTTGCTTCTGGCGGTTGAGCTGTTTGGTGCTGAGCGTTGTTTCAGTCACATCAAGACCAACTGAGATGCGTCCCCCTTCAGGTGTGACTCGCTCGACAAGCTTAATCCATCTTCCCGTCGCAAGATGAATAAGCGCAGTGTTGGCTTC
>CAYUFN010000018.1:13682-29487 GCA_964443965.1 uncultured Hyphomonas sp. | reverse complement strand
CAGACTTAGGAAACCCGCCCACTCTCAAATGTCAGGCCGGTCCGGACACCGCTTTAGCTTGAGAGAAGAAAGAGCAATATAGCGCGCAGGAGAAAGTGTGGGATAAGTTTTTAAAGGCCTCACTTAAACAGGAAGAATTTTTACCGCTCGGACAGCCCCAAAGCTTGTAAATGTCCCGGCGTCCAGGTTTTGCGTTGATCGTCAAAGACAGGGAATGTCGCCGTAAAATTCCAGACACACCAGCCAAGCCCCGCAGCCTCTGCTTCGCTACGAACAGATTGCAAATAATCTAGACGTGAAGGCTCTGGCGCAGCTTCATAGACCCCAAATTCACCCAGAAAAACCGGGCGGCCCCAGGCGCGCGCGAACTGCGCAGCTTGGACCATATGCGTACGCACTTTTTTTCGATCTGTCGCGGTCCCCCAATGCTTAACGCCCCTGGGGCCTTCAGGTCCTGTCCAGGGCGCATCCTGATGGGTGAAATCAAACGGTTGATAATAATGGAAAGTGTAAACCACGTTTGGATCATCTATTCGCAAATTCGTATCGAGCGAGTCCAGACCAGACCAGTTCTCGCCGCCAAGGATTAATGTTCGATCAGGGTTATGCGCCCGAATACGGGCGATGGCGTCGGCTTGTAGCTGCCTGACCCCTGCCCCGTGCAGCGCGCCATTTGGTTCGTTAAGTACCTCAAAAGAAACACGCGCTGGTAAATCCTGATAATAATAAGAGAGTTGATCCCAGAGGCTCAAGAAAACGGCGGCATAGGCATCGGGGCGTTCCATCAACTCTTCGAAATGGTGAACATTGAGCACAATATTTAAATCAGCCGCGAGCACAGCATTCATGACCTCATCCACGCGCGCCAGAAAGGCCGGATCGATCATATTCTCATCATCCAAGTGCCCACTCCATCGAACGGGCAGGCGCACAGTATCAAACCCTGCCGCTCTGATACGGGTAAAATTAGAGAGATCAATTGTGTGCCCCCACAAACCCTCCTCTGGCGCATCAAGCGCATTTCCCATATTGACGCAGCGCTTGACATTAAATGGCGCAGCTTGCGCATGAGGCGCAGTGGCACCGCAGCCGGTCAATAAGGCGGCGCTTAATATTAAAAGAGATGTCTTCATAAATGTAGCCACTCCTCAGGCCTGTTTGCCAAACCATCATGTGCGCAAATCCTGGACCAGCTAACATGCACATTAGGTGAACATTTTTTGCAAACACGATCCTCATGGAAAAGCAAGTCGTCCAAATTCGATCACTAGACGTTTGATCCTGTTGGGTTTTCCAAATTTAAATCACAAAAAATTGATCATACATATTGATAAACAATAATAACATATCTATATTCAATATATCGATGACGCTAAAGCCATCGCATACAAACGAAAAGGATACCAAGACAATGAACCCGCTTCTCAAAGAGACTGCGATCCCGGAGATAAAAGATCATGATTTTTTGATTGCACCGTCTTTCATGGCTGATCCTGCAAGATTTGAAAACATGACAGTTGCCAATGACGTGCAACCAACGGCTCGACGACCTCTGCTGGAGCGGCGTCGCAAGCGGTGGACACGCCGCGCGACACGCTAACGATCCTCCTAATACCGAAAATAAAAAAGCAAAAAGGAAACTTACATATGAAAACGCACATTATCGCTATTGCCAGCATCGCCGGTCTTTGCCTGACACCGGCTGCCTTTGCCTCTGATAAATTTGAATTCGATTTTGAATTTTCACCTGTCGAAGTCAGCAACGAAACTGGCGCAGAGACAATCTATGAAGAGTTGGAAAAAATGATTGAGGAAAAGTGCGAGCCAAAGCACGCACTGGATAAATTCAGAGATCGCGCCAATACCGAAAAATGCGTTGATATAACGCTTGAAACCACGGTCGCTGAGCTGGACAATCCTGACATTACAGCTGTCCACAAAGCCCGGCGCGGTTAGGAACCAGCAAGCATTCATCAGGCGTCAGACCTGAATCCTTGCAAAACTGAACCGTCCCTTTTGGGGCGGTTTTTTTTATTCAGTCACTTGTTGTGGGCGTAACTTTTTAGCGATGATGTAATCCTGAAGGCGGAACATGTCTGTCTGAAAAGGTCCGGGTGTATGCGTTTCAAATAGAGCCGCAGCAGAGGTTGGCATTTTACTTGCCAGCGCCATAGCGGCCTTTTGATGCCTCGCCCCGGCCCGGCTTGAAAGGCCTGCCGCAAGATCATGCATACCCGGATTATGTCCGATCAACATGAGTGTCTGCGATGCTGCATACGCTTGAATCATCTGCTCAAGTGTACTGGTACCAGCCAGATAGAGGTCTTCGAAGATCTGTCGTTTTGTGCCCGGAAAAAAATCCTTCATGGCCACCCATGTCTCACGAGTTCTGCGAGCGCTAGAGATGAGGACCAGATCAGGCAACCAGCCACGCCCCTTCAGCTCGGCTGCGACGCACGCGGCATCACTTTTCCCGCGCGGTAGCAAAGCCCGGCTTTCATCGTCTCCGCCCTGATACCAGGGCTCGGTTTTGGCATGGCGCATGAGGATCAGACGTTTCATAGGCTTAGAAAAACTTATCCAAAGGTTCAGGAGAGACGGGCTTGAGTTATACGTATTTAAGCGCCAATTCGGTAGAGAAGATCAAGCCCGATCACCTATGGAGAGATTAAATGACCTTGCTGCTTGGCGATACAGCCCCGAATTTTAAAGCAAATACAACGCAAGGCGAAATAGAATTCCACAAATGGGCTGGCGACGACTGGGTGATATTATTTTCTCATCCGGCCGATTATACACCTGTTTGCACCACAGAGCTGGGCTATACAGCCAAACTGAAAGATAAGTTTGCCGCGCGCGGGGCCAAGGCCATTGCGATTTCAGTTGATACGGTCGAAGATCATATCGGCTGGTCAAAAGACATCGAAGAGACCCAAGGCACGGCCGTCAACTTCCCGATGATTGCCGATCCAGATGGTAAGGTGGCCACGCTTTATTCGATGATCCACCCCAGTTCGAATGCCAAGCTGACAGTGCGCGCCGTTTATGTGATCGATCCGGACAAGAAAATCCGCGCAAGCATTATTTACCCGCCAAGCACCGGACGAAACTTTGACGAGATTGTCCGCCTGCTCGATAGCTTGCAATTGGCAGGGACGCATAAAGTGGCGACGCCTGTGAACTGGACGGATGGCGATGATGTGATCGTGCTGCCAAGCGTGACTGATCCGGACGAGATTGCCCGCCTCTTCCCCAAAGGCGTGACCGAGGTGAAGCCCTATCTGCGCATTACGCCACAGCCAGATAAATAGCGGGCCCACAAGAAGCCCACCTACGCAGTAGAAACATATCCTTTTGCACCATCCTCCTGAACGACAAGCGCCGTAAGCGCGCCGCCATCCACGGCGCCTGTGTCTATGCCTGTGGCATGAGGGAATTCGCGTGGGCCGTCGAACCAGGGCTGGTGGCCAAATACGACATGCCCGAAGCGGCCATCATAGGTTTCAGCCCAGAACGGGTCGCCTGCGTTTTCTTTACCCAAGGCCAAAAAGCGTCCGTCTTCGGCTGAGATATAGCGTGTGCGCAAAATCTGGCGCAGGTTTTTCTGATGCTTCTTTGGCATCATCTCAACCTCTTCGAGCGTGTCTGGAAATGTGTGCATGTTTCCTGGAATACCGCCATGAACAAGCAGTAAATTATGCTCAGGGATGCGATGGAACAAAACAGCGCTTTCCAGAAATGCCCAATCGGCTGCGTCCAAATTTTCCATAAGTTTTGGCAACTCGGAGAAGCCCTCGGCTTGTGCGCGCGCAACTTTGGGCCGGAGGGATAGATTACGGCGATAACGCAAGTGGCGGTCTTCGTGATTGGCCGCGACAAGGATCACTTCAAATTCCGCGCTGGCTTTTAAATGGCGCAGATATTTCACGGTGCCGGCTGGGTCTGGTCCCTTATCGACAAGATCACCAAGGCTGATCAGCGTGTCCCCGGCTTTAAGGTCTAGTTTCGCAACCAGGCCACGGAGCCTACCGCTCATGCCGTGCACGTCTCCTATGATGCAAATCCGTCCTGTCATTGTAGATGATCAATTCTCAGATGGCGCGCCATAACGCTCTATCTCTGTCGTCACGTTTCCATCTTTGATGGTCAGGACATAGAGCCTATCATATTCTGTGGCTTCAATAATGGGCGCGCCAGCCTCTCCACCGAGCGCGGCGGCGAGAATGGGGGTCGTATTGGAATGACCAACGACCAAAATATTCCCCGATTGCGTTCGCAACTGGCTGGCAAATTCATCTAGCTGTGATGGATCGTAGAAGATAACAGGAATTTCTGTTGCCAGCGCGATTGGCCCGGCTGTTTGGGTGGTGCGGCGCAGATTTGTTGAATAGATCGTACTAAGTTTCGCTTTGCTTAGACGTGTGGCCAGTGCGGCGGCGCGTGCGCGGCCATCGGGCGTGAGTTGCGGGTCACGGCCGGGTTCTTTTTCGGCGTGGCGGACGAGGTAAATGTGTTGATCATCTGGCTCGGCAAAAGGGGCGGAAGCACAAGCAGCTAGCATAAATCCGGCGAGAATGAGGAAGATATATTTTCTAAGCATACCCTCTTTATCCACCCTCTCCTGCTTCTGTCGAGCAGACTTATGCCAAGCGAGATGAAAAAGTCCCCCGATAGTGAGATGCTATCGGGGGAGGAACTGTCGTCATGGGCAACGACAGCAGTCTTGATCAGGATTGGAAGTTATGAATCCCGATCAAAAATATTCCATATACTCTCGTCAAACTTTAAGCGTAGGCGTACAAAGATACCTGACCGGAACAAGCGCTCCACACGTTGCTCCTCAAGGCCGGAATAATTATAACCAACTCCCAATAGGAGGTTTTTGGCGACCTGCACATTGGCTTCAGCGCCAACGCCAAAGCTTTTATCAGCGAATGTATTATCGCCAATAATGGAGCCATTCAAAGCGAGATTAAGGCGTTTGAGGACATCCAGATCAGCGCCGCCCTGGAACAGAAGCGTTGTATTTTTCTGATCAAAAATATCTGTCTCTGAGGCAAAAACTTGCCCCGCCGTTCTGGCGCGCAGGCGCAATTTTGCGCCGGGTTTATATTCACCGCCAACGGACCAGATGTGACGGCGTTCATCAATAAGGGCTTGCTCGTCAAGCTCGTATTCATACCAGGCCAGCGCATTCAGCTTGTCATTTGCAGTCGGACGCCAGGCAGCCCCTATGCGTGCACGGTCACGTAAACGCACATCATCTGTCGCGACATTACTTGTGCGGGCAAACCTGTTCCGCCCAAGGAAGGTGATAGCATTCCAACGATAACCCGCGCTGTTTGATGCAAACCAGGTGCGTTGCCCGCCCTGCCCGGCTGCATATTCAATATCCCCATCAAGGAGATAGCGGCTGGATTCTGGCTCCCAGGTTGCGCCAACAGAAATGGCTGTGTTCCGCTGGAAATCATCAGAGATTGGCTGAACATGTTCACCGCGCAGACGCAGGTTCAAACTCGGGCTGACTGACCAAGACGCGGTCAACCCATTGGCAACGCCGGAGTCGAAAATACTTTCATTTGCCCGATATTCAGAAAAGGCTGTTACGCGGTCTGTCCAACGATATTCGCCGCCGAGCCGCACCGTAACATCGTCATTGAAATTATCTGTCAGACCAAAGCTGCCTGAGCGCGATCCGGTGTACTCCGCCTGCGCGTAGAGGCGCAATTTGGGGCTGAGCGCATAATCTGTGCCCAGCGAGATGCGCGATTGTGTACCGTCGGTGACTTCCTGCTCAGCTTCGATATCAATATTGGCACCGCCCAGAAATTTAGGCGCCCAACCAAACCCGGCAATGACGGTGAGCGCATCTTCGCGTGCACCTGTGCTTGCCGTATCGGTGACATAGCGGCCGCCTGCCCGTACGCGCAAATTCCCGGTCAGATTAGCCTCATAGCGGGCGACCGCGCCGATACGCTCAGCATCGCTTGCATTATCTGCTGTAAACAGCGCTTCGGTTGTTAGGGTGCCTGGTCCGGCTTTGAGTGTACCGAAGATGCGGGCTTCATCCCGGCCAGCACTAACCGATGCCCCAGGCGCATCAAAATCGCTTGTCGTTGTCGCCAATCGCGCCCCAAAGCTTCCGCGCTTGAATTGCTGTTCGTAATTGACGCGCACAGCCGTACCGCTGTTATCGAGTGGATCGATAGACTGGGCCGCCTCAACCTCAAAAGAACCATTGCTGCCCACAGCCGCGCTGATATAGGCGGCGCGAACTGTACGATCATCGTCTGAGCCTTCAGGCCCATCAGACGTAAGCTGACGGAAGCCAACGTCCAGCCAATCAGTAAGCGCAAATGCCGCCTCGCCGCCGAAAAGCCAATAATCTTCGCCATCGCCTTCTCTGGTTTCAAAAGTAACACGAATGGACACCGGGTTAAGATCAGCATCTCGCGAGGCGATCGGCCGATTGAAGACCAATGTCTGTGCAAAATAGTCAATCGTGTAAGCAGAAAACCGGCCAAGTCTTTCGGTGCGCAAGATAACGCCCGGCTGGTTACGGTCTCGTGTAATCAGCTCAACAACTTCGGAGTTCTCAATCACCTCGCCAATGCCAAGATCATAAGGGCCAGAAATTCCCTGCGCTGGAATTTCAAGCACGGTTTGGCCGGTGTCTGTTCGTCCGGCATATGCATTAAAGCTTAGCCGCCCGGCCTCAACATGCGCCTTGGCGCCTTCAAGAGAGCGCTGGAAAGCCCCAAGCTGAAGCGCGCTGGCAGCCGCATCAAAAGCAACGTCACCAAAGACGATATAAGAGCTGCCGCGTTCAATCTTGGCAAATGTCTTCCCTCGTGAACGGGCTTCAAAGCCGCGCTGGGACTGGTCGCCATAGACTGGATAAAATTCATCCGGCTCGACACTGCGGAAAAGGCCATCCTCAGTATCTTTTGCGCTATCATGGCGCAAGGTTAGCAAGGCTTGATTGAAGAGGCGGCCTTTGAGGAAGAATGCCCCTTCAACCCCCTCCTCAGTTTCTTCAAACGGGCTGAGCGCATCTGGGCCGAACACATCGGTAAGCGCACCTGTGTTGCCAGCATTGAAGCCATAGGCTGCTTCTCCAAATCCAGCAGCGATTTGAGGCCCATCAATATTTGGCGTAAAGCGGATGCGCGCTTGTGTGCGACCAAATTGCGTTTCAACACTAATTGTGCGCGTGCCTACAATGCTTGCCGGGATCAAAGCAATTTCAGCGCGACCTTCACCTAGCAGATTCTGGACGCCGGGCACTTGTTCACTTGTGTCGCGCACATCGAAACTGTCTTCACGCGCATTTAAGGTTGCCTCAATTGGCGCGGAGGCCGGGTTTCCATCCTTATCAACAGCTTGAAGGATGAGCGGCACAGGTCTGGCCGGGTCTGCAATGGCTGTTTCTGGTGCGATAAGTTCAACGCGTACAGGGTCGCCCGGCGCAGTAATATTGATTGTGTTTTCGCCACGTACATTTCCGAAGCTATCGCGCGCGATCAGTGTGAACACGTTCACTCCTGGTACCAGAGAAACAGCAACATACTCAACGGCTTGCACGCCATTTTGCGCCCCTCTTTGCCCGATCTTATCAGCGCTGACTTTAATACCATTATGCTGTAGGCTGATTTCTGCACCTGAAGGTGCGGTTGTTCGAATGGAAATATTTCGCTGGATGACAACGTCGCCATCTTCCAAATCGGCAAAAGCAAGCCCATCAGGCGCACTGGCAAACACCTCTTCCAGAGAGGTCGTTGCCTTGACCGCTTTAATTGGCGCGGGGCCGCGTGTGTCTTTTGCCCGTGCATCAGCTGCTTCAATTGAAACATCCGAGGTCACCATTTTGCTTGACTGAGTGTTTAAACCTTCCCTTCCAGTTTCAAACTGCAAACCAGAGCTTGCAACTTGCCCCAGAGCTTGCGCTTCGAAAGATTTAATTCGTTCACTGATATTAGCAAGTGCGCTATCTGCGCAACCTGTAACCGCAAAGTCCTCTGAGCGGATTTCACCTGCGTGAACTGGCACAAAGCGAGACCCGCCTACCCCTGCGTCGAAAACGCGTGTGGCAGCAATATCTGCCCCCTCAGGCAAAGTTGACTCATAAAGGTTGAGAATATGCGTCCGGGTAGACAGTCCGCCCAGAGAGTAACGCCCGGCACTATCTGTGACGACGCTCAACCCTTCTTCGGTATGAATTTGCACCCCTGGTATGCCTGGCTCACCTGCATCTTGTTGACCGTTGGCATCGCAATCGAGAAACACTTTACCCAGCACAACACCATCGCGTGAGAAAACGCCGTCAGAATTATCAACTGACACAGTAAACCCTGCCGTATTTGATACTAGAGGCGTATCAAAGCCAACCAATACACCGGCAGCAAAAGCTGTATTGATTTTATCACCTTCCCCAGCGGTTGGAAGAATTTGTGCAGCATAGGTCAATGTATTTGTTGAATTCGGCTCCAGCAGCCCAACATCAAAAATAAGTGCACGCGCGCCTTGCGGTGTCGGCTCGGCAAAGGCTTGCCCATTAAGCCGCGCAGACCCTTCAATAAAGCCTAGCCCAGTTGGCAGCGTATCTGTAATCTCACTTGCAGCAATCGCGATAGGTGCGTTGTTACGCACTTCAATTGTATATGAAACAATCTCACCGATTGTTGCACGTGGCCTATCCCCCGTTTTAGCAACCGTTAGCGCCCCGGTCAAATCCGGATCAACGGGTACATCAATGCTAAGCGCGCCGGTAACAGCGCTCACCATGAATGGTTCACCAAAGGAGGCATTCGCCAAAACATTACGGGCAAAGCCGGGAAAGGCTTCACGTTGAGATGGGGCAACCAAGCCCTCAGGCGGAGTGACACGAATGCTGTGCGTGCCGCGAAAATCAGGCGTAATTTCGTAAAGGCCCTCGGCATCGGTAACTGTTTGCCCAATCATAGTCCCACTTGCATCAAACAATTCAACACGTGCATTGGGGACGGGCTCATTGGTTGCTGAAAGGAAAACAGCACCAGCAGGTGCCAGATCAATCTCTGAGCGAAGGCTCGGGTCGCAATCGACAAGCGCGCTGGCTGAACCACGTCTTGAGCCTTGCAAAACGCCGTCACCGATAAGCACAGGAGGTGCCACGGCGGTTGGCAGACCTTCTGTCCGGAAGACGCCGGAATTTGGGGCTGTCTCAATGGCAATCACTTGCTCACTGTCGCCATCTGGATTGGTTGTGACAGTGATGATCGCCTGATCAATCGCACTAGACACATTGCAGAGGCCAGATTGCACCTGCAGGAAGATCAACTCATCGAAAGGTGTTTGGCTAACTTCGGTTTCAAATGCGGGATCAGAATAGAAATCAACAACACCCGGAGCGCCAACAATCGGTGTCAGCACATTGTTTGAAAGGATGGGTACACCATTTCCTGCGCCGTCAGGTTGCAGGAACTCACCTATATTTTCGATAATAACCCCGCTCGTATCGGGGTTGATGGTTACGGCGAATTGGAAATCCCGGGACTCCCCTGCTGGCAGCGGGTTTTCCGATATAAAGGCGACCTGATCAATCTGGCTGGCATCTTCGGGCGGCGTTGCACTCCAGTCTGTTTCAGGATCACCGCGTCTGTGGAAGACGGGATCGAAGTTTACTGCATCGATAATGCGTTGGAAATTCGTATTGACGGGAATCTCATCCCGCACAATTAAAAGCTCTGCCCCGACCCCATCAACACACAAAGGCGTGCCGTCAAAAACCTCATCAGGATTAATAGGAAGATCTGAATTATTGCGCAGGCTCAGCGTATAGATAATTTCACCGCCCGGCGCAGCTTCCGTCACATCTGCAGATTTGAGCAATGACGCGGCTTCTTCGACGACGACGACTTCAGCAATCGCACTTTGTTCGAGCGCGCCATTTGAGAGTATGCCACTTAACTGGCCACTGCTTGCCTGTGCGGCCTGTGCTGTATCAGGCACACGCGCATCAATTAGTATTCCCACAGATTCGGCTACATTCAAAGCAATTGGGGCATCAGGGTTGAACTGCTCATCTTCAGGGTCAACACGCCCGTTCCGATTAACATCTACCCAGGCGATTGCGCGGGTGAAGTCAAAGTCGCCTGTAATATCGCCAAAATTCAGGAGGACATCAATATCGGTGTTTCCAGTGTTGGAGACATCGAATGTGAAGAGCGCGTTATCGCCCGGTGTGCGCAAGAGTTGCTGGTCAGCGCTGACGAAAAAGCTGTCGACGCCAAGCACTTCGGTGAGTACAGTGTTGCTCTCAAGCGTTTCACTAATCCCTAATCTGTTGTTCAGATAGGTAACAGAGCCGGTCCCCTCAATCAGTGTTCCTGCTTGGGGTGGTTTGGCAAAAGCTGCCGGGCCAACAAAGCTTGCCGCCAGAGCCAATCCGGTGGCTCTTATTTTTGGCGCATATCGCTTATCCATCACTTACTCCCAAATTACTCTTTTGGAAAAAAGGCGAACACAACCGAAGGGGCGGGTTGGTTGTGTTCGCCCTGCCCTGGTTACTCGTCGATCTGAACGGTAAAGATCAGCTCGGCGCGCGAACCCGGATTCAAAGTCAAGCCAGACCCTGGTACGGCTGTTGCAATCTGCCCGCTAACACCATTGGCCGGTGCAGACGCAACTCCGGCGCCAGCGCCATCAAGGGTGAGGCCGGGCGTACAAGCGCCTGCACACGTTTCAAGCGTTGTAAAAGCGGGTGTCACATCTCGCAGGATAACATCAGTTGCGATACTGGTGCCTGTATTGTCCGCCTGAAGACGGTAAACAATACACTGACCAGGGTCAGCTAATTGGCGACCGCGTGTGAACGTGCTGTCTAGTGCACCATCGCATGTCAAATCCAGCGCCTGTTCTTTAACCAGTGTCAAATCACCGGAGATGATGGCAACAGAATCAAGGACGGCATTGTTTGATGTATTACTATCGGCCGCTGCGCCATTTTCGGTTGTCAGCGCATCACTTACGGCCAAGTCACCCGCTGCAACGATTCCCAGGCCACTGGTGGCTGGCACCTGCACACGCACAAAGACACGCGCCGTTTCTGCCGGAGAAAGTCCTGCGACGCCATCTGGACCCGTAATATCGGATAGGTTGGCAATGAGCGGATCATTCGGGCCAAGCACCCCATCATCATCTGCGTCATAGAACAAAGCGGCAGCCAATCCCTGATCAGCAAAGCTTTCAACCAGACCAAGCTCAAAGGCACCTGCTGTTACAGTGGAGTTACCAAGGTTTGTCAGCGTATGCGGGATCACCGCAACACCCCCTGGAGCTGCTTGCACATTTGTGTCGGCTGCAAGAGAGAGGTCGACAATCTCATTAACGGCCACGGCATTGGTAAGAGAGTCAGAGGCCCCATTTGACGGGGATGTTGCGGTGAAGATAATATTTTCCGTTACTGGTGGTGCGCCTTCGGGAATAGTCACGACGGCAATATAGTCGATCGCGGCTCCATTGGTATCGGTTGGGATAAGTGCGCCTGTATTCAGGATTGGTGTACCATCGGGCAGGAAAAACTCGACAACCCAGCCATCAGGAAGTGGGCCTGTCCCAAGATCAAAAGAGTTGGCCGGTTGGCCAGGCTCAAGCGCAACCTGCAGATCAAACGTTATTTGCTCTCCTGGGTCTGTATTAGCTGTCTGGAATGGCAGGCCGCCATTATCGACATTTCCGTTCCCAATGCCAGTTGTCGGTGTGCCTGCGCCATCGGTGTTGGCCAGATCAAGGCTTGGGACAGCCACTTCCCCTACAAACTCTACATTTGTTGTGCCACTGGCAGCCGGGTCAGCTTGCGAAGTGGCCGTAATGACTGCATCAAATCCTGCTGGTGATGCTGTTTCGGGCGTATTAGCGGGCAGTGTGGCAATAAGCTGAACATGGACAGCTTCGCCCGCACCAATTGTAATATTATCGCCAATCAATGGGGTGACACCATCGGCTGCGACGAAACTGAAAATTGTTCCATCCGGGAAATCTGTATTTGCCAGGCTCAGGTCAAATGTATCCGTGGCATTGCCAAGGTTTGTCAGTACAAAATCAAATGGAATTGAGCCACCGGCAAAGACTGTGCTGTTATCACTGACCGTATCATCGCCTTGCGCACCAGAATCAGTGGTCGAGGCATTATTTGTATCAAGGTTGCCGTCTTCATCGGCCCCTACATTAATGTCGGCACCTGTTGCATCTGTCCCCTCTGCATCAGCAGCGATGATCCGCGCGGCAGGTGCAATATCCACAGGTGAGCCGTTTGAGAAGGTTTCAGTCTGCGTATCGGTTGTGACACTCGCAATATTTTCAAATATGCCCTGTGGAGCATCTGTAATGACATAATCAAAGCTTAGCGTGCCTGAACGTCCAGCCGGGACTGTATCAATGAGACCCTGCACTGTGAGGCTGCCATCAAACGCGTAGCTAAGAGACGCCCCTTGCGCGTTGGAGGCATCAGGACCATCGTTTGCTTCTGTGAGTGTCGCACTTGGCGCATCAGACCACACAGCAGAGCTTAAAGTATATTCAAGGGTGATCGCTTCGCCATCTATATTTGTTGATGGCAATGTATCGGAAATTACCACATTCGCTGCATCGGCAATTCCACTATTTGTATATGTTAGATTGACGCGAACCGTATCCCCCAGGCTGAAGACACCGTTCGCATCCGCATCGTTAAAGAGGGTTTGATTTTTTTGCAGATCAATAATGCCATCCGTTGTGATGGAAACCGTGTCTGTGTTGGTGACTGCTTGGTCATTTGCAGGATCGGCATCGGCTAATGACCCCTGACTTGTTGCCGTAAGATCAAAATCGGATGTTTGGGCAGCGTTCGCCGTTGCCGGGATTGTGCCCCGCACGACGATGCCAAAGCTGTCACCTGCTAAAATAGAAGGGGTAACTGTAATCGGTGTGAGATTATCTGGCACACCATCCTGGTCTGCATCAGCAAAAATCAAGATGTCTGTAAGCGGAAAATCATCTGCGTTGGTTGCTGGATCGACAGCAAGGTTGAACACATCATCTGTGTTAGCATTGTTCGTAAGTGTGTGAGGGAAAAAGGTAAAACCACCTGGTGCGCCGTTGCGCGTCTGAGATGTATCCAGCTCAAGCCCGAAGACCTCGTTGACGACTGTTTCGACCAGATTGGACTCGACAGTGATCTCTTCACCATTAGATACATAGGTCGCAGCGGCCTGGTTGCCGATAACGGTATCTGCTGGTGGCGGTGATGCGACGGCACCTCCTGCCAAAAGAGCGGTTGCACTTACCGCCATTAGGGGGACGGACCATTGAAATTTAGACATAACTATACTCTCCTCACGCAAGGGCACCCAGCGCGTTCTCTCATTGCTATTGATTTTTTTGTGGTCTTAGATTTAGTCTTCAACCCTGATCCGGTAGGTGGCCGAAACCTCCTCCCCCGGAGTAATAGGTTCTGCAAGACGCCAGCGTAGCGCCTCAAATTCCTCTTCGGGAACTTTCACGGGACGCAAAACCCCTGTGCCATCATCTTCATAACGCATCACAGGCGGCGTCGTCCAACCAATATCGCTAACGGAAACTTCAAAAACGGCTTGCACCTGTTTAATTGCTTCTGAAGAGTGATAGTCTGTTGCTTCAGGAACTTTCCCGAGAATAACAAAATCGCTCAGCGCTTCACGCGACACATTCTTATAGGTGAGCGTGTATTCGATGATACCACCTGGGACAATCTGATCAGCGACCTTACGAACTTCACGACCGTCCGCATCCAGCGTAATTGTGTAAGCAGTAATATCGCTTTGCACAGCCGGCGCACGCTCCTGGCCAGTGGCAAGACTGCCGACAATTAGCGACAGACCCGCAACCAGGCATCCTTTTTTAAAATTGCTGCCCCTCTTGTCTGTATGCTCATATTTACTCTCCTAAACATAATCTCTTTATGCGCGTTAAATACAACCTAGCAGGGAACTATTACTAAAATGGAAATTTTCTTCTTTAGATTGTATTATAATCCGATTATTAGAAATATCTGTTTTCACTGATGCTGGTGAGGCAAAGAGGACAATCGACAAGCAAGCCCAAGCAGAGCTATCAGAGACAAGTTTCAGGAGCTCGACAATGCCGGATCAGAAAAATGCAGCTGCCATTGTATGGTTCAGACGGGATTTACGCTTAACGGATAATCCAGCATTGGAAGCAGCCCTTGCGACAGGACAAAAGCTTATCCTTCTCTATCTGCTTGAGGAGGCACAAGCAGATAGCACACGTCCACTTGGCGGCGCATCCAACTGGTGGCTCGACAAATCGCTGAGACAACTTGCCAGAGATATTTCAGATCTAGGCGGTGATCTGACCTTACGGCGCGGGCGGGCAGAGGATGTGATCCCAGCCTTGATGAAACAAACCAAGGCCAAAAACATTTTCTGGAACAGACGCTATGAACAACCGGCCCGCGACAGGGATGCTGCGTTAAAAAAACGCCTCCAAAGCACCTCCGTAAAGGTTCACAGCTTCAATGCCAGCCTGCTAACAGAGCCATGGACCCATAAAACAGGAAGTGGCGGCTATTACAGAGTTTATTCGCCTTATTGGCGGCGTGTCGAAGCAAGCTATTCGGCCCCGCCTGCGACTGCAAAACCAAATCGCCTTATGACACTTCCTCTGCCTTCAGAGGATATTGATAGCTTTAATCTGCACCCCAAGCAGCCTGACTGGTCACATGGTTTTTCTCCTCATTGGCAACCGGGAGAAGCTGGTGCGCACAAGCGGCTCAAAGCTTTTCTGGATGGCCCGGTTAGCAATTATATCGATCAGCGCAACAGGCCAGACATTGAAACGGGCACATCGGGACTCTCACCACATCTGGCCTTTGGCGAGATTGGCCCGGCACAAATTTGGCGAGCCGTTACAAACCGCATTGAAAGCGCCAAGGCAGAGGAAAAGAATGCAACCGTTTTCTTAAAAGAAATTGTCTGGCGAGAGTTTTCCTATGTTCTGCTGTATCACAATGAAGATCTGGCAACAGAGAACTATAATCAGAAATTTGCACATATGCCCTGGCGCACGAGTAAAAGTGATTATGAAAAATGGTGCCATGGCCTAACGGGTTATCCCATGGTGGATGCTGGCATGCGTCAGCTCTGGCAGACAGGCTGGATGCACAACCGTGTGCGTATGATCGTGGCTTCTTTCCTGACCAAGCATTTGTTATTACCCTGGCAGCTTGGTGAAAAATGGTTCTGGGACACGCTGGTCGATGCTGATCCGGCTTCAAATGCGGCCAGTTGGCAGTGGACGGCAGGCTCTGGTGCCGATGCGGCACCTTATTTCCGTGCCTTTAATCCGATTACACAAGGGCCAAAGTTTGACCAGACTGGCGACTATGTGCGCAAGTACTGCCCCGAGCTTGCCGGGCTGCCGACGAGGTATATTCACAGCCCCTGGACGGCGCCCCCAATTGAACTTGCGGCCGCACGTGTGGAACTTGGGGTAACTTATCCGCTGCCAATCGTGGACCATAAAGAAGGTCGCGCGCGCGCGCTCACGGCCTATCAAAACGTAAAATCAGCTGTGGCGGAATAGGCCTTAGCCGCCCTCGCCACGTGCAGCAGCATTTGCCTGTAGCTTAATCACCGCTGGCCCAATCACCACGATGAACAAAACGGGCAGGAAGAACAGGATCATTGGAACCGTCAGCTTGGCGGGTAGCGCAGCAGCTTTTTTCTCGGCGGCGGACATGCGCAAATCACGGTTTTCCTTCGCCATAACGCGCAATGCATCTCCTAGC